>NZ_JBANDC010000006.1:0-303795 GCF_038896935.1 Collimonas rhizosphaerae
TCACAAATCAGCCTCTTTCCTACCTCAGCTGCTTCGTTCATTTCGCGTCGTTCTCAACGGGAGGCGAACTATAGCAACCCTCCTTCTTCCCCGCAAGCCCTTTGTTAAATATATTTTCATTTACCTGCTTTTACCCAGGTTCCACTGCACGATCGACTCGCCGCCACTGGTGGTTTTGGGTACTGGCCGGAACGCATGGCCGTAGACGATTTCAAAAGTGAGCGGCAATTTGCCGTCCGGCCGGCGCCCTGCTTCCAGCGCGGCTTTGATACGGGCCCCGGCGGCGCGCCCCAACAAGCCGCGGCCTCGCGTCGCCAGCGGATTGCCGCCCCAGGCGCGGACATCGGCCAGCAATTTCTCCACTGTGTCATAAGTAACCGTGATGCTTTCCATGTCCATGACCGGCGTCGAGAAACCGGCATTGACCAGCATGTCGCCAAAATCATGCATGTCGACGAAAGGCAGTACGTGCGCGCCGTCATCGACGCCGGCAAAAGCATTACGCAATTCTTTGAATGTGTCGGGGCCGAAGCAGGAGAACATCAGCAAGCCATCCACCCGCAATACGCGGCGCCACTCGGCGAACACCCGGTCTGGCTGCGGATGCCAGTGCAGGGCCAGGTTGGACCAGACCAGGTCGACCGTATTTGGCGCCAGCGGCAGCTGCGCAAAATCGCCGCACACAAGGTCGGACGCCAGTTCATCGCTGTTGCCGGTAAACGGCAGCCACTTCTTTAACAGGCGATTGACCGACAGCTGCGCCGTCTGGCGCTGCTCTTTTGCCATCGATAGCATGGCGGCAGACGCATCCAGTCCGATAATGGCGGCTTCGCTGAAGCGCTGCTGCAACGTATAGATATCCGGGCCGGCGCCGCAACCGGCATCCAGCACGCGCTGCGGGGCAAGTTTCACCAGGGCAAGACGCTCATGCATGCGGCTTGAAATTTCACGGCGCATGAATTCGGATTCGCGCACCAGCGCAGGCTGGGCAAACAGCCGGCGTACCCGGCGCAGGTCGATCGGCGCACTTTGACTGGCTTCAAAAGGAGGGAGTGAGGTAGACATCGGAATCCGGCAGGTGAGATGAAATGCGATAATCGCCAGTAGTTTACACGCTTGATAGCCTGTAGGCTGAGCGTACCGACATCCATCCGACCAGAACGGGATCCGCCCAGTGTTATTTCCCCAATTACGCCATTGGCCGCGACAGCAACTAGCCCGCATCCTGGCGGCCATGCCGTCCTGCTGCGCACTATGCGGGCGCAACGGCAAGCGCATCATTTGCGATGGCTGCAGCGGGCGCTATTTTTCCAGCGGCCAGCCGCGCTGTAACCAATGCGCAAATCCGCTGCCCCGGTACGATGGCCATGGCCCGGTGTCATGCGGCAATTGCCTGAAACAGCCGCGCGCCTTCGACGCCACCATCGCAGCCTGCGACTATGGCGCGCCGGCGGACCAACTGGTCCTGGCGCTGAAATTCGGCGGCCGACTGGCGCTGGCGCCCGTATTTGCACACATGTTGTGCGACGCCAGCCGCATCAGCGATCATCAGGGCCTGCCGGCGGATTTGCCGGATATCATGACGGCCGTGCCGCTCAGCGCCCAGCGCCTGCAGCAGCGCGGTTTCAACCAGGCGCTGGAAATAGCCAAACCCCTGGCGCGCCTGCTTGGGCTAGGCTTGCAGCACGGCTTGCTGTTGCGGCAACGCGATACCTTGCCGCAGTCGCTGGCGCCGGACCTGGAACAAAGGCGCCGCAACCTGCGCCAGGCGTTTATCGTGCCGCCGGCCGCCATCGCGCAGATACGCGGCCGCCACATAGGCGTAGTCGATGATGTCATGACTACCGGCGAAACACTGCATGCGCTGGCGCAAACGCTACGCCGGCATGGCGCCCGCCGCATTACCAATTTTGTGTTTGCAAGGACGCCATGACCATTCTTGCGATCCATTGATTACCATTGATTACATACGTTAGGAGAATCACGTTGTTCCACGTCGTACTGGTTGAACCGGAAATACCGCCGAATACCGGCAACATCATCCGCCTGTGCGCCAACACCGGTGCGCAATTGCATCTGATTGAACCACTTGGCTTTCCCCTGGATGACAGCAAGATGCGCAGGGCCGGCCTGGATTATCACGATTACGCCACCATGCAGGTGCATGCCGGCTGGGATGCCTTCGTAACCAGCATGCGCGCCGCCGGCGCCTACGATCCTAGCCGCATGTTCGCCATGACCACCCACGGCTCGACGCCGTTTGCCGATCTCAGCTTCCAGCCAGGCGATGTCTTTGTATTCGGCTCGGAAACGCGCGGGCTGGACCCGGCATTGCGCGAATCATTTGCCCCCTCGCAGCGCATCCGCCTGCCGATGCGGCCCGATAACCGCAGCCTGAACCTGTCCAATACCGTGGCGGTCGTGGTGTATGAGGCATGGCGCCAGAACGGCTATAGCGGCGGAGCCTGAATCGATTTCACTTGATAAAGAGACAACCGCGCTGCGATTGTTATAATCCATCATCTTGCAAATAAGCATGATGTTTCCAGTCACCGCATTTTCTTCGATTTGCCGTTGGTATTTCCCAAATTAATCAGAGGTCCATCATGTCTTTACGTTCCGTTTCCCTGCTTTTCTGCGCCCTCGCCCTCGGTGTCTCCGCCCATGCGCATGAATACGAACTCGGCAGCCTGCACATCGGCCATCCCTATGCACGCGCCACGGTGCCAGGCCAGCCAAGTGGCGGCGCCTTCCTGAGTATCGAAAACAAGGGCAAGGAGGCGGACAAATTGATAGGCGTCAGCTCACCGGCCGCCAAAAGCGCCGAGATCCACACCATGGCGATGGATGGCAATGTCATGAAAATGCGTGAAGTCGGCGAGATTGCACTACCGCCGGCGAGCACCGTCGACATGACGCCGGGCCACGGCTATCACATCATGCTGATGGGCCTGGCGCAGCCGTTGAAGGCTGGCGACAAATTTCCGCTGACGCTGACCTTCCAAAAAGCCGGCAAAGTTGAAGTATCGGTATACGTCACCGACCTGAGCGGCAAGGCAGCCGACGCGCCGCACCAGCACTGAAGACAAACGATGTACGCATAAAAAAAGCGCGGAATCCGCGCTTTTTTTTCATCTTGCCGATGCCGACGATTGACGATCAGGAGCCTTGGCGCACTTTGTCCAGCAACTTGCTGGTCGAGCGGTCATGCGCAAATGGGATCGCCACCACCTGCCCGCCATATGCCAGCACCGCCTGTCCCTCTGGAATGGCGTCCATCTGGTAATCGCCGCCTTTGACATATACCCCGGGCCGCGCTTCCTGCACGACTTCCAAGGCAGTATCTTCATCAAACTCAACCACCAGGCTGACGGCTTCCAGCGCTGCCAATACGGCCATGCGGTCGGCACAGGCATTGATCGGCCGGTCGTCGCCCTTGCCCAGGCGCTTGACCGAGGCGTCGGTATTCACCGCCACCACCAGTGCAGCGCCCTGCTCGCGCGCCTGCGCCAGGTATGTGACATGGCCACGGTGCAGGATATCGAATACGCCGTTGGTCAGCACCACCGGCTGCGGCAAGGCGGCCACACGGGATGTCAATTCAGCGCGGGTGCAAAGCTTGGTTTCAAATTTAGGCATGGCGAATATGAAAAAGCCGCAACAGCTGCGGCTTGGAATCAAACAGATTGTCTGCGGTCGCGGCGGCGCCAAAGCCTGGCGCCGTCACATCAGGCTGCCGGAGCAGGCGTCAAGGCAGCAAGGCGGGCCACGACTTCCTTGCGATAGCGGTTCAGTTCCTGCACCGTATCGAAAGTGCGTTCAAACAGCAAAGACATATTGTGCAGGATGCGGTCGACCACCTTCTTTTCCCACACGCCGTCGAACTTGATCTGATCGTCCAGCCAGCGCTCCAGCCACTCCGGGTCCGGCAGGCGGCTCTGCACCGTGTCGTTCGGGAACAGCGACTGGTTCACGTGCAGGTTGGTCGGGTGCAGCGGTTTTTCGGTACGGCGGGCCGACGCCATCAACACGCCGATCTTGGCGAAAGCGGCAGAAGCGCTGTCGCCCACTTCAGACAAAGCCTTCTTCATGTAACGCAGGTAAGCGCCGCCATGGCGCGCTTCGTCCTGGCTGATGATCTTGTAGATCTGCTTGATGACAGGCTCGGTGTGCCAGTCGGAGGCGCAACGGTACCAGTGGTTGAGGCGGATCTCGCCGCAGAAATGCATCATCAGGGTTTCCAGCGGCGGCGCCGGATCGAATTCGAAACGCACTTTGTCCAGCTCGGCTTCGGTAGGCACCAGTTCAGGGCGGAAACGGCGCAGGTATTCCATCAGCACCAGGGAATGCTTCTGCTCTTCAAAAAACCAGACCGACATGAAAGCGCAAAAATCGCTGTCGCCGTGGTTATCGCGCAAGAACATCTCGGTTGCAGGCAGCGCCGACCATTCCGTAATCGCATTCATACGAATAGTTTGAGCTTGTTCGTCGGACAGCTGGGAGGCGTCAAACTTGTCCCATGGAATATCGGTCTCCATGTTCCAACGGACTTGTTCCAGCGATTTAAACAGTTCTGGATACAGCATACATACCTTAAGCAAGTGAGTTAACTGTTCGATTTTACCAAGAATTTGTTACAAGACCGTTTATAAACCGGCTGACGGCCGAGTTTTTCCTGAAAATCCTGCTCAAATCACAACAAAGTCAAGGTATCACTTAGAGTTTTCCATCCAAGCACCGATCTTTAATCATCGCACGTATCCGACGCGAGTCAAGCTATCCAAAAACCAGGCTTGTCATTACATTATTTCGAAACAACCTTGGCCTTGCCTGAGCGCGGAACTGCCTTGTCGCCGGCAGCCGTACCGTTTTTCTTGCCGGCGGGCTTGGATGCCGCATTGCTTGCTTTGCTGCGCGGCTTGGCTGCCGGCTTCGCCTCGGTTTTCGCCGGCATGGCCATTTTTTCCGCCGCGGCTACGCTATTGACGGCTTGCTTGAACTGGTTCTGCAGCAAATCCCACCAGGCGTTGGAATTGCCCAGCGCAGGTTCCGCCATGCCGCTTGCCGCGGGCGGGCTTTCAGCTTCAGCCGCCGGCGCAGCTTGCGCTGGCGGAGCAACTGGTTCCTGCACCGGGTTCATGAATGAAAACGGAAAGCCTGCCGCAGCCGCCCATGCGCTTGGACCGGGTTCGGCATCGCCGCTGTCTTGCCGATCCGCGCTGGCCTGATTGACTGCCGCCATTGCCTGCAGCGCGGAAATGGTCCCGCTCTGCACTTCAAGCGCCTGTATCGTGGTGCGCAACATGTTCAGGTTGAGATTCAGCCACGACTCCACGGCTTTCAGGTCGCCGATCTTCTTGTTGATTTCTTCCACCGACAAGGTAGGAACAACCATGCCCGGCACGCCCATGCCGCCCCACATTTTCTTGATGAATTCGAGACTATCCTGCATTGCGTCGGCTCCTGGAATACTAGAACGGCTCATCACTTATCTCCTTCAGAGATCATTTATCTACAACAGCTATCGACTTGCGCCCGGGGTCGAAGCCTCATCCTGCGGACGCCGCATCTGGCAAGTACTGGGCGTCGCCGTTGCCGCCGGCGCCAGGTAACGTTCGGTCTTGAAGCCGTAGCCGCTGCCTTCATTATCAAACCGGATACCGCCGTCGGCAAGCCTTTGCATCACGGCCACGTACAAAGGCTGTATCAGCTGATGATCGCTGGCGCGCATGCTGGCTTCATGGAATCGGCTCTTGTACTGCGCTCCTTCCAGGGCTCGCGCCACGGCGATCGCGTCAATGGTCCGGGCTTTTTCGATGGCGGTTGCCAGCATGTCGATCATGACATCCATACGCAAAAACAGATAGTCATCTTTTGGCTGCGGATAACGCTGCCGGAAACTGCGGTAAAACGCATCGCTGGCGGCATTGCCATCGACCGCGTTGGGGTGCCATTCCGCCACAGCGCGCACCGTGCCCACGCCGGCATCGCCGATGGCTGCCGGCGCTCCCAGGCTATTGGCATAGAAAGTGTAGAACTTGAGATGCAGCCCCGCCTCTTTCGCGGCTTTCACCAGCAAGGTCAGGTCGTTACCCCAGTTGCCGGTGATAACCGTATCGGCGCCGCTGGCGCGGATCTTGGCGATATAGGGCGCAAAATCCTTGACCTTGCCGATCGGGTGCAACTCATCGCCGACTATCCTGATATCCGGCCGCGCCGCCTGCAGCTGCCGGCGCGCAGCCTTGGCGACCTGCTGGCCGAAACTGTAGTCCTGGCCGATCAGGTAAACGCTTTTTGCCTTGCTGTCGGTTTTGATGACATCCACCAGCGCCTGCATGCGCATGTCGGCATTGGCGTCAAAACGAAAATGCCAGAAGCTGCATTTTTCGCCGGTCAAGACCGGATCGACCGCCGAGTAGTTCAGGAACAGCACCCGATTATCCGGGCTGCGGAGGTTATGCTTGTTGATCGCATCCACCAGCGCGCCGGCAACCGCGGAGCTGTTGCCCTCCAGCACGAACGGGATTTTCTGGTCGGTCAGTTGCTTCAGCTGCAATAACGCGTCCTCCACGCCTTGCTTGCTGTCAAACACGGTCAGGCTCAACAAATGTTTGCCATCTGGCAAGCGCACGCCGCCTCGCGCATTCACCTGCTCCACCGCAAACCGGATATTGCGCTCTACCGCTTCGCCCGCATTGGCGAAAGGCCCCGACATGCCTTCGATCATGCCAAGCCGGATCGGCGGCAAACCGGCCGGCGCGGCGGATGCGGCCGGCGCCTGGGCGCCCGTGGCCAGCGCGAATGCCAGGGCGACGCTGGCAGCATGGGGGAAACGGTAAGGCATCGGCGATCATTCTTGTTTGATGTAAATACAATATTTTACGTGGTTTATCGCCCGCCTCACTGTTGCCAAGCTTAATCCCGGCGGATACGTTTACACTATGCGGATGTCGTCTTCTTCTGCACCATCCACAACGCCGAGCTATCCCTTTGCCAGCCGTAGCCGCTGGCTATGGGTGCTATTGCTCACCTTGTTGCTGCACATACTCCTGATCGCCTGGGGCAACCGCCAATTCGGCGTGCCGGTGCCGGTCAACCGCCCCGAACCCGTGATAATGGCCAACCTGACGCCTTTGCCAGCAGTCGAAAAACCGGTGCTGTTGCCCCAGGAGCCGAAGCCCAAGCCCAGCACCAAGCCAGCCCCCAAGGCAGCGCCAAAACCGCGGCCGGCCCCCGAACCGGCAGTGGAAGTGCCGGACACGCCCATCAGGGAAACCGTGACGCCGATCGTCAGCGCCGAGCCGGCCGCTCCGGCATCAACCGATCCGGCGGTTGGCACGGCTGCGGCTAGCGCCGCCACTCCGCCGGCAACCGAACCAGTGGCGCAAGCCGAGGCGGCGCCCGCGGCCGGCAAGCACTACCAGACCAGTCCACCGCCGTCGGCAGAGCTGAAATACAATGTAGAAGCCTTGCAGAAGGGCCAGAATTATCACGGCAGCGGCAAAATCACCTGGCAAACCGATGGCGGGGGCTACACCATCAACGGCGAGGCCGGCGCCCTGTTCATTACCGTCCTTGATTTCAAAAGCGAAGGCGAAATCAACGGTTTTGGCATAGCGCCGGTGACTTATACGCAAAAACGCTTCCGCAAACCTGCTACCCAGACCATTTTTCATCGTGAACTGAACAACATCATTTTTTCATCGTCGCAGAACAGCTATCCACGCAGCGGCGGCGAACAGGACCGCGCCAGCGTGGTCTGGCAACTGGCCAGCATCGGCCGCGGCGACAGCGCGCAATTCGCTGCAGGTGCGGTGATCGACATATTCGTTGCCGGTCCGGTGGATGCGGAAACCTGGCGCATGCAGATCATCGGCCAGGAAAAGATTACGGTCGGCGGCGACGATTTCGACGCCTGGCATGTAATTCGCATTCCACAGGCGGGCTCGCATGAGCAACGCCTAGATATCTGGCTGGCGCCGCAACAGGAATGGTATCCGGTCAAACTGCGCTTTACCGAAACCAACGGCGACTATCTGGACATGTCGCTGTCCAAGATGAAACGGCTGGATACGGCATCGGCAAATTGATCTGCCTGAGGCATCGGATCAAGTATTTTGAAAACGGCATCATTTTTTTGGAAAACCATGAAACCATCCTTACTCCGCCTATCCCTGGCCGCCGCACTGTGCTGCAGCATGCTGACAGCTTCCGCAGCGGCCACCGATCACTCGGCGAGCAAGTACAAGATAGACCTGCCGCCGTCGGCTGACCTGACTTACGCGATCCAGGCCAAGCAGAGCGGCATTACGCTGGGCGGCGAAGGCAGCGTCAAATGGCAGGTGGACGACAAGCGTTTCAGCGTCAAGTCGGAAACCCGCGCCATGCTGTTTGGAAAAATCCTCGAAGCTTCCAGCGAAGGCGCCATCGACAGCTTTGGCCTGGCGCCGACCCAATTCGTCAACAAGCGTTTTCGCAAGGAAGCGACCACCACCACCTTCCATCGCGATAGCGGCACCATCGGCTTTTCCGAATCCAGCGAGAGTTATCCGATAAAAGGCGGCGAACAGGATCGCACCAGCATCATCTGGCAACTGATTTCGGTGGCGCGGGCAGCGCCGCAGCAGTTCAAGCCAGGTTCCGACTGGACCTTCTTTGTAGCCGGCATGCGCGATGCAGAGCCGTGGACGTTCAAGGTCATCAGCACTGAAAAAATCAAGACGCCGCTGGGTGACCTGGATACAGTCCACATTTTCAAGGCGCCGCCGCCGGACGCCAAGGACCAGCAGCTGGACATCTGGCTGGCGCCGTCCCTGGAATGGTATCCGGTGCGCTTGCGGTTTACCGATCCGAACAAGGACTTTGTCGAACAAACCCTGCAGCAGGTCAGCAACAAGGCCGGCAAATAAGCCTGGAATCAAGGCATGCAATCCCTACTTGAATCTCTTTGAACAGTAAATCACATGACTACACCAAACGGCGCCATCGTCCTGTTTAGCGGCGGCCAGGACTCCACTACTTGCCTGGCTTGGGCTTTGTCACGCTATGAGCGGGTCGAGACGATCGGCTTCGACTACGGCCAGCGGCATGCGGTCGAACTGACCGTGCGCCCGGTCCTGCTGCAGAAAATCCGCGCCCAGTTTCCGCAATGGGCCGGCAAGCTGGGCGAAGACCACTTGATCGACCTGTCGCTGATTTCGAAAATTTCATCGACCGCGATGACCGAAGACGTTGAAATCGTGATGCAGGAAAACGGCCTGCCGAATACCTTCGTGCCAGGCCGCAACCTGCTGTTCATGACGGTAGCGGCCACGGTTGCCTATCGGCGCGGCTTGAATGTGCTGGTGGGCGGCATGTGCGAAACCGATTTTTCCGGCTATCCCGATTGCCGCGACGACACCATGAAAGCCTTGCAGGTGGCGCTGAACCTTGGCATGGCGACCCAGCTCAAGCTGGAAACACCATTGATGTGGATCGACAAGTCGGAGACCTGGAAACTTGCGCAGGACCTCGGCGGCGACGCCCTGGTCGACCTGATCCGGGCCGACACCCATACCTGCTACCTGGGCCAGCGCGGTGCGCTGCATGACTGGGGTTATGGCTGCGGCACCTGCCCGGCTTGCGCCTTGCGTGCGCGGGGATATCAGCAATTCAGGCAAGCCGCCGGCGCCTGATCCATCCGCGCACCGGCGCACAAATAAAAACGGCCGGCAGATATTCATCTGCCGGCCGTTTTTTATCGTGTTCGATCAAGCTGCGATCGAGCGCGACAACTCCGCCTTATGTTCCGGCGTGGGATGACCGAACTGATTGAGCAGCTGCGTTTCCTTGATGCGTGCTGCGGCCAGGTGCCGTTCCTTGACGTGGCCGTAACCGCGGATTTCCTCCGGGACGCTGGCGATTGCCACGGCAGCAGCCAGGTTATCTGCAGTCAATTGCGGCAACAAGGAAGCAACGATTTCCTTGTAGTGCACGATCAGGCCGCGCTCCTCCTTGCGCTCAGCCGTATACCCGAAAATGTCCAGGGCGCCGCCGCGCAGGAATTTCAATTTGGCCAGCAGGCCAAAAGCACGCATCATCCACGGGCCGAATTCCTGCTTGATCAGATGGCCGTGCACATCGTGCTTGGCCAGCAGCGGCGGCGCCAGGTGGAACTTGAGCTTGTAATCGCCTTCAAACATGCCGGCGATCTTGGCCTTGAAAGCACCGTCGGTATATAAACGCGCTACCTCGTATTCATCTTTGTAGGCCATCAGCTTGAACAGGTAGGTAGCAACCGCCAGGCTCAAGCGCTGTGCGCCACGTCCGCTTTCGGCGTGAGGCAGCTGCGCTTCGGCTGCCTGCACCTGCTCGACGAAGACGCGATACTGCTCCGCATATGCCGCATCCTGGTAAGACGTCAGGATAGCGACGCGACGCTTGACCAGTTCATCCAGGTTCGGTGCGCGCTTGAATTCAATCACCTGCGCCGGCGTATCGCTGAGGCGGGTACGTTTTTCCAGCCCAGCCAGGTCGCAAGCCGCGGTACGGCCCCAGACGAAGGCTTGCTTGTTGAAGGCGACCTGCAAGGCGTTCAATTCAATCGCCCGCATCAGCGATGCCTCTAGCAACGGCACCCAGCCTTTTTGCCATGCATAACCGAGCATGAACATGTTGGTGGCGATGGCGTCGCCCATCAAGGCGGTGGCAATGCGGCCGGCGTCGATGAATTCCACGCGGTCGCTGCCGCACGCTGCGCGTATATCCTGCTCTGCGGCGGCATCGGGGAACTGCCAGTCCGGATTCTTGACGAAAGCGGCGGTAGGCGTGCGGGTTGCATTGATCGCAGCGAAGGTGCGTCCCTCGCCCATGCGCGACAAGGCATCGCGGCTGGCGCTGACAATCGAGTCGCAGCCGATCACCAGGTCGGCATCGCCGGTGCCGACACGGGTCGAGTAGATATCGTCGGGATGATCGGCCAGCCGCACATGCGACATCACCGGCCCGCCCTTTTGCGCCAGGCCGCTCATGTCCAGCACCGAACAGCCTTTGCCTTCGACGTGGGCAGCCATGGCCAGGATCTGGCCGATGGTCACCACGCCGGTGCCGCCGATGCCGGTCACCAGGATGCCGAAAGGTTTTACCGTATTCGGCAGGACCGGCGACGGCAGGCTGGCCACAGGGGCCGCAGCTGTCGCCGGCGTCGCGGCAATTTTGGCCGGCTTCTTCAAGCTGCCGCCTTCGACCGTGACGAAACTCGGGCAAAAACCGGTGACGCAGGAAAAATCCTTGTTGCATGAAGACTGGTTGATCTGCCGCTTGCGGCCGAATTCGGTCTCCAGCGGTTCCACCGACAGGCAATTCGATTGCACGCTGCAATCGCCGCAGCCTTCGCATACCGCTTCATTGATCACGGCGCGTTTGGCCGGGTCCGGATATTCATTGCGTTTCCGGCGGCGGCGTTTTTCCGAAGCGCAGGTCTGGTCGTAAATCATCGCCGACGTGCCGCTGATCTCGCGCAGTTCACGCTGCACGGCGTCGAGTTCGCTGCGATGGCGGATGGTGACGCCTGGCGCCCAGTCGGTGCCGGCGGCGTATTTGTCCGGCTCGTCGGTCACCACGATAATCGGCGTCACGCCTTCGGCGGCGATCTGGCGCGAAATCATGGCTGGGTCGAGCGGGCCATCGAAAGCCTGGCCGCCGGTCATGGCGACCGCATCGTTGAACAAGATCTTGTAGGTGATGTTGACCTTGGCTGCGACCGAGGCGCGGATCGCCAGCAGGCCGGAGTGGAAATAGGTGCCGTCGCCCAGGTTGGCGAAGACGTGTTTTTCAGATGTAAATGGCGCCTGGCCGACCCAGGTCACGCCTTCGCCGCCCATATGGGTAAACGTCGACGATTCCCGGTCCATCCACAACACCATGTAGTGGCAGCCGATACCTGCCAGGCCACGACTGCCGTCCGGCAGCTTGGTAGAGGTATTGTGCGGGCAGCCGGAACAGAAATGCGGGATGCGGTCCTTGTTCGGATCGGGCTTGCTGCTGATATTGAGCAACGCTTCCTTGGCTTCCAGGTATGCGACCCGCTGCTGCACCCGCTGCGCCACCGGATGGCCGGCGAAGTACTTCGAAATGCGCGTCGCAATCGCCCTGGCGATCTGCGCCGGATTCAATTCGTAGGTCGCCGGCAGCAGCCAGTCG
Source organism: Collimonas rhizosphaerae (assembly GCF_038896935.1). Classification (NCBI taxonomy): domain Bacteria; kingdom Pseudomonadati; phylum Pseudomonadota; class Betaproteobacteria; order Burkholderiales; family Oxalobacteraceae; genus Collimonas; species Collimonas rhizosphaerae. Next base: position 12,181 of record NZ_JBANDC010000006.1, read on the forward strand.
CCATGGCCTTCGCCGCTGCGGTTGCTCCATTCGCCGGTATCGTCGAACTTGCCGACTACGCGTGGCCGGACATCGTCGCGCCAGTTGTACAGTTCTTCCTTGACCTGGTATTCCAGGATCTGGCGTTTTTCTTCCACCACCAGGATTTCTTCCAGTCCTTGCGCAAATTCGCGCACGCCTTCCGCTTCCAGCGGCCAGGTCATGCCGATCTTGTACAGGCGGATGCCGATGTCGCGCGCCACGCTTTCATCGATGCCGAGGTCGGCCAGCGCCTGGCGTGTATCCAGGTAGGATTTGCCGGCGGTGATGATGCCGATCTTGGCAACCGGGCTGTCCCAGATGATCTGGTTGAGCTTGTTGACGCGCGCATAGGTCAGCGCGGCATACCATTTGTAGTTGTTCATCCGCGCTTCCTGTCCCAGCACGGTGTCCGGCAGGCGGATGTTCAAGCCGTCCGGCGGCAGTTCAAGATCGGCAGCGGTCGGCAGGACGATCTTGACGCGGTCCGGATCGAGATCGACCGAAGCGCCGGACTCGACCAGGTCGGTCACGCATTTCATCGATACCCACAGGCCGGTATAACGGCTCATGGCCCAGCCATGCATGCCGTAATCGAGGTATTCCTGCACCGAGGACGGGTACAGCACCGGGATGCCGCATGCTTTCAGGATATGTTCGCTTTGATGGGCGGTGGTCGAGGATTTTGCAGCATGGTCATCGCCGGCCAGCACCAGCACGCCGCCATGCTGGGAAGTGCCGGCCATGTTTGCATGCTTGAAGACGTCGCCGCAGCGGTCAACGCCGGGCCCTTTGCCGTACCACATGCCGAATACGCCGTCGTATTGGGCGCCCGGAAACAGGTTCACCTGCTGCGTGCCCCAGACACTGGTTGCTGCCAGGTCTTCGTTCATGCCGGGATGGAACTTGACGTGGTGCGCGTCGAGGTATTTTTTTGCCTTGGCGGCGGTCATGTCGACGCTGCCCAGCGGCGAACCGCGATAGCCGGTAACAAAGCCGGCGGTGTTCAAGCCTGCCAAGACATCGCGTTGCCGTTGCAGCATCGGCAAGCGGATGATGGCCTGTGTGCCCGTCATGAAAGCACGGCCACGCTCCAGTGTAAATTTGTCATCCAGGGAAATGCCGTCAGCTTCAGACGCTTGCGCCGATTGTGTAGGCAGCAAGGCTTGCGCCGATTTGAGTGGTGCGTTCATTCAGTCTCCGTGCCAAAAATTATGTTTTTGATTGCACTGCGTGGAGGTTATCCTACGCGGTAAAACGTCTTCGCCTTGTGGGCAAACCGTCCTGTTTTTTTACTGCTCATTGCGCTCGCACATTATCACAAGCGGGTACTTCTCTCAATGCACGCCGCAGCAAATAGCCCCGGAAAAACGGGCGTAACAACTGTAACAACTGGTAAATCAAATAGGAATGGGAATCAACTGGGCGTGTAATGGCACCTTGTCTGATATGGCTGAATACCTCCCCCAGGGCCAGTCATGTCGGGCATTCCTCCCTCTAGTGTTCCCATTATCACTAGTTTGCGGATTCTGCCCTCCCCGGCAGAATCCGCTTTTTTATTTCAGCGCCAGGTTTGCTTCGCCAGGCAACAAAGTGTTCGCCGGCAACGGTTCCAGCGCCTTCAGCCGCTGGTACATCGGCGTGAAATCCGGCGCGGTATCGTTGAACAGCTGCTGGAAATCGTCAATCACGAAATACGTTTCCTGATAGGAATCGATCTTGTACAAGGTCCGCATCACGCGTTCGACATCGAACGGCAGGCGCAGCGACGCCGGGCTGGTCAGGCAATGCTCGATTTCGCCGCCCGAGGACAGGATCCCGGCGCCGTACACGCGCAAGCCCTCGGGGCTCTGGATCAAGCCGAATTCGACGGTGTACCAGTACAGGCGCGCCAGCATCGACAGACCGTCCAGCTTCATCGCCTTCAGGGCGCCCTTGCCGTATTCCTGCAGGTGATCGGCAAAAATCGGGTTGAACAGCAGCGGCACATGGCCGAAAAAATCATGGAATACGTCCGGTTCGACGATGTAGTCGAACTCTTCAGGATTGCGCAACCAGACCGTGACCGGAAAACGGCGGTTGGCCAGGTGCTCGAAGAAAGTATGGTCCGGCACCAGGCCCGGCACCGCCACCAGGGTCCAGTCGGTAGCCTTGAACAGCAGGGCCGAGCTGTCTTCAAAGCGCGGAATGCCGTCGCCGATGTTCAGCATTTCCAGGCTTTCGATGAATACATCGCAAGCCCGTCCCGGAATCAGCTTGGCTTGCCGCTGGTACAGGCGGCGCCACAGCGCGTGCTGCTCCGGCGTGTAAGCATCCCAGTCCTGCTTGACGACGTATTGCGCATCGATCTTGCTGTAATCGCCGCGCAATGCCGCGCCGTCCGATTTTTCAGCGACCGTGGCAAAAAAATCGTCGGTATTGACACCTGCACTCTTTACCTTTGCATCCATTTTCGTTTTCCTGAGCTAAACGCGCCGAGCGCTTGAATACCTACAGTATAGGGCTGAGTTGATGGCAGTTAATTGCAAAATTCGCCCTGTATGAAAAAATTTGCGCAATAATCACATGAAAATCATTCTCTTTAGGGTCATTTATGCCAACGATTGCAATGGATGCAACAGACCGTAAAATTCTGGCGATCTTGCAGGAGGATGGCCGCCTGAGCAACCAGGAAGTGGCCGAAAGGGTCAACCTGTCGCCGTCGCCATGCCTGCGCCGCATCAAGCAGCTGGAACAGGCCGGCGTGATACGGCAATACGTGGCGCTGCTGGAGCCGGACAAGATCGGCCTGGGCCTGCTGGCCTACATCAACGTGCGCCTGGAAAAACATAGCGACCCGCAGTACCTGAGCGGCACCAAGGCCGCGGCGCAGCACCAGGCCATGTCGCCGCGCGCCTCTTTTTCAGCCGCGGTGGAACAATGGCCGGAAGTCGTCGTGTGCTACGCGATGACCGGCGAAATGGATTTCCTGCTGCGGGTGCATGTGGAAGACATGACCCATTTTTCGCGCTTCATGATGGAGACGCTGCTACGCCATCCGGCGGTGCTGGACGTCAAATCGAGCTTTGCCCTGCAGCGCATCAAGGACACCACTGCACTGCCCTTGCTTTGAAAGGACTTTGAGCGGCGAGGCCGCTTCAGTCGCGCTTGATGCCGGGCAAGCTGCCCAGCCATTTCAGCGCGGCACGCAAGTTCGCCTTGAGTGTGTAGTCGAGCGTCGCCACCTGTTCCTGGACCGCTTCCTGCAATACGCTGGCCGGGTTGGCCGGCGGCAGCTTCAGATAGGCGTCAGCCTCGCCGTAGTCGCGATGGATGGCCATGCCGGCTTTTTTCGCGATGTGCATCATCACTTTGTTTGACGACAGGCAGTGCATGTACAAGGTGTCGATATCGACGTTGCGGCAACGGATGGCGGCCCGCTCGAACAAACGGCTGCCGACTCCCATGCCGCGCGCAGAAGCAGCGACCGAGACACCGAACTCGGCCACCCGCTCCTTGGTGGTGGAAGCGCTCACCGAGGGCATCGCTTCGCGCGGCGCAAACGCCAGGTGGCCGACGCCGAGCAGGCGCAATTTGCGGTCGTAGACGCCAAACACCGTGTCGCGTGAAAAATCGATATTTTCAACATAGCGGCTGACCAGTTCGTCCGACAATACCGAACCGAAGCGCAACAGGCGATCGCCGCTATTCAACGCCAGGAAATGGCGCAGCAAACGCCAGCGAGCGCGGCGCGACAATTCCTTGACGAATATCGTGGAGCGCGATGCCCTGGTTGTGTCCGCGCCGGCGCCGCCGGCTTTTCCCGGTGCCTCGCTGGCCGAACCTGCCCTGGCATCTGTAGTGGTCATCCTGGCTCTCCTGTTGGATAAGCTTACTCCGGATCAGGGCCACCCGGGTTAGGGCCGCCCGGGTTAGGGCCGCCCGGGTCAGGGCCGCCCGGGTCAGGGCCACCTGGATGGGGCCGTCGTGCTTGCACTACCTGCTCAACCATTTCGACACGCGCCGCATGGATGGCGTCGGGTATCCGTTGCGGCTGTTGCTGGAACATGCCGGCGATCACCCCGGCATTGACCGACTGCGCCGCCTTCAGGACGGCCTGCAGATAAGCGAATTGCGGAAACGGCTTGCCGGCGTAACCGGTCCTGCCGCGGTAATCGCATTCAGTGGCGCGCAGCATGTCGACGAAGCGCTGCGGCTTGCGAAAGGCGTCGCAGCGCCCCAAAAGATTGACGATGGTGTTCGCGCGCAGCTCGAACGCGCGGCCGACATTGCCGTGCTCACGCGTCGTCATCAGCGCCAGGTCGCGCACCTCGCCCGGCACCTTGAGGCGCTGGCATACCCGCTCCACCAGCCCCACGCCAAGCCCCTCGTGACCGTGATGGCTAGGCCAGCCGGCGGCTGGCGTCGCGCCTTTGCCGAGATCATGCGCCAGCGCGGCAAAGCGTACCGGCAACGCATAGTTTTCGCGGGCAGCGGTGTCCACCACCATCATCACGTGCACGCCGGTATCGATTTCCGGATGATATTTTTCCGGCTGCGGTATGCCCCACAGGACATCCAGTTCCGGCAAGATGCGCGCCAAGGCGCCGCATGCGCGCAAGACCTCGAACATGCGCGACGGCTGCGTTTCCATCAAGCCGCGCGCCAGTTCCTGCCACACCCGCTCCGGCACCAGCGCATCGACTTCGCCGGCGGCCACCATGCGCTGCATCAGCACATTGGTTTCAGGCGCCACGGTGAAATCGGTAAAGCGCGCGGCGAACCTGGCCACGCGCAGGATGCGCACCGGGTCCTCGGCGAAAGCATCGGATACATGGCGGAATATCTTGTCCTGCAAATCCTGGCGGCCGTTGAATGGATCCGCTACCGTGCCGTCTTCGGCTCGTGCAATGGCGTTGATGGTCAGGTCGCGGCGCACCAGGTCCTGCTCCAGCGTGACGTCGGGATCGGTATGGAACACAAACCCCTTGTAGCCGGGCGCAGTCTTGCGCTCGGTGCGCGCCAGCGCATATTCCTCGTGCGTGCGGGGATGCAGGAACACCGGGAAATCCTTGCCGACCGGGCGGAACCCTTGCGCCAGCATGTCTTCCGGCGTAGCGCCGACCACCACGTAGTCGCGGTCTTTCACCGGGTGTCCGAGCAACTCGTCGCGTACCGCGCCGCCGACTGCAAAAACTTTCATGGCTGTTATTGAATCCCGTTAATCCGGCAGTATTTCGGTTTCCGCCAGCGCTTCCAGCATCCAGCGCGCCACGGCGGGATGCGCTTGCACCCGGTCGGCGTATGCCTGCAGGGCCGGCGCCAGCGAAACGCCGTAGCTGCGGAAGCGCATCACCACCGGCGCGAAATAGGCGTCGGCAATCGAAAAAGCGCCAAACAGGAATTGATGGTGGCCAAATTCGGACAGGCAGGTTTCCCAGATTTCGACTACCCGCGCAATATCGGCCTGGGCGCCGGCGGTACGGCCGAATCCGGGCTTGTGCGTGCGGATATCCATCGGCATGTCCGAGCGCAACGCCGCGAAGCCGGAGTGCATTTCCGCGCATATCGAACGCGCGGTAGCGCGCGCCAGCATGTCTTGCGGCCACATGCCGAGATCGGGAAACTGCTCGGCCAGGTATTCGCAGATCGCCAGCGAATCCCAGATCGGCGTCTCGCCCACCATCAGGATCGGCACCCGGCCGCTGGCCGAATAGCGGCCGATCTGGTTCGCGGTATCGGCCTGGCGCAGCAGGATCTTGAGCTCTTTGAACGGGATCCCGAAGGCAGTCATCGCCACCCATGGCCGCATCGACCATGAAGAATAATTCTTGTTGGCGATCACCAGCAGCAAGCCGTCCGCGCCGGCTTTTTGCAAAGCGGCGGAAAGGCTGGGATCAAGCTCGGTGGTTTGCATAAGCGACTCCAGATTTCGACATTCTATGCCGTCTCAAGGCAAGGCCGATTCGACAAATCCCTTGGGCGCGACGGTGCCCAGGCGCGCTTTCAGGGATTGCGGCTTGCCATCGAACAGGGCAGCATAATAAGTCGCGTTGGACAGCACATTCTTGACATAGCCGCGGGTTTCGCCGAACGGGATCGATTCCGCAAAAACCGCGCCTTCGACAGTGCCCGGCAAGGTCGAACGCCAGGCGCGCGGCCGGCCGGGACCGGCATTGTAGGCCGCCGACGCCAGCGCTTGCGAACCGTCCAGGTCGGCCAGCACCATGCTCAGGTAATTGGTGCCCAGCAGGATGTTGGTGTTGACGTCGGCAATCTGGTCGTTGGTAAAACCGCTCAAGCCGATTTTTTTAGCAACCCAGCGCGCCGTCGCCGGCATCACCTGCATCAGGCCGCTGGCGCCGACATTCGAGCGGGCGCTCCTGATAAAACGCGATTCTTGCCGGATCACGCCATAGACCCAGGCCATGTCGAGCCCCAGGTTCTGGGTATTGGTCGTCATCACGTCCCGATGGGGCGACGGGAAACGCTGGCTGAAATCGATTTCAACCTTGGTGCGGTCGGAAGTATTCACCATGCGGTCCAGGACATTGTTCTGGCGGGCGAATTCGGCGGCGGTCAGCAATTGGCGGTCCGTCATCTTGCGCAGCTCCCAGTTCCACTCGCGCACGCCTTCGAAACGCAGGTTCATGTCAAAAAAGCGCAGCGCACGGCGGAAGCCTTGGTTATTTGTCATCGGCGCCATTTCGGCCGGGCTGAAGGCTTGGGTGGAAGGCACCGCGATGATTTTCTGGCCCAGTTCTTCCAGCGCCAGCTGGCCGTAGAAATTGGTCTGGTCGGCGATCGACTCGAACTGTTGCTGCGCTTGCTCGGTTTTACCCTGGACCTGGTCGGCCCGGGCTTGCCAGTAGATCCAGGCCGGATCGCTGCGCAAAGCCTCCGGCATTGCCTCGATACCGCTACGCACCAGTTTCCAGTCGCTGGCGCGCAAGGCGGAGCGGACGCGCCATTGATAAGCATCGCCCGACAATACCGCATTGTTCTTCACCTGGCGCCAGTAATCGATGGCTTGCGGCTCCAGCTTGAGCGCCGATTGCAGCGCTACCTGCGCCCATGCCAGTGAACGCTCGGACGAAGTCAGCTGGTCGGACCCTGCGCTCAGGGCCGCGGCTGCGCGGCCGCTATCGTTCTTGGCCACCCGCCCTAAAGCCAGTATGAATAATTCGTGGTTGCTGCGGCCGGCGCCGGGACCGCGCGCAAGCACCAGCGCCGACTTGTCGATGGCTTGCGCCACCTGAGAATCGTCAGCGTCGATATACGGCGTCATGCGGCGCGCAACGCCGGCAAAGCCGGCCTCTACCGCTTGCCGGATCTGGAACCACACGTCATCGGCGCTGAACTGGCCGTTCTGCGCCAATATGCCGATCAGGCCGGTGCAGCCCTGCCCGTAATCCTTAGGCGTGGTCAGCAAGGCGCGCGCTTCATTGGCGACGTTCACGCCTTTCAAGGCGGCCGACATCAGCGCATAGCATTTCAGCTGGGTGTCGTCGTCGAGTACGAATTTCGGATATTGCTCGTCGAAGGTGTTCCAGTCGCCGGCCTTGCCCAGCTCCAGCAGCCAGTCGTTGCGCAGACGGTCGGCGATCGCGCTGCCATCGTAGCGCGCCAGGTAGTCGCGGATATCCGATTGCGGCGCGACCAGGTCCTTGATCAGCGGTTTCAGGCGGTAATAATCGACATAGGAAGGAATGTCATAATCACTTAAAGTAGAAGCCAGCAGCTCCGCTTTATCCGCATTGTTGGCGCGAGCGGCGTCGCGCAGGGCCAGGAAACTGTCGTCCTGGCCGGCGTAGCTGGCTGCGGTGGCGCCATTTGCGGAACGTTTCTGGGCATATGCAGCGCTTGCCATCACAGCGGAAGAAGCCACGGCGACGGCGATAACAGCAAGCCATTTCTTTTTGAACATATAACTGCCAACCTTATTTTACGAGTGCGAACGATGACGCCTAGCATAGCATGTGATGCCAGTGATGCAACACCTGGACCGGACAAAGCGCAGTTGCGGCGTACCTTGCTGGCAACGCGCCAGGCCATCGACCCGGCGCACCGCCGCGATTGGGATGCTGAACTTGGAAAACGGGTAATCGCCTGGGCTAGCGGCTGGAGCCAGACGCATCCGGACGGCACGCTGGGTGTCTACTGGCCGATCCGCGGCGAGCCGGATCTGCGCCCTGCCTATGACGAACTGGCGGCGCGCGGCATGCGCCTGGCGTTGCCGGTGGTGACAGGCGTCGACAGCCCGCTGCGCTTTGTCAGCTGGACCCCGGGAGAAGCCATGGTCAAGGATGGATTCGGCGTCGCCATACCGGCCAGCTATGCGACCGTCATGCCGCAGGCCCTGCTGATTCCCTGCGTAGGTTTTAACCGGAACAAGATACGGCTAGGTTATGGCGGCGGATTTTACGACCGGACGCTGGCGCCGCTTTCGCGGCCGCGGACAGTCGGCATCGCCTACTCCTGCGGGCTGGCGGAATTTGACGGCGCAGCGCACGATATCGCGCTGGACGCCGTCATCACTGAAACGGCCGACTTATAACTTGAGGCGCTGCCAGATGGCGATAGTCGCCGGCGACTGGTTCAGCGTGTAGAAATGCAAGCCGGGAGCGCCGCCCGCCAGCAAGCGTTCGCACAGCTGGGTCACGACATCCAGGCCGAAGGCCCGGATCGAATCCGTATCGTCGCCGTAGCTGGCGAGCTTGAGGCGGATCCAGCGCGGGATCTCGGTGCCGCACATGTCGGAAAAACGCATCAGCTGCGAGTAGTTGGTGATCGGCATGATGCCGGCGATTACGGGTACTGCCGCACCCAGTTTCTGCGCTTCGTCGACAAAACGGAAATACGCATCGGCGTTGTAGAAATATTGCGTGATGGCGCCGTTGGCGCCTGCCTTGACCTTGCTGACAAAACGCTGCACGTCGTCTTGCGGCGACTTCGCTTGCGGATGCATTTCAGGATAGGCGGCGACTTCGATATGGAACCAGTCGCCGGTTTCCGCGCGGATGAATTCCACCAGCTCGTTGGCGTAGCGGAACTCGCCGGAAGAAATATCCATCGCACCGTAACCGCTGGGCAAATCGCCGCGTAGTGCCACCAGGCGCTTGATGCCATGGTCCTTGTATTGCGCCAGGATCGCGCGCAGCGATTCGCGCGAGCTGCCCAGGCAGGACAGGTGCGGCGCAGCCTCATGGCCCTCGCTGCGGATGTCGAGCACCGTATCCAGCGTTCCCTTCTGGGTCGAACCGCCGGCGCCGAAAGTGACCGAAAAATACCGTGGGTGCAGCTCGGCCAGCTTGGCGCGCGTCACCCGCAGTTTTTCGGCGCCTTCGGGTGTCTTGGGCGGGAAAAACTCAATGCTGAAATTCTTTTGAGCGTTTTTTTGTGACATCTAATTCTTCTTCAGTAGCAATGTGGAAAGTGCCCACGAAACGATGCTGTACAAGATGGCGCCACCGACCGCCGACCAGAAACTCGCCACGTAAAACCCGCTCACCAGGTGCGACACCAGCCAGAACATCAGGCCGTTGATGATGAAGATGAACAAGCCCAGCGTCAGCAGGGTCGCAGGCAAGGTCAGCACCAGCAGGATCGGACGGATCAGGGTGTTGACGAAGCCCAGCACCAGCGCCGCGATCAGCGCCGCGCCGAAGCTGGCGAACTGCACCGAATGCATCAGATACGGCACCGCCAGCAAGGCCAGGGTATTAATCAGCCAGGTAATCAGTAAGCGCATCGTGTGTTCCTCTTGGCGTTGCAGGACCTGCGCACCGGCGCTCGCCGGTGCGCAGCCGGCGGTTAGTAGCGGTAATGTTCCGGCTTGTAAGGACCGGTTTGCTTGACGCCGATGTAAGCAGCCTGCTCTTCGGTCAAGACCGACAGCTGCGCATTCAGTTTTTTCAGCTGCAGGCGCGCGACTTTTTCATCCAGGTGTTTTGGCAAGGTGTATACGCCGACCGGATAGGCCTTGGCATTGACGAACAATTCAATCTGGGCGATGGTCTGGTTAGCGAACGACGAGCTCATCACATACGACGGGTGGCCGGTACCGCAACCCAGGTTCACCAGGCGGCCCTCGGCCAGCAAGATGATGCGCTTGCCGTCCGGGAAAATGATGTGGTCGACCTGCGGCTTGATGTTTTCCCAGGTGTATTGCTTCAGCGCGGCGACTTCGATTTCATTGTCGAAGTGGCCGATGTTGCAGACAATCGCCTGGTCCTTCATCTTTTGCATGTGGTCATGGGTGATCACATGGTAGTTGCCGGTGCAGGTGACGAAGATGTCGCCGTGCTCGGCCGCGTATTCCATGGTCACGACGCGATAGCCTTCCATCGCTGCCTGCAGGGCGCAGATCGGATCGACTTCTGTCACCCAGACTTGCGCCGACAGGGCGCGCATGGCTTGCGCCGAACCCTTGCCGACGTCGCCGTAACCGGCGATGACGGCGACCTTGCCGGCGATCATGACGTCGGTGGCGCGCTTGATGCCGTCGACCAGCGATTCGCGGCAGCCGTACAGGTTGTCGAACTTGGACTTGGTGACCGAATCGTTGACGTTGATCGCCGGGAAGGCCAGCTTGCCTTCCTTGTGCATCTGGTACAGGCGGTGCACGCCGGTAGTGGTTTCTTCCGTCACGCCCTTGATCTGGGCCAGGCGCGTCGAATACCAGTCTGGCGCCGTCGCCAGCTTTTTCTTGATCGCGTTGAACAGGCAGATTTCCTCTTCGGAGCCTGGATTGTTCAAGACCGAAATGTCTTTTTCTGCACGGGTGCCAAGGTGCAGCAGCAGTGTTGCGTCACCGCCGTCATCCAGGATCATGTTGGCTTGCTGTTCACCCGGCCATTCAAAGATGCGGTGTGTGAAATCCCAGTAGTCGTCCAGCGATTCGCCCTTGAAGGCGAACACAGGCGTGCCGGCTGCGGCAATCGCGGCGGCGGCGTGGTCCTGGGTCGAATAGATATTGCAGGATGCCCAGCGCACCTTGGCGCCCAATGCTTCCAGGGTCTGGATCAGCACCGCGGTCTGGATCGTCATGTGGATCGAACCGGTGATGCGTGCGCCCTTGAGCGGTTGGGCAGCGGCGAATTCTTCGCGGATCGCCATCAGGCCCGGCATTTCGGTTTCGGCGATCTTGATTTCCTTGTCGCCCCAGGCGGACAAGCTGATATCGGCAACCACGTAATCGTTGGCGGTGGAAGTTGTCGAGGAATGTGTAGATGCGTTCATGACTGCGGCGTTCATCACGCCCTCCTTTCGTTAGAAAAAAAGTAACGTGAGCGCAGTTGCAAAATGACTGTACCAAGCCTGGCAGACCGTGTCTGTCGCAACGCTCCTTGGATACGAGCCGCCATTTTAAAGCAAACGGCAAGCTTTCGGCTAGATGAAGCGCTTATTCCGGCTATCCGGCTTGGCGAATAAGCCTCAGACCCAGCCCATTTCGTGCAACTCGCTCTTGATATAAGCATAGTAAATCGGCGCCGCCACCAGCCCTGGCAAGCCGAACGCGGCTTCGGTCAGAACCATCACCAGCAGCAATTCCCAGCTGCGCGCGTTGATCTGCGATCCTACAATGCGCGCGTTCAGGAAATATTCCAGCTTGTGGATCACGATCAGGAACACCAGCGCCGCCGCCGCCACATAGATAGACACCGACAACGCTACCAGCACGATCAGCGTATTCGAAATCAGGTTGCCAATCACCGGCAGCAAACCCGCCAGGAACGTGACGACGATCATGGTCTTGGTCAACGGCAGGTGGATGCCGCCGAGCCGCAACACCACCAGCAGGAAAATCGCCGTCAGCGCAGTGTTCAACAGGGAAATCTTGACCTGGGCGAACACCACGCGGTGAAATGCGTCTGCCAGCAAGTGGGCCCGTCCCAGCAGCTCGGCGGCCAGCGGCTGCAGCAGCGGCATCGGATGCGCAGCATTCAGGGCCACCATGGCGCCCAGCACCATGCCGACCAGCACGTGGACAAATACCTGCACCGCTTCCTTGCCGGCCAGCTGCACCTCGCCGCGATGCGATTGCAGCCAGTCGCTGATGATGTCGCGAATGTCGTCGATATCGTCCGGCAGGTACTGCTGCAGCCAGGCCGGCAGCTGGGTGCGGGCCTGGTCCACCACCACCATCAGCTTCCCTTGCAGCACCTGGATACGATCCGGGCCGCCGTGGAAAAAGGCCACCAGGCCGACAATCGCCAGCGTCAGCACGCCGATGATGATGGCCGACAGAAACACTACCGAAATCAGGTGGGCGCGCTGGCTGGTCAGGCGGCGCTGCACCAGGGGTGTCAGCGTGCGCACCAGCTCGTAGACCAGCAGGCCGGCCAGCAGTGCCGTCAGCATGTGCAAGGTCATCACCAGGAACAGCGCCGTGAGCGCGACCAGCCAGGCGGCCAGGCGGAAACGCGGCAAGGTGGTCACCACGGGACGCAGAAGCGGACCATCGGCGGATGAATCGGAAACGGATTGGGGGGCAGAGGCCATGGCGGACTTGTTTCTTTTATCGTAGTCACTGAGGTGGTCAGTGTAGCAAGTCGCTACCATCGTGCAAAGCACGATTCTGGCATCGCCGATGTTTGGTCCGGCATGGCGGGGAAATGGCACATCCATCCCCGCCATGCCGGCGGGCGGCAATTACAGGGCGGCGGCTTTCAAGGCAGCGGCCTTGTCGGTGCGTTCCCAGGTGAATTCCGGCTCTTCGCGGCCGAAATGGCCGTAGGCTGCGGTCTTCTGGTAGATAGGGCGCAGCAGGTCCAGCATCTGCACGATGCCTTTAGGACGCAGGTCGAAATGTTCCAGCACCAGCTGCGCCAGTTTCTCGTCGCTGATCTTGCCGGTGCCGAAGGTGGTCACCATCACCGAGGTCGGTTTGGCGATGCCGATGGCGTACGACACCTGGATCTGGCAGCGGGTCGCCAGTCCGGCGGCCACGATGTTCTTGGCTACATAACGGCCGGCGTAGGCTGCCGAACGGTCGACCTTGGACGGGTCCTTGCCGGAGAATGCGCCACCGCCGTGAGGCGCGGCGCCGCCGTAGGTATCGACAATGATCTTGCGTCCGGTCAGGCCGCAATCGCCTTGCGGACCGCCGATGACAAAACGGCCGGTCGGGTTGATCAGGTAGCGGGTGTTTTGCAGCCATTCCTTCGGCACCACCGGCTTGATGATTTCTTCGATCGCCGCTTCTTCGATCGCCTTGTGCTGCATCTCAGGCGCGTGCTGGGTCGACAGCACCACGGTGTCGATCGCCACCGGCACGCCATCGACGTATTTCAGCGTGACTTGCGACTTGGCGTCCGGGCGCAGCCAAGGCAGGCGGCCGTCCTTGCGCAGCTGCGACTGGCGTTCGACGATCCGGTGCGCGTAATAGATCGCGGCCGGCATCAGTTCCGGCGTTTCATCGCAGGCATAACCGAACATCAGGCCCTGGTCGCCGGCGCCCTGGTCGAGATCGATGCCCTTGCCTTCATCCACGCCCTGGGCGATATCTGGCGATTGCTTGTCGTAGCCGACCAGCACCGAGCAACTCTTGTAGTCGATGCCATAGTCGGCGTTGTCGTAACCGATACGCTTGATGGTTTCGCGTGCGACGGCGATGTAATCGACGTTGGCGAAAGTGGTGACTTCACCCGCCAGCACGACCAGGCCGGTATTGCACAGGGTTTCGGCGGCGACCCGGGCTTGCGGGTCTTGGGTAAAGATGGCGTCGAGGATCGCGTCGGAAATCTGGTCCGCGACTTTGTCGGGATGACCCTCGGAAACGGATTCGGAAGTAAAGAGGTATTCATGTGCCATAACAGGCTCCTACAAAAAAACAGTGGTGACCATGTCGCAGTCAAACCTGTTGAGCCTGCGACGCTTTAGCGAAATTTGTATGCCGCCTCGCAAGTTGTCTATTAACTCGGCGGATAATGCTAATTACTATATATTAAGATAATTCTGGCAAGCAACCTATCCACTTTCCAAAATCACCTTGCAACGATATTCGGTTTTCAAACTATTGTGCTATTTTACGCCTCTTGAAAAAAATCGGCAAAATCCACCCTCTTTTAGCTCTTGATGAGCTCCGCCAATGCTTGTAACACTCTTCCGCCTGCTGTCGACGCTCCCTTTATTTTTCTTGCATGCAATAGGGACGCTGGGCGGCTGGCTAGTATACCTGGCCTCGGCTTCGTATCGCAGCAAATTGAAGGACAACCTGTTCCGGGCCGGTTATCAAGCGGCTTTGCCGCAGGCGATCAGCGAATCCGGCAAGAGCATGTTCGAGCTGCCGTTCATCTGGTGCGCCGAGCCGCAGCGGGTGCTGCGCACCGCCACCATCGAGAACTGGGAACTGGCGCAAGCAGCGCTGGACGCCAAGACCGGCGTGATCTTCCTGACCCCGCACCTGGGCTGCTTTGAAATCATCGCCCAGGCGATCGCCACCAAGACCCCGCTTACCGCGCTGTACCGGCCGCCGCGCAAAGCCGCGCTCAAACCCTTGATCGAAGGCGCGCGCGGGCGGCACAACCTGTTGCTGGCTCCGGCCAACCTGGCCGGCGTGCGCACTTTGTTCAAGGCGCTCAAGAAGGGTCAGGCGATCGGCTTGCTGCCGGACCAGGTACCGCAAAACGGCGAAGGCATATGGGCTGATTTTTTCGGCCGGCCGGCCTACACCATGACCTTGCCGGCCAAGCTGCAGCAGATGAGCGGCGCGCCGATCATCCTGTCTTATGCTGAGCGCCTACCGTTCGGCCGCGGTTACGTGATCCGCTTCGTGCCTTTCGATGAAACCCCTGGCCACACCCCGGAGCAGCGCACGCTGGCCATCAACCTGGCCATGGAGAAACTGATCGCGCGCTGCCCGGCACAATACATCTGGAGCTACAACCGCTACAAGACGCCGCCTGGAGTCGAGGCGCCGCCGGCATCCGCCGCACAGGAGCCGCAGGCATGAGGGCCCTGCTCGGCTTGCTGTGGCTGGCGCATTTCCTGCCGCTGTGGATCCTGGGCCCGGTCGGCGAAGCCCTCGGCTCGCTGCTGTTTATCATCATGAAACCGCGGCGGCATATCACGCTGACCAATCTCCGGCTGTGTTTTCCTGACATGACGGAAGCCGAACGCGTGGTGCTGGCGCGCCGGCACTTCCAGGCTTATTCGCGCAGCGTGCTGGAGCGCAGCGTGCTGTGGTGGGCTTCGGAGAGCCGCTTGCGGCGGCTGATCAAGATCGAATCGGACCTGCCGCTCAGCACGCTGCAGGCCGGCCCGACCATCCTGCTGTGCCCGCATTTCGTTTGCCTGGAAATCCCCGGCATCGCCCTGGTGCTGAATTCCTCGCTGTCGATCTGCACCATCTATACGCGCCAGCAAGATGCAGTGACCGATGCCGCGCTGCTGAAGGGCCGCTCGCGTTTCCGCCCGGTCAAGCTGTTTACCCGCGAGCAAGGAGTCAAACCGATTATCCGCGCCATGCGCGAAGGTTTTCCATTCATCATGCTGCCTGACATGGACTTCGGCTTGAAGGACGCCGAGTTCGTGCCGTTTTTCGGCATCCCGACGGCGACGCTGACCGCCACCGCCCGCATTGCCGCCGCCACCAAGGCCAGCGTGGTGCCGATGATCGCGACTTTCCTGCCCGGCTACAAAGGCTGGAAAGTGACCTTTTATCCGGCATGGGAAAACTATCCGGGCGACGATATGACAGAGGCTACCCGCCGCATGAACGCATTCATCGAAGCCCGCATCCTGGAAGCGCCGGCCGAGTATTTCTGGGCTCACAAGCGCTTCAAGACGCGCCCGCCTGGCGATCCCGATGTTTATTCGCCGCCGGCTGAGTCGTAATTCAACATTGCTGCGCGCCGGCGCCGTTTCCACCATAATGTACGCATGAAACTCAAATTCACGAAAATGCATGGCGCAGGCAATGATTTCATTGTCATCGACGCCATTCACCAGCATGTCGATTTCACTCCAGCGCAATGGCAGCAGTTGGGCGACCGCCGTTTTGGCGTGGGCGCCGACCAGATGCTGGTGGTGGAAAAATCGCAGGCGGACGGCGTCGATTTCCGCTATCGGATATACAACGCCGACGGCGGCGAGGTTGAGCAATGCGGCAACGGCGCTCGTGCATTCGTCAAGTTTGTCACCGACAAGGGTTTGACCGACAAGCGTGCGATCCGGGTTGAAACCATGTCCGGCATCATTGAACCAAAGCTGGAAGACGACGGCCGCATCACGGTAGATATGGGCGCGCCTATCCTGGCGCCCGCTGCGGTGCCGTTTGACGCCAGCAACCTGGACAGCCGCCCGATGGGCGACGATGCCCTGTGGCCGCTGGACATCCAGGGCAGGCAGGTCTGGATCTCGGTGGTTTCCATGGGCAATCCGCATGCGGTGCAAGTGGTCGAAGACAGCGAAGCGGCGCCGGTCCTGACCGACGGCCCCCTGATCGAACACCACCCGCGTTTTCCAAATCGCGTCAACGCCGGTTTCCTGCAGGTTGTCGATCGCCACCATGCCAAGCTGCGCGTATTTGAACGCGGCGCCGGCGAAACGCTGGCTTGCGGCACTGGCGCTTGCGCCTCAGTGGTGGCAGGAATACGCCGCGGTTTGCTGGATTCGCCGGTCAAGGTGCAAACCCACGGCGGCGAATTGTCGATTGCCTGGGCCGGCGACCGGCAGCCGGTATTGATGACCGGTCCGGCAGTATCGGTATTCGAGGGCGAAATTGAAATCGGCGACGCCGGCTGAGCTTGTCAGTCGGCGTCGGCCTCTAACTCCGCCGCCGGCAGCGCCGTCTTGAAACGGTAAAGGCGTTGCCGGTAATTTCCTTCGGGCCCGTTCGGGCCGCAGTCCACATCTTCAAACAAACGTGCAATCCGGCTCAGGGCCTGGCGCTCGTCGCCGGTCTGGATCTGGATCAAGCGCCGCTTGCTGCGCGCGTACAGGGTACGGATGTCGACCACCAGGCAGTGGCCGCAATCAGCCTGGTTCAGATCCAGCAACAGCGCTTCCGGCCGGCTCAGGCCGAACAGGGTGGCCAATTCGATGCGCGCCGCCAGGAACGGATGCGCCTTGACCTGCTCGCGTGTCAGCTGCTGCCTGGCGGCCTCGGCCCATGGCGCCGGCCGCGCGCCGTCGGCAATCTTGTCCAATAAGTCGGCTGCCTCGCGACTGCCCTGGGCAGCTGCCTTTTGCAGCCAATACACCGCGCGCACATCGTTGGCGAGTTGCTCGCGGCGATTGCGCCAGGCGCTCAGGCCGCACTCCAGCTGCGCCGCGCAATGGCCCATTTCAGCGGCGTGCTCCAGGTGACGCTGCATATCCACCAGATTGCGCTGGGAAAATTCGGACTTCAGATAAATCCGCGACAAGGCATACCAGGCATCCGCCAATCCGGCTTCGCCGGCCAGCGTCAGCCAGCGGATTGCTTTTTTGTAATTCGCGGAACCGCTCCCCACCAGCAACCGCTGGCCATCGCTGTTCATGCGGGCATACCACAAGCCCAGCGCCAGTTGTGCAGCCTTGTCGTCGCCATACGCCGCCAGTTCAAGAAACTGCTGCACCTCGGCTGCATCGAAGGCATCGCTGGTCTGCAATATCTGGGCGCAACGCAGCAGCAGAGACAGGTTTTCCTCGCCAAGCTGGCGCGCCAGGGTTTCCGACGGCACATTCAATTGCGCCAGGATGTCGACATATTGCTCCGACAGCGCTCTGGCCAGCGGCAATGCTCTTTCCAGGAAGACCGGCCAATCGGCTTTTTCCCAAGCCAGTTGCGCCAGCGATTGCTGAGCCTGCATCACGCCGGCATCTGCGGCGCGCGCAGTCCACTTCAGCGTAGCGTCCTGCTCCGTCTTGTTTTCAGCCTTCGTATCGCTGACAGGCACCGCCGGCGACTGCCGGCCGACCGTGACCGCCGGTGCGCTGTCGGCATGCTGCGCCAACAGCCACTGGGCCTCGGCAACGCCTGCGTTGGCAGCGGTTTCCAATACCTTGATCACCTTGGCGCGCAGTCCCGGCAGTACCTGCTCACCGCCAAGCTGGCCGTTGCCGGTCAATACCAGTTGCGCCAGCACCAGGCCCGCCTGCATCACGCCGGCATCAAAAGCCCGTTCATACCAGACGCAGATAGCCAAAGGATCCGCAGCGGCACGCGCCACTTCCAATGGAATATGGCTGCCGATCAGCATCCAGGCTTCGGACTCCTGTTGTTGCGCGGCACGATCGAGCCAGTGCAGCGCGGTCGAGAAGCTTTGCGGCAAGCCATTGCCGCCAAACAGATAACGGGTACCTAAAGCCAGCTGTGCTGCGCCTTGCCCTGCGCGAGCGGCGCGGATAATCGCTAGGTCCTCACGTTTAGCCATAAAGTATTCATTATAAAAACCTAAATTATGCTCGATAAATCAATTAAGTTTTATTTTTGGCCGTTTTTTGCAATCTACGCGTCTTTTACGCTACATAGATTTGCAAATCAACCATATCTGACTACAGGCGCTATTGGAAGCCCAGGCCCAGGAGTCTTTCGGGGAAGGAACATGGAAAACACACAATAGTTGTGAAAATACAACGAATTTCATTCTTAACACTAATTTCCACAAAATAACAAATAACCAACTGACAAAACAGCATTCTTTTATGTCAACTCCGTTTAATGTTCGCGGCTCCGGCAAAAAGCTCAGTTGCCGATCATCAAATCAAGGACGTTAAATGAAAAAATCACTCATCGCATTGGCCGCACTCGGCACGATCGCCAGCGCCGCACAAGCGCAAAGCTCGGTCACCATCTACGGCACCGTCGATACCGGCATTACTTTCTCGAACCACAACGCCAGAACCGGCACCGCCAGCAACGGCAACAAGTTCGGCGTTGGCTCGGGCAACATCGACACTTCGCGCCTCGGCTTCAAGGGCACCGAAGACCTGGGCGGCGGCCTGAAAGCTTTGTTCCAACTGGAAACCGGCTTCAAAAACGATACCGGCGCGTTCGACGGCCAAGGTTTTGCGCGCAAATCGGTGGTTGGCCTGGCCGGCAACTTCGGTACAGTGACGCTGGGTCGCCAGTCCGATATCCTGGACGATGCTGGCCATGCATTCACGTCTGTCAAAGACTTCGGCAATTTCGTTGGCAGCCCGCACGCCCTGGATCGCCTTGAAGGCATCCGCACCCAAAATTCGATCCGCTACGACAGCATGAACCTGAGCGGCTTCACCGGCAGCCTGATTTACGGCTTCGGCGAACAAGCCGGCCATACGACAGCAGGCCAATCCTTCGGCGCCGGCGGCACTTACGCTAACGGCCCGCTGGGACTGTACGCTGGCTACTACCAATCGAAGTTTGGCGCCACTCCTAGCGACACGCTGATTTCCAGCGTCGCCGCCCTGACTGGCCTGACGCCAGCCCAGCTGTCCGCCGCCAACCTTGACGGCACTACAGTTAACAAGACATTCAGCCTGGGCGCCAGCTATCAAGCCGGTCCAGCACGCCTGTATGGCAACTGGTCGCGCGTCAACGTGCCAGACTTGCTCAAGCAAAATGTTTTCGAACTGGGCGCAGACTATGCCGTGACAGCACCGATGCACCTGCTGGCAGCGGTTCAGCACACAAAAACATCGATCGACGGCAGCCAAGGATCCAAGCCATCGGTGACCCAGTTCAACCTGGGCCTGGACTATTACCTGTCCAAGCGTACCGACCTGTACACCCTGGCTTCCTACGCAAAGGGCCGCAATGGCGCGCTGGTTGGCGACATTTCCGCTCCAGCAGTACAGGGCGACAATGGCAACAGCAGCCAGACCGCGATTGCTGTCGGCATCCGCCACAAGTTCTAATGAACTTTGATTTTATTGTCGCTTGACAATAAAGTCGATTGCATCGAGGGGGCTTGCATGCCCCCTCTCCTCCTGGTTCGACGCATCAATCGCTACGACCGGGAAGAAGAGTCACCTGTACGTAGCCCGATATTATTTGAAAATAGAAGATTTTGACGTACATTGTCGCCAAAACCTGCTTTAAGCAAATTGAAAATAGCAATTTTCAGATGCACTGGCGCCTCATGCATCTTTGGCATGCCAGATAGCAAATAATATCCCCTCCGTTTTTTTGCCTCCCCAGCAAGCCGTTTCGAAAAGGACAACCAGCCCAGAGCGCGGGCTTGCGCTGCCTCGTGTCACAAAAATACAACAGAATTAACAATCTTCTCCAATTTCGACCAATTTATAGCATCACAGGAAACCAAACCGCCAGCATAGCCAGCGAGACACCTTAATGTTCATCCATCCGGCAAGATGTACGGATCCTTAAGACAGTTTTCTAAATAAAGGACGTCAAATGAAGAAATCACTAATCGCACTGGCCGTACTCGGCGCAATCGCAGGTGCAGCACAAGCTCAAAGCTCCGTAACCATCTACGGTATCGTTGATACTGGCATCGTTTACACAAGCAAGGCTGCGGCTGGCGCCGGCACTACTGGTAGCAAGTTCAGCGTTAACTCCGGCGTTATCCAAGGTTCGCGTCTGGGTTTCAAAGGCGTTGAAGATCTGGGCGGCGGTCTGAAGGCTCTGTTCCAATTGGAAGCTGGCTTCAACAATGACAACGGCGCCTTGAACGGTCAAGACAGCAAGTCCTCGACAACTCTGTTCCGTCGTAAGTCGGTGGTCGGTCTGGGCGGCAACTTCGGTTCCGTTCTGCTGGGTCGTCAAACTGACATCCTGGACGACGTCAGCCAATGGACTTCGGTTCAAGACTTCGGCGGCGTAACTGGTTCCGTCGGTCACAACCTGGACCGTTTGGAAGGTACACGTACCAACAACTCGATCCGTTACAACACACCAGATTTCGCGGGCTTCACAGGTAGCGCAATCTATGGTTTCGGCGAAGCAGCTGGCAAAACTTCGAGCGGCCAATCGTTCGGTCTGGGCGGTCAGTATGCAAACGGTCCACTGGGTCTGTTCGCAGCTTACTATCAATCGAAATTGGGCACTGTTTCGGCTACCGGCACTAGCAATGCCAGCGATGCTTCCCTGCTGAATAACAGCTCGCCAACATTCAACAATAGCTATGGCGCCGCTGGCGATACAGCTCTGAAGACATTCAGCCTGGGTGCTAGCTACCAAGTTGGCCCAGCACGTCTGTACGGTAACTGGTCGCGCGTTAAGCAACCTCTGGCAGTCAGCTCGACTACTCTGGGTCTGACGGCAATCAACGCCTTTGGTATTGGCGGCACCAACAACAGCAAAGCTGACATCTTCGAACTGGGTGTGAACTACGCTGTTACAGCTCCTCTGCACCTGTTGGCTAGCGTTCAGTACAACAAGCTGACATTTGCTGATGCAAACTCCCCTAAGGGTAAGCTGACCCAAATCAACCTGGGTACTGACTACTTCCTGTCGAAGCGTACTGACCTGTATGCATTCGTTTCGAACCTGCGCGCTAAAGATGCTGCCAATCCGGGCGTCTTCGGTGACGGCATCGGCAGCAACACCGACAAGCAAAACCAAACAGCAGTTGCTGTTGGTATCCGCCACAAGTTCTAATTTAAGCTGGCCGAACCCGCAGCAGCAAGCGGGCCAGGTTGCTTGACTAGAGATGTAAAAGGCCCACATGGCTTGCCATGTGGGCCTTTTTTATTGCCCGCCGGTCTGGGCGTCAGGTTGTCACGCACCGGCATAGCGGTGTACCCTTGATCATTCTCTTTTTTCATCACCGATACACACATGAGCTTCCAACCTGATCCCGATACTGTCGCCCAATATCTGATCGACTCTCCCCATTTTTTTGAAGAACATGCCGAACTGCTTGCCAAGATCCGCCTCAGCAGTCCGCTGCTGGGCCGGGCCGTATCGCTGCAAGAGCGGCAAATGGAAGTGCTGCGCGAGAAAATCAAGGTACAGGATCTGCGCCTGGCCGACATGATGCGCAATGCCCAGGAAAACGATACAAGCTCGCACAAGCTGCATGCCTGGACCCGCAGCTTGCTGCTGGCCCGCAACGATGTTGATCTGCCGCACACGCTGGTCGACGGCCTGCGCACCGGTTTTGCGGTGCCACAAGCCACCCTGCGCCTGTGGGGCGTGGCGGAGGATTATTCTCATACATGGTTTGCGGCGGAAGCATCCGAAGACGCCAAGATTTTCGCGAATGGCCTGAACCTGCCGTTTTGCGGCAGCAACAACGATTTCGAAGCAGCCTCCTGGCTAGAACAGGATATCCAGTCCGTCGCCATGCTGCCGCTGCGCAGCAGCGCCGCCACCCCGGCAACCTTCGGCCTGCTCGTGCTGGGCTCCCCCGATCCGCAACGCTTCAGCGCCGACATGGCGACCGATTTCCTGGTGCAGATTGGCGAGACTGCAAGCGCGGCGCTGGCCTGCCTGCTCGAATAACTTCGATCGTGAGCGCCGGCGCCAACCAGTCTTATCTCAGCGGCTACCTGGATAGCCTGGCCGGCCAGCGCCAGCTGTCAGCGCATACCATCAGCAACTATGGCCGCGACCTGAAAGAGCTGGCAAGCCTGACCCAAGCATTGGGGGATAACTGGGAGTTCGCCGCCGTCACCCATTTCCACATCCGTAAATTTGCCGCGCAACTGCATTCCCGCGGTTTGAATCCCAGTTCGATCGCACGTAAACTTTCGGCCTGGCGCGGATTTTTCGAATGGCTGGCGGAGCAGACCACGCTCGCCAGCAATCCTGTCGAAGGCGTCAAAGCGCCCAAACGCGCCAAACCGCTGCCGAAAGCGATGGCTGCGGATGACGCGATACACCTGGTCGCCAGCGGCAACCCGCTGGCCGATGCCGGCTCCAGCATGGCGTTATGCAACCAGGCGATGTTTGAATTGCTGTATTCCAGCGGCCTGCGAGTCTCGGAACTGGCGGGGCTGGACCTGCGCTACAGCCGCCAGGCAGACCATGAATCGGCCGGCTGGATCGACCTCGACGCCGCCGAAGTGACGGTCACTGGGAAAGGTGGCAAGATGCGCAGCGTACCGGTAGGAAAACCGGCAATACAAGCCATTGCTGCCTGGCTGCCGCAACGTGCGGCATTGCTCAAGAGCGGCCAAGGCAAACATGCAGCAGCCTTATTCCTGACCGAACGCGGCACCCGCGTCTCGCCGCGCGTGGTCCAGCTGCGCTTGAAGCACCATGCGCAGTCGCTTGGCATCGCCAGCAACGTCCATCCCCACGTACTGCGCCATTCGTTCGCCTCGCACATGCTGCAGGGTTCGGGCGACTTGCGCGCAGTGCAAGAACTGCTGGGCCATGCGTCGATTGCCGCCACCCAGGTTTACACCTCGCTGGATTTCCAGCGCCTGGCGCAGGTATATGACGCTGCCCATCCGCGAGCAAAAAAAATCACCGAGAAATAGACAGCAGGCAAGCCGCGAACGACGGCCGTTTGGAACATAAACCACATCAAATATGCAACTGAATTGCATTTCAGGCATAATTGAAGCCTTAGCTATCGACATTGCCATATGAACCCAGGCCCAAAATCCAAATCTGCAGCGACCGCTGCCGCCGCCAGCTCTCGTCCGCATGCGGCAGCATTGGCCGAGGCGCAGCTGCGCGAGGCTGCGCTGCGCATCACCCCTGCCCGCATCAAGGTACTCGCTACCCTGCTGGAAGCGCGCTGCGCTTTTTCGCATCAGGACATGCAAGACCAGTTTGTCGAGATGGACCGGGTGACCTTGTATCGCGCCCTCGACTGCCTGACAGACGCCGGCCTGGCGCACAAGATTGCCGGCGACGACCGTGTATTCCGCTATAGCGCCGGCACCGAACACAGCGAGTCCAGCCACTCCGGCCACGCGGCACATCACGCCCAGCACCAGCACGGTCATTTCAAATGCACCCGCTGCGCCAAGGTATTCTGCCTGGACGGCAGCGGCGATGCCGGTTTCCTCGACAGCATACTGGCGCTCGGCGACAGCCATGCCGGCAACAGCACCACTCCGACCAAGCTGCGCAAGCAGCTGCAGCAAGCTTTGCAGGACACGCTGGGCAAAGGTTTCCAGGGTCATGAGATAGAACTGACCATCAAGGGCTGGTGCGCCGACTGCGCGCATTAATCTGCCGTAGCGGCTTGCCCGTCCCATCCCTCCCGGCTTCATATCGTTTTTTACTTTTCCGGATCCCACCATGGCACTTATACCAACCACCATCCTGACCGGTTTTCTCGGCGCCGGGAAAACCACTTTGCTCAACCGCATCCTGCAGCAGCAGCACGGCCATAAAATCGCCGTGATTGAAAACGAGTTTGGCCAGGAAAATATCGACAATGAAATCCTGGTGCAAGACAGCACCGAACAAATCGTTGAAATGAACAACGGCTGCATCTGCTGCACGGTGCGCGGCGACCTGATCGTCGCCTTGACCACGCTGGCGCGCCGCCGCACCGCAGGCGAACTGAATTTCGACCGGGTGATCATCGAGACCACCGGCATGGCCAATCCAGGACCGGTGGCGCAAACCTTCTTTGTCGACGACGAAGTAGCGATGCACTTCATGCTCGACGCCATCGTCACCGTGGTGGACGCAAAACACGCGATGATGCAGCTCGACCAGCAGGAAGAAGCGCAACGCCAGGTCGGTTTCGCCGACAAGCTGCTGCTCTCCAAGACCGACCTGGTGACACCGGAAGAAGTGGCCGCCCTGACCAGCCGCCTGAAGCGCATCAATCCGCGTGCGCCTGTCATTACCCTTGATCCGCAACATACGCCGATAGAAGAAATCCTGGACATCCGCGGCTTCAACCTCAACGCCAAGCTGGAAATCGATCCTGACTTTTTGGCAACCGAGGAAGCGCACGCCCACGAGCATAGCGGCGACGACTGCGACCATCCGTCCCACCACCACCATGACCACCACCACGCGCATCACGACGATGAGATCGCCGCTTTTGTTTTCAAAAGTGAAAGGCCGTTCGATACCGCGCGCCTGGATGAATTCCTGGGCGGCCTGGTGCAGGTCTACGGACCGCGCATGTTGCGCTACAAAGGCGTATTGTTGATGGATGGGGCCGACCGCAAGGTGGTGTTTCAAGGCGTGCACCAGATCATGGGCAGCGATGTCGGCGGCAAATGGGACGCAAATGAGACACGCGGCAGCAAAATGGTCTTCATTGGCAAGAATCTGCCGAAAGACATCTTTATTCGCGGTTTGGAGCAATGTTTGGTATAAACTATGGCAGTTTTGCGCTGGGAAATCACTGGATAGCGGGCCAATCACACCATTGCTTGGCCGCTGATTTAAGGGAGAGGACCATGAACCTGACCGTTAAAAAGACCGTTGCCAAGAAGGCACCGGCCTCGCTAGGCAAATCGACGCCGAAAGCCCGGCAGGCTGCTGCTCCCGCCAGCAGTAAGGTTAAGAGCGCAGTGAAGAGCACTGCAAAAAGCGCGGCCAGCAGCGTAAAAGTCGCTGAAAAACCGGCAAAACTTTCCGCCAAGGCGCCGCGGAAGACCGAGCCTCCCGTTGCCACCGCAAGCAAGGCGGTTCCCAAAGTTGCCAAACCCAGTCCCAAACCTGTTGTAAAATCCCTAGCCAAGAAAACGGCGATTGCCAAGTCATCCTCCGCTGCGGCGGCAGACAAGGCAGCGCGCAATACCCAGGCCAGTAGTTCTGTAACAAAGAAACTGAGTTCCCCAACGGCCAGATCCGTCGCTAGCAGCACCAGCAACAAGCCCGCAAGCGCCGGATTAACGGATAAAATTGAAAAAAACGTCGTATCGAAAGCAAGCGAAGTGGCTACTAAAACAACCAAACCAACATCTGATTCCATTCTGTTGACCGAAGAGCAAATCCTCAAGATGAGCGAAAAGGACTACATGAATGAAGCGCAACTGGCTTTCTTCAAGGCGCGTTTGCAGCAGCTAGAAATCGACCTGCTCAAGAACGCCGGAGAAACCACGGAACACTTGCGCGAAACCGTCCTGGTGCCGGATCCCGCGGACCGCGCCACCATCGAAGAAGAACATGCGCTGGAACTGCGTACCCGTGACCGCGAGCGCAAGCTGCTGAAGAAAGTGCAGCAATCGATCGCATCGATCGACGCCGGCGAATACGGCTGGTGCGAAGAAACCGGCGAACCGATCGGCATTCCACGTTTGCTGGCGCGCCCGACCGCCACCCTGTCGCTGGAAGCGCAACAACGCCGCGAACTGAAACAAAAGCTTTACGGCGATTGATTCCCGGAGCGGTCCGGCTGCGGGAAAACACTAGCCAGAGCAACGGCCTTGCTTCCCCTGCCTGACCGCTGTCGCTTTTCCTGCTGTCGTGTCCCGCTTATCCAGATTCCTTGATGCCAGCCCAAGCCCTCCGTTCGAGACGCTTCCAGCACGCTGCCCCGGCGCCAGTGCTGGCGCTTGTGCTGATATGCACGATCCTGTTCTCGCAATGGCTGGGACTGACGCATAGCATTGTCCATGCGGCCTGGGAAAACAAGCAGTCGACCAGCCTGACGCACATCACGTCGGTAATCGAACGCGTCATCGAAGGCGGCGGCAAAGCGCATCACTCTTGCGCAGCGTTCGACGACGCCACCCTGGCGGCGGCGATCTACTCGGTCCCCCTGAACCTGCCGCCCCTGCCTGGCAAACACCTGTTGGCCTTGTGGCAGGCGTTCGCTTCCTGGCACGCCCCGTTCACCTGCCACTTTTCACCGCGCGCACCACCTCGTTCCTGACAGGACGCAGCCAACCGCTTCGCTTATCCCGAAGCATCACACCATTTATCGCCGTCGCCCGGATGCCAGACCACGCGGGATCGATCGCGTTCTGACGCGCGTATTCCGCATCGATCCGGAAGCCGACGGCCATTACCTGTCTAGGAATCATCATGCTTGCCCAACGTACGCTGTTATCCAGCGCGGTTCTGTCCGCGCTGGCCGTTCTATCGTCTACCGCATCGGCCCAGGCCGACACTGCCGAGCAGGCCAAGGCCTTGCCGCCCATCGTGGTCAGCGCCAGCCCGCTCAATGCCAATGTCGACACCCAGATCCTGGCTCCGGCCAAGGTATTGTTCGGCGAAGAATTACGCAACAAGACCGGCGCTTCGCTGGGCGACACCTTGTCGCAGGAACTCGGCGTGTCGGCATCCGGCTTCGGCGCCGGCGCCTCCCGTCCGATCATCCGCGGCATGGAAGGTCCACGCGTCAAGATCCTGCAAAACGGCATGTCGGTGGCCGATGTCTCCAGCCTGTCCAACGACCACGCGGTAGCCACTGAAGCGGCGATTGCACGCCAGATTGAAATCCTGCGCGGCCCGGCCGCGTTGCTGTATGGTTCCGGCGCCATCGGCGGCCTGGTCAACGTCGTCAATGACCGCATCCCTACCGAACTGCAAAAAGGAATCAGCGGCGAGGCTGAGGCCCGCTATGGCAGCGGCGACAACGGCAGAAGCACGTCGCTGGTGCTGGACGGTTCTACCGGCCCGATAGGCATGCACCTGGACGGCAACTGGCGCGACACCGGCAACTACAAGATCCCGGAACACGCCAACCGCAACGACGCCGGTTCCGCGTCGGGCCGCCTGCCAAATTCCTTCACCCACGAAACCGGAGTCGGGGCCGGCGCGTCCTATATTGCGTCCTGGGGCTATATCGGCGCCTCCGTGGCAACCCTGGATGACCACTACGGCATCCCCACCGCGGAAAAATCCTTTATCGACCTGCATCAAACCCGCTACGACATTGCCGGCCAGATCGACAACCCGCTGGCCGGTTTCGAAAAGCTGACGTTCAAGCTCGGACACACCGACTACACCCACACCGAGAAACAGGAAAACGGCAAGCCGAATACGATCTTCTCCAACAAGTCGACTGAGAGCCGCTGGGAACTCGCGCACAAGCCGTTAGCCGGCTGGCACGGCACCTTCGGCATGCAGACCGAAGACACGCGCTTCTCCGCCCTGGCAGCCGAGAGCGGCTTGCCGGATACCGTGCCGCGCACCAAATCGACTTCGATCGCGGCATTCCTGGTGGAAGAGCGCAACTTCGGCCCGGTGCTGGCCAGCGCCGGTTTGCGCCTTGAATCGGTGAAGCGCCGCCCCGAAGCGGAATCCGGCTTCGCCGACCGCAAGTTCAACCTGGCGTCCTATTCGGCCGGCGCCCTGTGGAGCTTCCTGCCAGGATATGGCTTCGGCCCTACGGTGTCGATCGCGCAGCGGGCACCCGCGGCCGAAGAACTGTATTCAAACGGTCCGCACGAATCCACCGCCACGTTCGATATCGGCGATCCGGCTTTGAAAAAGGAGATTTCGCGCAATATCGAACTGACCTTGCAAAAAACCAGCGGACTGATCCGCTGGAAAGCCAACCTGTTCCAGAACCACGTCAGCAACTATGTGTTTGGCCGCAACGCCGGCACGGTTGACGGCAGCGGCGCACCTGATCCGGCCGGAGAATTCACCGAGCGTTTCTGGTCGCAGGCAGACGCTACCATCCGCGGCGCCGAGGCTGAACTCAGCTACAACCTGCGCGGCGAGGGCTTTTCGATACGCGGCTTCGCCGATACCTCGCGCGGCCGGCTGGATAACATGGGCAACCTGCCCTTGCAGCCGGCTAGCCGCTATGGCGTTGATCTCGGTTATGCGCAGGGCGCGTGGCGCAGCGGCCTCACTATCCTGCGCGCGCAGCAGCAGGATCGGCTGGCGACCTTTGAGAACAGCGTGACGCCGGGCTACACCAAGATCGACGCCAACCTTTCTTACACCCAGCAAGTCGGTTCGCTGCAGCTCACCTGGTTTGCCTTGGCCAAAAACCTGTTGAACCAGGATATCCGCCTGGCGACCTCGGTATTGAAAGATGTCGCACCGCAGCCGGGACGCAGCTTCATCCTTGGCGTACGCACCAAGTTCTAAGCCGGAAAAACGGGATTGCGAGGCCAGCGAAACGCCAGGCAACAAGCTGCCGCGCGGTCCCGGTCGGCGCCGGAAGCCGTAGATAGAATGATCGTTCTCATCACTCGATAGTCAAAAAACATGACATATTTATGTCGCAACTTAGGGGGTCTGGACATACTTCCTGAGTTGCTTTGTGTTACCTTTAGAGGTGTCGATTGATCGTGCTTTTTTAGCGTAATAATGAGCAAAAGCGGGAGCAGTCTCAAAACAAAAATGTAGCCATGAACATAGCAGGCGCCATGGCAAATGCGATGATAAAAACGCAATGCGCGGAACCGGTGCCGGAACAGGCGCACCATTCCAGTACATATAAAATCGCAGCTTTGATAGCAACTTACTTTCGGGATTAACACGTGGGGATTTTCTCGCTCTTCGGCAAAAATAATCGTCCAAACGGCGCACCGCCGGCGGATGACAAAGTACCAGCCGCAGCAGACAATCAAGCGCCGGTTCTGTTTGGTGAAAACCATGAGCGGCTGAACAACTCGATCACGCTGCGCGATGGTGCCGCACGCAGCACCACGACCATGAAGATCGATGCGATCGAATCGGAAATGTCGTCCGAGTTCGTGCATCTGCCGCCCTCTGCCAAGCCGGCCGGTCCGGACAGCGTGGCGCCGGTCACGCTTACCCAGGGCAACACCACCCAGTTGACGCTGCCCGTGATGAGCAGGACCACGGAATACCTGGATGACCAGTCGCGCAGCGGCAGCATCGAAGTGTCGGTATCCGATACCCCGGAAGTGATTGAAGAGGCCGCAGTGCTGTTCGCCAGCGACCAGAACGACATCGCCGAAGCGCTCCTGTTAAGCGCCATCGCCGAAAACAATCTCGGCTCGTCCACCCACATTGTCTGGTGGATGCTGCTGGACCTGTACCAGATCACCGGCAAGCAGCAGGAATTCGACAACCTGTCGGTCGACTTCGCCAACAAGTTTGAAACCTCGCCGCCGACCTGGATCGATATCATGACCCTCGATCCACAAGCCAAAACCCAGGAAAAGGCAGGTGCGCCGCCAGCCGTGGCCTTCTCCGGCAAGCTCGACGCCAACATCAGCAAGCAGCTGGAGCGCGCGCAAAAACTGAGCGTCACCCATCCTGCCGTGCGTCTCGAGTTTACCCGGGTCAGCTCAGTCGACCCGATCGGCTGCGGCCTGCTGCTGCGCATGCTGAAAAAACTGCAAAAATCCGGGCTGGACCTGATACTGGTCGGCGCCGACGAACTGGCCGACAAGATCCGCGAGATCCTGCTGGTCGGACGGCGCGACGAAACCGCCGCGCCCTGGCTGCTGCTGCTGGAAATCCTGCATCTGCTCAACCAGGAACAGGCCTACGAAGACGCCAGCATAGATTATTCGATCACGTTTGAAGTCTCGCCGCCGCCGTTTGTCGCCCCCCACTCCAAGATCATCACGGCGGCCGAAGACAACAATACCCAAGGCGTAAGCCTCAACGGCAACAACAGCCTGCTCATGCCGGTGCTGATCGAAGGCCGGACCGAAGAGCTGCTGACCAAGATCCAGACCCACGCCAACGCCCACAGTCCTGCAATCATCGATTGCTCGCGCCTGGTCAGGGTCGACTTCAGCGCCGCCGGCGAACTGCTCAACGGGCTGTCATTACTCGCCAGCAACGGCAATGCGATCGAGTTTCACAACGTCAACCACTTGGTGACTGCCCTGTTCAAGGTAGTCGGCATTCAGGAAATTGTCCGCGTGGTACCGCGCAAAAATTAAGTTTTTAACAAAAACCACCCTCTGCAGTCAAAAAAACAACGCCAAATCCACCTAATTCAGCGCTTGTAATCAGACCGGCCGTCCCCATTTTTTTGGGACAGTATCGATTTGTCATTCGATAGCGAAATACATGCGAGCAGGCGCCCCGCGCCCCGCATGCGCGGCCAGACTATCCCGGGCCGCACTTTCTGAGGCTAGCAAAAATGGAACAATTTCACGGCACCACCATCCTTTCGGTACGGCGCGGCAACAGCGTTGCATTAGGCGGGGATGGCCAGGTCACTCTCGGCAACGTCGTCATGAAGGGCACGGCCCGCAAAGTCCGCAAGTTATATCAAGGCAAGGTACTGGTCGGTTTCGCCGGCGGCACCGCGGATGCCTTCACCCTGCTCGACCTGTTCGAGGCAAAACTGGAAAAACACCAAGGCAACCTGATGCGGGCATCGGTCGACCTCGCCAAGGAATGGCGCACCGACCGCATGCTGCGCCGGCTGGAAGCGATGCTGCTGACCGCCGACCGCGAAACCACGCTGGTAATCACCGGCAACGGCGATGTGCTGGAGCCTACCGACGGCATTGGTGCGATCGGCTCGGGCGGCACTTTTGCCCAGTCGGCCGCCAAGGCGCTGCAGGAAAACACCGAATTGCCGCCGGCCGATATCGTCAAGAAATCGCTGGTGATTGCCGGCGAGCTCTGCATCTACACCAACCAGTCGCACATCATCGAAACTCTCGATTAAGACCCAACACCATGAACATGACTCCCCAAGAAATCGTTTCAGAACTGGACAAACACGTAGTCGGCCAGGATCGCGCCAAGCGCGCTGTGGCGATCGCATTGCGTAACCGCTGGCGCCGGCAGCAGATCGCGGAACCGCTGCGTCATGAAATCACGCCGAAGAATATCCTCATGATCGGGCCTACCGGCGTCGGCAAGACCGAGATCGCGCGGCGCCTGGCCAAGCTGGCCGATGCTCCCTTCATCAAGATCGAAGCCACCAAGTTTACCGAAGTGGGCTACGTCGGACGCGATGTCGATACCATCATCCGCGACCTGATCGACATCGGCATCAAGCAAACCCGCGAAGCTGAGATGCGCAAGGTCCGCACCCGTGCGGAAGACGCCGCCGAAGACCGGGTGATCGACATCCTGGTGCCGCCGGCGCGCGATTTCGGCTTTCATCCCGAACAGGATCCAGGCAACAACGAAGGCAATGGCGACAAAGGCGGCAAGGATGGGAATACCCGCCAGACTTTCCGCAAGCGGCTGCGCGAAGGCGCACTCGACGACAAGGAAATCGAGATAGAACTGTCGGAAGCTGCGTCGCAGATGGAAATCATGGCGCCGCCCGGCATGGAGGAAATGACCGAGCAGATCAAATCCATGTTTTCCGGCATCGGCAGCAACCGCAAGAAAAACCGCAAGATCAAGATCAAGGATGCGATGAAAGTCCTGATCGAGGAAGAAGCCGCCAAGCTGGTCAACGAAGACGAACTGAAGCAGAAAGCCATCAGCAACGTTGAGCAAAACGGCATCGTGTTCCTGGACGAGATCGACAAGATCGCTACTCGCTCGCAAAACAGCGGAGGCGCCGATGTCTCGCGCGCCGGCGTGCAGCGCGACTTGCTGCCGCTGGTGGAAGGCACTACCGTCAACACCAAGTACGGCATGATCAAGACCGATCACATCCTGTTCATCGCATCCGGCGCTTTCCACCTGGCCAAACCGTCGGATCTGATCCCGGAACTGCAAGGCCGTTTCCCGATCCGGGTCGAGCTCGATTCCTTGTCGATCAGCGATTTCGAAAGGATCATGACCGGCACCGACGCTTGCCTGACCAAGCAGTACGAAGCATTGCTAGCCACCGAAGGCGTCACGCTGGAGTTTGCCAAGGAAGGTGTGCAGCGGCTGGCGGAAATCGCTTTCTCGGTCAATGAAAAAACCGAGAATATCGGCGCGCGCCGGCTGTACACGGTAATGGAAAAACTGCTGGAAGAAATCTCGTTTTCGGCGACCAACGCTACCGAAAAAACCATGGTGATCGATGCGGCTTATGTCGATGAGCGCCTGGGCGCCCTGGTGGTGAACGAAGACTTGTCGCGTTATGTGCTGTAAGCGGTAGCATTGCCGCCGGGCTGGTCCCCGGCGGTAAGCCGCTAGCCGATGGAACAGGCCCGTTATTTATTGCTTGAGCAGTCTAAAACGGGAATGTTTTTGATGGTCTTCAGCTTTTATCAATTACGGCCCTATTTATCCTGCACCGGCACCGCCGGCTGTTCCGGCGGCAGATCCTGGTTAGGCGCCTGCTGCATCATCTGGGCCGGCGCCGGCACTGGCGAAGCGCCGCCCAGTCCCGACTTGGTGCGCGCATCTTCCGGCAGCATCACACGCTTCAGGACCCCGCCCTCGGATAACAAGACATAGCTTGCGTGCACTTCCTTGACGCTGGTTCCCGGCAGCAGCTCCTTGCCCTGCCGCACCGCCTGCGCCGGCTTGCCGTCGGCGCTCAGGATCGCCACGCTTTCGCCGTCTTGTTTCGCCGCGACCACGCCCAGCAGCTGGTAGTTGCTGGCAACCGTCACCGTGCCGCGGCCGCCGAACAGTCCCGCCGCGAGCGAAACATCGATCTGCGCCCGTTCCGCCTGCGGCGGCGCGGTCACCGCGCGCAGCTGCGGTTTGATCAGTTGCATCACCCAGTATGCCGTGCAGGCGCACAGCAGCATGAACAGCAGCAGGCTGAGGAATTCCGGCAGGCGCTTGCTTTGGCGGCCGAGTTTTTTTGTTATTTGCAGTTTCACGCTTTTCCTGACTTTGTCCTAACGCACCAACTGGTTGATTTCAATAATCGGCATCAGCACCGCCAGCACGATCAACAGCACCACTACCCCCATCGCCAGGATCAGGGCCGGCTCCAGCAAGCCGGCGATGGTCATGGCGCGCCGTTCCAAATCCTGTTCCTGGGCGCTGGCGGCGCGCTCCAGCATGGCGGGCAATTCACCGGTCACTTCGCCGGCCCGGATCATGTGGATCAGCATCGGCGGAAAATGTTTGTGTGCCGCCAGCGCACGCGCCAGGCCCACCCCTTCGCGCACGCTGGTGGCGGCAGTGTCGACCTGCTGCCGCATGGCGACGTTGGACAGCGTATCGCGGCTGGTTTGCAGCGCTTTCAGGATCGGCACGCCCGAGCCGGTGGTAATTGCCAGCGTACTGGCAAAACGGGCGGTATTCAAGCTGCGCTCGAATTTCCCGTACAGCGGCGCATTCAGCAGCCAGGTATGCCAGCGCATCTTGGTCGCCGGGTTTTTCAGCGCCATGCGCCAGCTGTAGAACAGCACAATCACCACGATCAGGACGATCCAGCCATAGTTGCGGACAAAGTCGGAAGTGGCCAGCATCATCACTGTCAGCATCGGCAATTTCTGCTTGGTATTTGCGAACACCGACACGATCTGCGGCACCACATAGGTCAACAGGAAAATCACGATCACGAAGGCCACCACGGTCACGATCGCCGGATAGGTAAACGCCAGCTTCACCTTTTGCACCAGCGAATTGCGGCGCTCGATGTAATCGGCCAGCCGCGACAGCACGCGCGACAGCTGGCCGATCTGTTCACCGGATGCAACCAGCGCCCGGTAGATTTCGGCGAAATCGCGCGGATGGCCGGCCAGCGCACTGGACAGGGAAGCGCCGCCCATGACGTCGGACCGGATCGATGCGATCAGGTCGCGCTGGTAATTGCGCTCCGACTGTTCCAGCAGCGCCGTCAAAGCCTGCTCCAGCGGCAGGCTGGCTTCCAGCAGGCTGGCCAGCTGGCGTGTAAACAAGGCGATTTCCACCGTCGACAGATGTTCGCCGAAACCACGCCGTTTCAGGTTGCCGGCAGCGTCCACCTGCTGCGCGATGGCTTCCACCGTCAGCGGCAGCAAACCCTGGGCGCGCAGGTCGGCACGCGCCATCTTGGCGCTGTCCGCATTCACCACGCCCTTGGCGGTGCTGCCGGCGGCGTCTACCGCTTCGTAACGAAATGCTGGCACTCTGGTCCTCTACTCTTCGCTGGTTTTTCAGTCATTCTTTTCGGTCATTCTTTGGTGACCCGCAGCAGTTCGGCCTGGGTCGTGATGCCTTCGCTCAGCCAGCGTTCGCCATCCTGGCGCATGGTGCGCATGCCGTTGCGCAGCGCTACCTGCTGGATCTCGGCTTCCGACGCCCGGTTATGGATCTGCGCCGTAATTTCATCGGTGGTCAGCAATAGTTCGTAGACGCCGACCCGGCCGTGGTAGCCGGTGTGGCCGCATTGTTCGCAACCGACCGCATGCCACAGTTCGCCGTCGTGACGGCGGCAATGGGTGCACAGTTTCCGCACCAGGCGCTGCGCCACCACTCCCAGCAGGGAAGACGACAGCAGGAAGGGTTCGATCCCCATGTCCAGCAAACGCGTCACCGCGGCGGCAGAATCGTTGGTGTGCAAGGTCGCCAGCACCAGATGGCCGGTCAGCGAAGCCTGTACTGCAATCTGCGCGGTTTCCAGGTCGCGGATTTCACCGATCATGATGACGTCGGGATCCTGCCGCAGGATAGCCCGCAGGGCCTTGGCGAAAGTCATGTCGATGCGCGCATTGACCTGGGTCTGGCCGACGCCGGCCAGTTCATACTCGATCGGGTCTTCCACCGTCAGGATATTGGTGCTGCTGGTGTTCAGGCGCGACAGCGCGGCGTACAGCGTGGTGGTCTTGCCCGAGCCGGTCGGCCCCGTGACCAGCACGATGCCGTGCGGCTGCGCGATCAGGCGGTCGAACTGGGGCAGGACTGCGGGGCTCATGCCGAGGTGCTGCAGGTCAAGCCGGCCCGCTTCCTTGTCCAGCAGACGCAACACAGCGCGTTCGCCGTGGCCGGTGGGCAAGGTCGACACCCGCACGTCGACCGGCTTGCCGCCGACACGCAAGGTAATCCGTCCATCCTGCGGCAGGCGTTTTTCGGCGATGTCGAGCTGCGCCATGATCTTGATACGGGAAATCAGCGAGGCATGGACTCCCTTCTTTGGCCGCACCACATCGCGCAGGCTGCCGTCGATGCGGAAACGCACTACCGAAATCTGCTCGAACGGTTCGATGTGGATATCGGAAGCGCCTTCCCGCAGTGCTTGTGTCAGCAACACATTGATCATGCGGATCACCGGCGCATCGTCGGACGATTCCAGCAAGTCCTCGATCGCCGGCATGTCTTGCATCAGCTTGGCGAGGTCCAGATCGGATTCGAATTCGTCCACTACCTGGGCGGCGTCGCCGCCGGCGCCGGCATAGGCCCTGGCGATCGCCTCGTCGAGTTCCTCGCGCGACAGCGTACGGAACTTGACGCGGCCGAAGCGGCGGCTGGCCTCAGCGATCGCGCTAGGCTTGGTTGCCTCGGAAATCCATAACTCGACCGCGTTGTCGGCGCCGTTGGCATCCTCGATACGCTGCGCCAGCAATGAAAAATCGCGGGCGAAAGCGTAGGGCAGCAGGCGCGTATCGGTCATCCTGGGATCGCTCATGGCGCTCTGTCATTCAAGAGGCCTGGCGCAGGAACGGTCGCCGGTTTTGGCATCTGCAGCTGAGGCTGAGGCTGAGGCTGCTCGAGAGCAGGCTGGTGCTGTCCGTCCGGTACAGCCTGCTTGCGCAGATCGATGAATGGGCCGCCGTCTTCCAGCTTGGAGGTCACCGACGAGCCGAAATCGGTCAGGATGCTCTTGTCCGGCTGCACCTTGATCTGCTGCTTGCGCATGTAATCGTAACGATCGACGGCCAGCAGGTTGCTGGTGTCTTTGTCGCGCACGATGATCGGACGCAAAAATATCATCAGGTTGGTTTTTTCGCGGGAACCGGACTGGTATTTGAAAAGATTCCCGATAAACGGCAAATCGCCCAGCAGCGGGACTTTTTGCACGCCGTTCTGGTTGTTGTCGCCAATCAAGCCGCCCAAGGCGATGATCTCGCCATCGTCGATCACGACATTCGTATCCAGCGAACGCTTGGTCGTCGTCGGGCCATTGGTAGCGCCCGCAGTGCCGGCAACGACTGCCGATACTTCTTGCGAAATTTCCAGGCGAACCGTTCCGCCTTCCGAAATATGCGGCTTGATCTTCAATGCCGTGCCGACGTCCTTGCGCTCGATAGTGGTGAACGGGCTGCTGGTGCCGGCTCCCGTGGTCAAGGTGGAACCAGTGACAAATGGCACGTTCTGGCCGACGATGATCTTGGCTTCCTCGTTATCCAGCGTCAGCAGGTTCGGCATCGACAGCACATTGCTGCCGGTGGTCGAGTTCAAGGCGCTGGCCAAGGCGCCCAAACCGATCTTGCCGGCGATCTGGCGGAATATGCCGAGCTGCAAGCCGCTGCCGACAGTCGGTACCGACGTGGTGGTGCCGGTATTGATCGCCTGGCCGATAGCTGTGTTGAACAGGTTGCCGCTGGTGATGCCGGTGTTGGTGCCGGTAAAGCCGGTGCCGCCGCCGACCCGGTAATTACTGTTCGAATCTCCGCTCAAGGCCAGCCATTGCACGCCGATTTCGCTCGCCGCGCTATCCGTGACCTCGACGATCAAGGCTTCCACATATACCTGGGCACGCCGCTGGTCGAGCTGGTCGATCACGCCGCGGATATTGCGGTAGACCGGTTCGCTGGCGGTGATGATCAGGGTATTGGTAGAGTCGTCGGCCTGGATAAAGCCCGCGGCGCCGCTGCCGCTGCCGGAAGACTGGGACGCGCTGTCGGAAGACGGCGACGACGGCGTCGATGGTGCAGTCGAATTGTTATTGGAGCCCAGCGCGCTGCTGCCGCTCGACCCCTGCAACATGCCGCCGGAACTGCTGCTGGAACTCTTCGCCTGGCTGATGTTCGACATCGACGTATCCTGCGACACAATCGCGCGCAAGGTCTTGGCCAGTTTCACGGCGTCGGCGTTTTTCAGGTAAACCACATGCACGTTGCCGGCGTTGGCGGTCGGCTGGTCGAGCTTGGCGATCAGCGACTTGGCCAGGTTGGCGCGGCCTGCCGATGGCGCCCGCACCACCACCGAATTGGTCCGCGAGTCAGCCATGATCATGGTGCGCGCGCTATCGCTGGCGCCCGGCGCGGCAGAGCCCGAATCGAGCAGCTTGCTCGCCATCACGGCGATATCGCTGGCCACCGCGTAGCGCACCGGAATCACATCAAGGTCATTGACCGCCGGCACATCGAGCGCCGCGATCATTTTTCCCAGCCGCTGCAGGTTTTCCGCGTAATCGGTCACCACCAGCGTGTTGTTGCCCGGATTGGCGTTGATGGTGTTGTTGGGTGAAATCAGCGGCCGCAGCACCGGCAGGATATTGGTTGCCGATTCATAGTTCAGCGAAAAAATCTGGGTGGCGATCTGGTCGCCGCGGACGCTGGCCGGGCGGGTTGGCGCCACTTGCAGCTTGGCGTCGGCTTCCGGCACCACTTTCACAAAACCGTCGCCGCGCACCACGGCATAGCCTTGCAAGCGCAGGGTCGAGGCCAGCAGGTCGAAAGCCTGGGTTTTGCTCAGCGGCTTTTCCGACACCAGGTTGATGCTGCCCTTGACGCGCGGATCGACAATGAAAGTCGTGTTGGTGTACTGGCCGACCGCCTTGATTACCGACTCGATGTCGGCGCCGACGAAATTCATCACAGCCTGGCCGCTCGCGCCCTCGGTGGCAGTTCCGGAGGTGCCCAGCACCGGCTGCGCTGCGACGGCAGTGGCGCAGGTCAGCAAGGCGATGGCGGCGGCGCTGCGCCAGTTGCATGTACTTGAAAGTAGTGCGGAATACATTTTATCTTTCATGATTTGAACTCTAGTCCGATAACATTTCTGCCATTCACCTGGCGACGCTGACCGAGCAAACTGAGCAAGGTCGCCAACTTTTCCTCTTGTCCTGCCGCCGCTTCCGCGGTGCCCGAAAACTGAAAACGGCCGTCTTGCAGTTTTCCGCTGCCGTTCAACAGCATGGCTCCGCCCAGGGTCGCCAGCGTCAATCTTGCCTGCCTGCCCTGCCAGTCAAAGCGCAGCCGATAGCTACCGAGCGGCTTGACCGGCGACAAGCGCGACGCCATCGCCAGCAGGTCCAGCGTCATCACGCCGTTGATATCCACTCCGCCGGCGCTGTTGCGCGCCAGCGTCAGCGGTTGCCAGCCCAGCTGCATCTTGCCCGACGGCTGCAAAGTGTTCAAGGGCGCGCCCAGCGCCGCCAGGCGCTCGGCCGGCAAAACCATGCTGGCCGGGCTGATGCTCCACGCACTCCAGCTGCCGCGGATGCTGACCGCGGCCGACAACACTTGCGCATTCTCCAGCGTCGCGTCGACCCGTCCCAGCAAAACCAGCGGCGACAGGCGCCACGCGAACCGCCCCGGCAATAACGCCGTCACGGCATCCTTGCCGCTGGGCGCGGCGCCGATGAAGGCCGAACCGCGCCACAAGGAACCTTGGGCGTCGCCTAGCGTCAGCCTGCCTCCGGTGCGGCTTTCCAGCAGCGGCGCCAGCCAGGCAGCCGGTAAAAAGACCGACACCGTGACCAGCGTACTCAGCAACGCCACCGCCGCCCACACCAATACTCTACTCAAGCCACGCATCAAATTTCCTGGAAGCCGGATAACAACGCCAGCCACATGCGGCCATTACTCATGCTTTTGCTGCCACAACGTGACCGTGGCATTGACGATGCCCGGCTGCGCATTCGCACCGCCGGCCGCACTGACATTGGCGTCTACCACTTGCCAATGAGCATTCTTCTGCGCATCATCGAGCCAGTCTAGCAGCCCGGCAAATGCTACTGCCGACAACTGCACCTTGGCCATGTCGCCGCTGAGCGTCACGCTTTGCGGGGTCAAACCTTTGATTTTCAATGCTGTCTCGACCGCCTCCTTGCTGAGCGGCGCAGCCGGCCGTTCAGCCAGCTGGCCGGACAGGGACGCCGCCTTGGCTGTCAACGACTGCAATTCAGCGGCTTGCTGGCGCAACGCAGGCAAGTCTTTCTGCAAGCGGGCGCGGCCGCTCAGCGCAGGGTCCAGCAAAAGCAGGTAAATCACGGCGACCAGGATCAGCGCGCCGGCCGCACCTAGCAGGCGGCGTTCGCGCTGGTTTCTTTGCGCCCAATACTGGCTTGCAGGGGTGCTGATTTTTTCCCAGGATTGCTGTAGCTGGTTACGTGTCGACATTACTTGCGGCTCCCGATCTGCCATGCGCCGCTAGCCGGCTTGCTCAGTGTTAATTGGCTGCTCTCCAGCACGCTCTTGACCTGCGCTTCCGCCGCATCGGCGTCGGCCGGGTTTTTCAAGCGCACCAGCAAATGATGGTCGCGATATTCGACGCTGCTGATGGCCGCGATGTCCGCGCTTTGCGGCGATCCGGCCCAGGCCGCGCCGAATATGGACGCCAGCGCCAGGAAATCGTCAGGCGCCAGCTGGCCGCCGTCGCGCTGCGCGGCGGCGATCTTTTGCCTGGTCTGGGCAATCGGATCAACGATCACGGTTTCTTTTGGAAAGGCCGCGCGATAACTCTGCATCATGCCGGCGCGCAGGCTGGCGGCTTCGCGCCGCATGCGCAGCCAGTCGTAATTGAGGCTGACGACATTCACCAGCAGCACGGCTGCCGCCAATCCCAGCGGCCAGCGCCAGCGGCGCCAGCTGAACTCGGTGCCGGCTGCGCTCGCGGTCAGGCCGCTCATCAGGTCAACGCCGGTGCGCGCCAGGTCCTGGGCGCCCGGTATCCAGTGCGACCAGTCGTCGGCCAGCACCGTCACTTGCGGCTGCGCCAGTTCCTGGTACTGCGCCAGGCTGGACTGCGGCACATACAAGGTGACCGGCAGCTGCGGCACAATTGCCGCCATGCTGTCCAGGACGCCTTGCGCCACGGACTGTCCGGAAGCGGGCGACAAGGACCAGCCCAA
Organism: Collimonas rhizosphaerae; assembly: GCF_038896935.1. NCBI lineage: Bacteria > Pseudomonadati > Pseudomonadota > Betaproteobacteria > Burkholderiales > Oxalobacteraceae > Collimonas > Collimonas rhizosphaerae. The sequence goes on from NZ_JBANDC010000006.1 coordinate 52,731, forward strand.
CCCCTGTTCGGCCGAGGTGCGCAAGGCGACGTCGATGTCGCCGCCATGATCGGTGATGGCTGCAGCGGCCGTGTCCGGTTCGCGCAGGGGCAGGCAGAGCTGGGCTGGCCAGGCTTGCAGATTATGCGCGCCCAGCGCCAACAGGGTCTTGACCAGCAGCTCCAGCCAGTCTCGCTGGACCACGGCAATCAGGCGCTGCTTGTCCTCAACCTGCGCCGCGGCCCGGCCACTGCGCTTGCGCCCGGCTACGATCACGCAGTCAAAGGGATCGACCAGCAGTTGTTCTTCCACCAGGTTCGGCAACGCCAGCTTCAGTTTGGCGTCGGATAGCGGCGGCACCTGCAATTGCAGCAGGTTGACGTCGGCCGCGGCCAGCAGCACCACCACACGCGTTGCGCCGGCAATAACCTCGGCCAGGCCCGACAGCTGCTCGGCGCCCTGGCGTTCGATGCGGCCGCTGTCGGCCACCAGCGCGAAGCGGCAATCGGGCATGGCCACTGCCGCCGCGCTATCGAGCGTGGCCCTGGCGGGTAAGCGGATATATAAGGTACTCAAAACGCATCTTCCATTTATTGTTCTCTAATCCACACTATAGTGCTGCCGGCCCGGTTATTGGTAGGACGCTGTATCAAGGATACGGTATTGAGACCCGCGCGCCCCATTCGAATCTTGCCGTACACCAAAAAAAAGTTGCTGGCGACCGCCACATTGGCGTTCGCCGAAAAAGTTTTCCCGAACAGGTTTGACATTTGCGTCGATAAATTCGCCGTATCGAGAAACGGCGCCGTACGCCGTGCGGCGATCAGCGTATTCGCCTCCGCCAGTGACAAATCGGCAAAACGGGCCGCCAGCACCTCCGCCGGCGCGGTATTCGCATTGATCGGCATGGCGGCGCCGGCCAAAGGCAGCACCACGACAAAGTCTTGCAATTGCTTCACCATGGCCGGGGTATAGCCGGGCACCGACAACAGGTCGTCCACCTGCAGCAAGGGCAAAGCGCTGCTGTCCGACTTGGCTGCGGTCTGCTGTCCGGCGGGATTGACGATCGGCTGGCTTTTGGCGATGGCTTGCGCAGTGGCGGTCGCCAGGCCGGTCGGCAGGTGCAGGTAGCCCAGCAGGCGCTTGAACACCGCCACCTCGTCGGGAATCGGCACGCCGTTCTGGCTCAGGTTGTTCAGGTTGTAGCGCGACTGGGCGTCGACAATGCTGCCGGACAGGATGGCGTCACCGGCATCGCCGGCCGGCTGGCCGTCTTCCACGTACTGGTCAAGGCGGGTATCGGCCAGCGGCGCGGCCCACGGCTGTCCCAGGTGGTCGTAGTTGAATTGGCGGCCGCTGGCGCGCAAGATCATGCTGGCCCAATCCAGGGCGCCGCGCATGATCCAGTCTTTCTGCAGCTGCAAGCGCTGGTTCTCGATCGAGCGCACCTGCACCTGCTGCTGCCAGAACAGGCTGGCGACGATGGTCACCGCCAGCGTCGTCAGCAGCAAGGCGGTCACCACCGCGACGCCGCGTTGTGCGTAATGCATCGGCGGCCGCTGCGTCCGGCTCATGACGCCCCCAGCAGGAAGGTCTTGGCCATGGTGCTGTTGTCATGGCCGCGCAGCTGCAGGGCGACTTGCAGGCCGGTCCAGCGGTTGGCGTTGACGTTGGTGCTGTCCTGGCTGCCAGTGCCGGCGGCCGCGGCGGATGGCCGCCAGCCCTGGCCGTCGCTGCCCCACAATTGCATCTGCATGCTGGCGATATCGGACTGCAGCAGCACTGCCTGGCTGCTGTCGCCGGCATCGTTGAGGGCGCTCTGCCACATGCTGTCGAGCTGGTTCAGGTCGCGCGTGGGCGCCGACTCCTGGCGCGTCAGGCGGCCGTCGCGCAGACGGTAGTCGATGACCTGGACACGGGTCGGCTGCTGGTCGGCAAACACCAGCCGCACCATCAGCAGGCGCCCCGGCTGCGCCAGCAAGGTGGGCCGCGCCGACATCAGGCTGAGCGGAGCGATCTGGGCGCAATCGCTTTGCAGCTGCGCAAACGTCAGCTGCATGCCGCGCGTCTGCTCCATTTCGGTGGTCAGCGCAACCCGCGACCGCACGATCCCGTCCAGCCCGCGCCAGCCGAGTATCGCCACCATCGCCAGGATGGTGATCGCAATGATCATCTCAACCAGCGTAAAGCCGGACGAGCCGTTTTTGCTGCTAACGCGCATTCGGCACCACCTGCGACAAGTTGATGATGCGCCGGTCAGAACTGGCGTCGGCGAACACCGCTACTTCGACCCGCCGGAAATACGGATTCGGCGTACCGGATACCTTTTCTTCGCAACGCAGCGGCAAGTCGCCTTGCGGGCAATCGAAGCTGCGATTGCCGATCGCGGGCCATTCATGGCCGAGACGGATCTGGGTCAGCCGGTTTTCCGCCGACCAGTTCGCCATCATGGCGGCGCGCAATCCGCTGCTGTTCTGCGTCAGGCTGCCGACCGCACGCAGGCTGGCGCCCAGCGCCGTGCCGACGATGACCAGCGCCACCAGCACTTCCAGCAAGGTAAAACCGGCTTGATGACGATGGGGAGGCGGTTTCGGCGTAAACATTTATTCGACCGCAAAATGACCGATGCCATCGGCGCGGATGACGACGCTGCTGTCGCCGCTGGCCATGGTCAGCGCAAACGGCTTGTCGACCGGTTCGCGGCCGAAGGTGATGCGCAGCGTATCCGGCGCCGACGCTTCGGTCGGCGCCGGATTCATCGATAGCTGCATGGGCGTGCGTTTGAATTCGCGCTGGCGCAGCATGTCGTCCTGGGTCAGCGCCTGCCAGCCGCTTTCTTCGCGCACCAGGAAACGGTAGCCGTTGGCGTCGGCTTCGAAAGCGGTGGGACGGTTGCGCAAGATGGCTTCTTCGCGCGTCAATTGCAGCAGCAAGGCGATGCGCTGCGCATCGTTCTGCATGACCTGCCGATCGCTGCGAAAGGCGTTAAGCGAGACCACGCCCAGCGTGATGCCGGCAATCACCACCACCACCAGCAGTTCCAGCAGGGTAAAACCCTGGCGCAGATTGCGATGCGCCATTGTGGACATTACAAGTCCCACGAACCGATGTCGGCATCATTACCTTCGCCGCCCGGCTGGCCATCCGCACCGTAAGAGAATATGTCGACTTCGCCCTTGATGCCGGGCGACAGGTATTGATAAGGAGTGCCCCACGGATCCTTCGGCAGCTTGTCGATATAACCGCCGCTCTTCCAGCCGTTGGCGGCCGGTCCGTTGGTGGGCTTGGCGACCAGCGCCTGCAAGCCTTGTTCGGTGGTCGGGTAGCGCTGGTTGTCCAGCTTGTACAGCTTGAGCGCCTGCATCAAGGTGCCGATATCCTGGCGCGCGGCCTGGATCCGCGCATCGTCGGTGCGTCCCATCAGCTTGGGCACCACCAATGCCGCCAGGATCCCCATGATCACCACCACCACCATGATTTCAATCAGCGTGAAGCCGCGTTGCATGGCAAGCGTGGAACGGCGCCGAAGGGCAGGAAACATTGTGCTATGCATTTCTTTCCTTATCAAAAAAACCATGAACATGTTTGGAAAGGGCGATTATATGCTGCAATCGTTGCAAATAAGCATGAGAGAGGCACTTAATTCTGACCAGTGTATCTATCCAGGTTTTGTCATTGATTCGACACAAAGAAATGATACTACTTCAAACGCACACTGCGACATTGCATCGCCGTGCCCGATCCGCAAAAAAACCGGCGGCCGCGAGTTACGCCGCCTCTTCGCGCGGATTGCGCGACAACAGCAGTTCCATCACGGACTGCAGCGAATCGCCGTCGAATAAAACGCCGGCCACCGCATTGGTGATCGGCATGTCGACCCCGCATTCCCGGGCCAGGGCGCGCACTGCCGCGGCGCATCGCACACCCTCGGCGACATGGCCGAGTTCGGTGACGATGGTAGCCAGCGGCTTGCCTTGCGCCAAGCCCAGCCCGACCCGGCGGTTGCGCGACAGGTCGCCGGTGCAGGTCAGTATCAGGTCGCCGACCCCGGACAAGCCCATGAAGGTCTCGCTGCGGCCGCCGAGGGCGATGCCGAGCCGCGTAATTTCCGCCAGGCCGCGGGTGATCAAGGCGGCCCGCGCATTCAAGCCAAGCCCGAGGCCGTCCGCCACGCCGGTGGCGATCGCCAGGATATTCTTTACCGCGCCGCCGACTTCGACACCGACCACGTCGTCGGTCGAATAGACGCGGATATTGTCGCCATGGACCGCCGCCACCACCTGCTCGCACAACCCGGCGTGGGCGCTGGCGACCGACAAGGCGCAAGGCAGCCCGCGCGCAACTTCTTGCGCAAAAGACGGCCCGGACAGCGCCGCAGCCGGAACTGCATCGCCCAGCACCTGGCGCACGATCTGGTGCGGCAGCAGGCGCGTGCTTTCTTCAAAGCCCTTGCATAGCCAGACGATATTGGGAATGGGAAAAGCTTGCAGCTGCTGCGCCAGTTCGCGCAAACCGGCGACGGAAGAAGCGACGATCAGCAATGCTTCGCTCTGCTTCGCCTGTGCAGCGGTGGTTACGTGCGCCAGCGCCTGCGAAAAATCGGCGCTGAGAGCCAGCGTGTCGGGCAAGCCGAAACCGGGCAGGTAAACGGTATTTTCGCGCTGCGCGGCGGCGGCGGCCATGGCGGCCGGATTACGTCCCCACAACAGCACGTCATGGCGCTGCGCCAATGCGATGGCCAGCGCGGTGCCCCATGCGCCGGCGCCGAGTATGGTGATGTTCATGGATGGGATGGGTTCAGAAGACACGGGCGGCCATCAAACATGTAAAACCAAAATGGGCGAGGCAAAGGTCAATCGCCCCATACCTCGGTCGCCTTCACATAACCGGCCTGGCCGTCGCGATGACGCACCTTGGCCCAGCCGGACGCTACCGGATCGACCAGTTCCAGCAACACGCCTTTGTCGGCGGTAAACACCACAGCCGCGGCATCGTCAGGATTGGCCCGGATCTTGGCGTTGGCAACACTGACCTGCAGGTTGCGCTTGGCGACCAGGCCTTTCGACTGCAGCCACGACAAATCGCCGCTGGCATCGCGCACTTTGGTCCATTCGCCGTACGTCAGCACCACTTCGACCGGCATGCCGCGCGGCGCAACCGCTACCCGCCGGCCTTTTTCGGAAGGCGCATCGTACAGCACCACCGGCGCCGCGCCGACCGCCTTGAAATCGAGCGCGTGGGCAGAACCGGCAACGCCGAGCAAGCTGGCCGACGACAAAGCGATGGAACCGGCTATGCGTGCAAAATTCATCTGTTGCTCTCCAGTTGCGAGAATACTTCCAGGGCAGGCCAGCGACATCCTGCCTGCCGCCGTCTGGCGCCAGGCAGGATGAAACTATGCGGCCCTGCCCCGCTTGCCGTGCAAAATCAGTTGATCGCCGACGTGCCGTCAACCGCGATGCTGTCGCCGCTGCCCTTTTGCTGTTGCTCGGCCAGCGCTTGCAGGCGTTGTTGATAGAACACTTCGAAATTGATTTCAGCCAGGTGGATAGGCGGGAAACCGGCGCGCGTGATGGCGTCTGCCAGGTTGGCGCGCAGATAAGGGTAGACGATGTTCGGGCAGCCTATGCCAAGCAACGGATCCAGCTGTTCGGTAGGAATGTTGCGCAATTCGAAAATGCCGGCTTGCTTGCCCTCGACCAGGAACGCTACCTTGTCTTTCACCTTGGCGGTGACGGTAACCGTGACAGTCGACTCGAAAATGCCTTCGGCCAGCGCTTCGGCGCCGACATCCACCGCTACTTCGATCTGCGGTGCTTCCTGTTCGAGGAAAATGGCCGGCGAATTCGGTTGTTCAAGCGACAAATCTTTCAGGTAAACGCGTTGAATCTGGAACACCGGTTGTTCAACTTGTTGGTTCTCTTCAGCCATGACACTCTTTCAGTTAACATTTAAATTAGCCGGACGGCAGACAAGCCATCCGGCCAGCTATCAGTACAATCCGCAACAATACCTGAATCGCAGGACTAATTGACGAAAATTAGTTGCCGAAAATCAGGCGCTTTGCAGCAGGGGCTCCAGCTTGCCATCGCGATCAAGCGCATGCAAGTCGTCAAAACCGCCGACATGGGTCGCGCCGATATAAATTTGCGGCACGGTGCGGCGGCCAGTCTTTTGCATCATCGTGTCGCGCTGCGCCGGATCGAGGTCAATCCGGATCTTCTCGATACTTTCCACGCCTTTTGCCTTCAGCAGCTGTTCGGCGCGAATGCAATACGGGCACACGGCGGTGCTATACATTAGTACATGGGCGGTCATGGTTGTTCCTTGTGCTGGCTGAGCCGGATCCAGGGGATCCCGGCTGCGTTATTTGACGGTAGGCAGACCCTGGGTCTGCCAGGCAGCGATCCCGCCTTCCAGGTTATAGGCCTGGGCAAACCCGGCCTGGCCCAGCAGGGCGACGGCTTTGGTCGCCTGGTTGCCAGTCTGGCATACCACCAGCACGTTCTTTGCTTTAAACTTCTCCAGTTCAACCATGCGCTGCGGCAAGTCCGTCAAGGGAATATTCTTGGCGTCGATCAGGTGGGCGGCGGCAAAAGCCGCGCTGTCGCGCACGTCCAGCACCAGTGTCTTGCCCTGGTTGATCAGCTGGGTAGCCTGCAAGGTCGATACCCGGTTACCGCGTTTTTGCAACAAGGGCAGCAACAGTGCGCCACCCGATAAAACTGCTACTGCGAACAGAAAAATGTTATCAATCAAGAATTTCACGTTGATCCAATGGTATTAGTTAATCCCGCCATTATAAAATAGAAGCTGAGGCGCCATTCAATTCGTATCGGGTCCCGCGAAAAAACCTTTGCGCCCCATTTACCCTGCCACCATGTAAATGCGGAGTCCTTGGCTGAATTCCAATGGCGGACAATAGATTTCTTACTCTTAGTTAGCAAACTTACCACTATGTACAAGATCGTATTGATGCGCCACGGCGAATCCACCTGGAACCTGGCCAACCGTTTCACCGGCTGGGTCGACGTCGACCTTACCGAAAAAGGCGTGGCGGAAGCCAGGCAGGCCGGCCAGCTGCTGCGCGAAGCCGGTTTCACTTTCGACCTGGCCTACACCTCGGTATTGAAACGCGCGATCCGCACCCTGTGGGGCACGCTCGACGAGATGGACCTGATGTGGCTGCCGGTCCGGCACCACTGGCGCCTGAACGAACGCCACTATGGCGCCTTGCAAGGCTTGAACAAGGCGGAAACCGCTGCCAAATACGGCGATGAGCAAGTCATGGTGTGGCGCCGCAGCTATGACACGCCGCCGATGCCGCTGGAAGCGGACGATCCGCGCACTTCCTACAACGACCCGCGCTACGCCGGCCTGAAGCGCGAAGAGATCCCGCTGACCGAATGCCTGAAAGACACGGTGGCGCGCGTATTGCCATTCTGGAACGACGAAATCGCGCCATCCATCCGCAGCGGCAAGCGCATCATCATTTCAGCCCACGGCAACAGCTTGCGCGCCCTGATCAAGATGCTGGACGGCATCAGCGACCAGGATATCGTCGGCCTCAACATCCCCAACGGCCAGCCGCTGGTCTATGAACTGGACGCCGACCTGAAGCCGATCAAGAGTTATTACCTTGGCGACCAGGCGGCGATAGCAGCGGCGATGAACGCCGTCGCCAGCCAGGGGAAAGCGAAATAAATATCTCGCTGGACAAGCTCTTCGGCAGCAGCAAGCTCAGTCGCGCCATCGGCCGTCCGCCGGCGGCGTGGCCGCTGGCGCTGCTGCTGGCGGCGACGCTGGCGGCAGCCCTGCCCGCGGACGCCGGCGCCGCCGCCAAGATCACCGAGCGCAGCAAGCAAAAACAGGCGGCAGAAGCGCAGCGCGCCGACCTGCGGCAAAAGCTGGACAACCTCAAGCGCGACATCAGCCAGACCGAGACCGAGAAAGACAACGCCAGCGACGCCCTGGCCGATTCCGAAGCCGCGGTTTCCAAGGCCACCCGCTCTTTGCGCGATCTGAGCGCAGAACAAAAGCAGACCGAAGCCAAACTGGCCAAGCTGGCGAAACAGCATGACGAGCTGAGCAAGACCGTGGCTTCGCAGCAGGCCCAGCTGGCCAACCTGCTGCGCCAGCAGTACGTCGCCGGCAACGAAGACCGCATCAAGCTGCTGCTGTCCGGCGACAACCCGAACCGCATCAACCGCGACCTGCAGTACATGGGGTATGTTTCGCAGGCGCAAGCGCGGCTGCTGGAATCGCTGCGCGCCAACCTTGCCGCAGTGGAAGCCAACCAGACCGAAGCCCAGGACGCCAAGGACGACCTCGACGAAATCGCCCAGGAACAGCGCGACCAGAAAAACCTGCTGGAAAAGGAAAAGTCCAAGCGCGCTACCTTGCTGACCCAGCTCTCCAGCAAACTGGCGAGCCAGCGCAAGGAAGCCGGCAACATCCAGCGCGACGACCAGCGCCTGTCGGGCCTGGTCGACAAGCTGGCGGAACTGATCGAAGCGCAAAAGAAAGTCGAGGCCGCAGCCCGCGAGAAATTGCGCCAGCAGCAACTGGCCCAGGCGCAAGCCAAGGCCCAAGCCCAGGCTGCGCGCGAACGCGAACGCCAGCGCCTGCTGGAACAGCAGCGCGCGGCCCAGGCTGGGAAACCGCCGGCTGCCGGGCCTGCCCCGGCGGGACCGAAAGTCCCCAATCCGGACGCAATCGACGATGACCAGCCGCCGCCGGCAGTAGCCGCAACGCCGACGCCCGCCCCGGCGCCGCTGGCGCGCAATGAACTGACGCCGGAAGCCGACAACGCCTACGGCAAGCCCTTCGAATCCCTGCGCGGCCAGCTCCGGCTGCCGGTGCGCGGCGACGTCATGGCGCGCTTCGGCAGCAAGCGCGGCGACGGCCCGAGCTGGAAAGGCTTGTTCATCCGCACCCCGGAAGGCAGCGAAGTGAAGGCGGTGGCTGCCGGCCGGGTGGTGTTTTCCGACTGGCTGCGCGGCTTCGGCAATCTGATCATTGTCGACCACGGCAACCAGTACATGACGATTTACGGTAATAATCAGGCATTATTGAAGCGTCCCGGAGATGCCGTGAAAGCCGGCGACGTCATTGCCAGCGCCGGCAACAGCGGCGGCAATGAACAATCGGGTTTATACTTTGAGATTCGGCATCAGGGCCGTGCGTTTGACCCACTCGGATGGGTAACTACTAGGTGAAACATGGGCAGTAAACTCAAGAATATCGGTCTGATCAGTTTAGGCGTCATTGCAGGGATAGGCGCCTCCATCCAGTTCGACGCCATTGCGCAGAAAAGCGCCGCGGCGCCATTGCCGCTGGAGGAATTGCGGCAGCTGGCCGATATTTTCGGCCTGATCAAGTCCGATTACGTGGAACCGGCCGACGACAAGAAACTGCTGACCGAAGCCATTTCCGGCATGGTAGCCTCGCTCGACCCGCATTCCGCCTACCTGGACAAGAAGGCTTACAAGGAACTGCGCGAGAGCACCCAAGGCAAGTTTGTCGGCCTCGGCATCGAAGTCGGCATGGAAGACGGCTACATCAAGGTGGTGTCGCCGATCGAGGATTCCCCAGCCTACCGCGCCGGGATCAAGGCGGGCGACCTGATCACCCGCCTCGACGCCACCCCGGTCAAGGGCCTGACCCTGGAGCAGGCGGTCAAGCGCATGCGCGGCGAGCCTAACACCAAGATCAGCCTGACCATCTCGCGCAAGGAAGAAGACAAGCCGTTGATCTTCAACATCACGCGCCAGGAAATCCGTGTGCAAAGCGTGAAAGGCAAAGTCGTCGAACCGGGTTATGCCTGGCTGCGCGTGACCCAGTTCCAGGAACCGACGGTGGATGACATGGCCAAGAAAATCGCCGCCATCTATGCCCAGGAACCGAACCTGAAGGGCCTGGTATTGGATTTGCGCAACGATCCGGGCGGCGTATTGCCAGGCGCGATCGGCGTGTCCGCCGCCTTCCTGCCCAAGGATGCGGTGGTGGTCACCACCAACGGCCAGCTGCCGAGCTCCAAGGCTTCGTTCTACGCCAAGCGCGAGTATTACGCCAATCCGGGCAATGATCCGCTGGCGCGCCTGCCGGAAGCGCTGAAGAAGGTGCCGATGGTGGTGCTGGTCAATACCGGTTCCGCTTCCGCCTCGGAAATCGTGGCCGGCGCCTTGCAAGACTACAAGCGCGCCACCATCATGGGCACGCAAACCTTCGGCAAGGGTTCGGTGCAATCGGTGATCGCCCTGCCGCCGGACCGCAACACCGCGGTCAAGCTGACCACCGCCCGCTACTACACGCCGAACGGCCGCTCGATCCAGGCCAAGGGCATCGTACCGGATGTGATGGTGGATGAATATGCCGACGGCGACGGCCTGAACGGCCTGCGCCTGCGCGAGGCCGACCTGACCAAGCACTTGAGCAACGATACCGACAAGGGTCCGGAAGTCAAGGCGCCCAAGGTCGACGAACTGGAAGAAGCGCAGAACATCGCCGCAGCCGAAAAGAAACGCAAGCCGCTGGAGTTCGGCAGCAAGGACGATTTCCAGCTGGCGCAAGCGCTGAACCAGCTGAAGGGCCTGCCGGTGCAAGTGTCCAAGGTGAAACCGGAAAACCGCTCGGAAGCCGAGAAGGACGCCAAGCCATCCAAAGACGACAAGCCGGCTCCGGCCGACGGCGCCATCATCAAGAAGGATGAACCGAAGGACGAGAAAAAATAATCGTTTTTCACGCTACACTAAGGCCGCAGCGATGCGGCCTTTTTTTTGGCCGAGATACGGCAAATTCCGGCAAATTCCGCAGTTTTACCTATTTGGCAGCTTTCCATGAACGACCAGCAATTACTCCGCTATTCGCGCCACATCCTGCTGGATGACATCGACATAGCCGGCCAGGAGAAATTCCTGGCGGCGCACGCCCTGATCATCGGCGCCGGCGGCCTCGGCTCGCCGGTGGCCATGTACCTGGCGTCGGCCGGGGTCGGCCGCATCACGCTGGTGGATAACGACAGCGTCGACCTGACCAACCTGCAGCGGCAAATCCTGCACACCAGCGAGCGCGTCGGCCAGGCCAAGGTCATCTCCGGCAAAACCGCGATGACGCAAATCAATCCCGATATCCAGGTCGTGGCGCTGGCGGAACGTGCCGACCAGGCGCGTCTCGGCCAGCTGATCGGCGATGCCGATGTGGTCATCGACTGCAGCGACAACTTCGCCACCCGGCAAGCCATCAACCGCGCCTGCGTCGCGCACCGGGTGCCGCTGGTTTCCGGCGCGGCGATCCAGTTCGACGGCCAGGTCAGCGTATTCGACGCGCGCGATCCCGGCTCGCCCTGCTATGCCTGCCTGTTCCCGCCGGACCGGGAATTTGAAGAAGTCGCCTGCTCCACCATGGGCGTATTCGCGCCGCTGGTCGGCATCATCGGCAGCATGCAGGCGGCCGAAGCGCTCAAGCTGATCGCCGCCATCGGCACCTCGCTATCGGGCTCGCTGCTGATGCTGGACGCGCGCAGCATGGAATGGACCCGCATCGGCGTCGCCCGCGATGCCGGCTGTCCGGTATGCGGCAAACAGGATCATTCTTGAGCCGGATGCAAGCAGCTTCCGGCAATTAGTAGCTTTCTTCGCATCCTCATATTTCTCTTTCCCCAACGGCCGCCCGTACCTTAGATTACGGTCTGCTGTCGTGCCCTGTCGCGATGGCGATTGACCAACTCTAAGCGAGAGAAAAAGAGATGAAGCGCAGACAGTTTCTGAAAGGCTCGGCATTTTTCACAGTGGTTGCGGCAAGCACAGGGTTGCTGAGCGCATGCGGCGGCAGCAACAGCAGCAGCGATGGCGGCACAGGGGAGTTCGCTTTTCCTCAGGGGATTGCTTCCGGCGACCCGAAAGACAGCAGCGCAGTGTTCTGGGCGCGCGTAGTGCGCAACAACGGCGCCGCGGCTGCGATTGCAGTGCGGCTGGAAGTCTCCGCCACGCCGGATTTTTCCTCCCTGGCGGCGCAAGCCGACCTGAGCGCCACCCCCGACTACGACTTCACGGTACGCGCCAAGGTAACGCAGCTCAAGCCGAATACCGTTTATTACTACCGTTTTACCGCCGGCAGCGACGTCAGCCCGGTGGCCCAGACCAAAACCGCTCCGCTCGCCAGCGCCAGCAACAGCCAGGTGCGCTTCGCCTGGTTTACCTGCCAGGACTGGTCGGTCAACCATTGGCAAGCCATGTCCCTGCTGGCGCAGGAAGACCTGGATTTCGTCGTGCATGTCGGCGACTACATCTATGAGACCGTCGGCGCTTCATTCCAGACCGGCGGCGCCGAACCGGCGCACAAGCCGATTACCTTGCCAAACGGCCTGCCCCACCCGGGCGGCGGCGTGTACGCCAATACGGTCAGCGATTACCGCACCCTGTACCGCACCTACAAGACCGATGCGCGCCTGCAGAGCATCCATCATAAATTCCCGGTGATCGCGATCTGGGACGACCATGAATTCTCTGACGACTGCTGGCAGGATCACCAGGTCTACACCAACCAGAACAAGCAGGAAACGGCACGCCGGCGCAGCGCCACCCAGGCCTGGGCCGAATACACGCCTATCGATTTCGGCGACCTGTCGTTCGACCTCAACAACAGCAGCTACCAGAACATCCGCATCTATCGCGATTTCCGCTTCGGCCAGCTGGTGCACCTGGTCATGACCGACGAACGCCTGTATCGCGACGACCACATCGTCAGCGAACAGTCGGTAGCGCAGCAGGCCGGACACGATCCGGTCAACGGCGACGATTCGATAGGCGCGCGCTACTTCGTGCCGCAATCGACCCTGCTGCAAATGGAAGCGCAGGAAACCGCCAGGCTGGGACGGCCGCCGTCGATACTCGGCGTCACGCAGACGCAGTGGTGGAAAGACACCCTGAAGAATTCGGATGCGACCTGGAAAGTGTGGGGCAACGAAATCATGCTGAACCGCATGTGGGCCGACCTGTCGCCGCCGGCGCTGGGGATTCCCGCGCCCTACAACCAGCTGTATGTGATCAATTGCGATTCATGGGACGGCTATCCGAGCCACAAGGCGGAACTGCTGTCTTACCTGAATACCCAGAACATCAAGAACGTGGTGGCGATCACCGGCGACCTGCATGCCTTCCAGTGCGGCGTGGTGCGCGCCAATCCCGCCGATCCGGCCAGCGCTCCGGTGCTGGTGGATTTCCTGGCGGCCGGCATCAGCAGCCAGTCGTTTTACAACTACATCAAGTCCGGCGCGGCGACGGTCAATCCCTTGCTCGGCGCGCTGACGCAAACCCCGCAGACTTTCGACAGCCTGCTGAAAGGTTTCAATCCCGACTTCGCCTACGTCGACCACGATGCCCAGGGTTACGCATCGGCCACCGTGACCAGCGACAGCATCGTCGTCGTATTCAACAAGGTGAAACCGCTCGCCGCCGGCAACAGCGCGCCGCAGCAGCCATTGCTGAAACGCACCCGCATCACGCTGGCCAAGGGATCGGCCGTGCCGCAGGTCGAAGATAACGTCTAGAGCGTTCGCCAGGAAAAAAACGCCATCGTCCGCAGTCCGCTGCGGGCGATGGCGGCTAGCGCAATCAGGCGGCGCGCGCGGCCGGCTGAACGGCTTTCAGGAGCCGCAGCTTCTGGATGGTGTCGGCACAGGCACGGGCCGCTTCCGCGCCCTTCACCAGGAAATGCTCGAAGAAGTATTGATGATGTTCTTCGCCGGCGTGGAAGTGATGCGGCGTCAATACTGCCGACAACACCGGCACCGCGGTTTCCAGCTGCACTTGCATCAGGCCGCTGATGACCGCCTGCGCCACGAATTCATGGCGGTAGATGCCGCCGTCCACCACCAGGCCGGTCGCCACCACGGCGGCATAACGGCCGCTGTTGGCCAGCAGTTTGGCATGCAGGGGAATTTCGAAAGCGCCGGCGACTTCGAAGAAATCGATGTCTTGCTCGCCGTAGCCGGCCTTGGCGATTTCGGCGATAAAAGCGATCCGGCATTGGTCCACGATGTCGCGATGCCAGCCAGCCTGGATGAACGCGATGCGTTCGCCGCCTGCGGCGCCGGCGGTTTTTGATTTGATATCGACTGCGGGATTGTGTTGCTGCTGCATTTGACTACTCCTGTTTAAATAAATAAAACAGGGCGTGTTGGATCGAAAGGAAGCACGAACACATACCGGACCCATCAGCACCGGCCGCCATCGGCAACGGCATAGCCGCCGCCCATGCAGCAAGACACTGATCAATTCCGGTAAACGCCGCGCAACCTGTTCTCTCTTTATCCGGACTATACCGTCGGCCCCGGGATCGCACCGGGTCTGCTGACCTTGCCGCGGATACCGCAACAAGCGCTCGCGGGCTATGCGCATTGCACGCAATTACCGCCGGTGGGGAATCGCACCCCGCCCTGAGAACGTTTCGCTCGATGCCTTGAGCGAACCGAGAATTTATCACAGAAGCAAACGGCCTGCAGAACGCCGCCCGAATCCCGGGTCAGTTTGTTTTCTTCGCCAGCCCGAGATAGGTGTCTATCACCTTCGGATCGTGCGCCAGCTCGGCAGCCGGCCCTTGCAGCACCATGTCGCCGGTTTCCAGCACATACGCATGGTCGGCTGCCTGCAAGGCAGCGCGGGCGTTTTGCTCGACCAGCAAGATGGCCACGCCAGTCTGTTTCAGGCGCACGATGATGTGGAAAATCTCTTTCACGATCAGCGGCGCCAGGCCGAGGCTGGGTTCGTCCAGCATCAGCAGTTGCGGCTTCGCCATCAGGGCCCGCCCCAGCGCCAGCATTTGCCGCTCGCCGCCGGACAGGCTGCCGGCCTGCTGCCTGCGCCGTTCCTGCAGGCGCGGAAACAGATCGTACACCACCGCCATCTGGTCGGCGTACGCGCGCTCGCCGGCCTTGTAGCGGCGGTAGCTGCCCAGCAGCAGGTTGTCTTGCACCGTCATGCTGGCGAACAGCTCACGTGTTTCCGGCACCAGGCACATGCCGCGCGCAACCCGTATTTCGATCGCCACGCCGTCGAGATCCTGGCCCAGCAGGCTAACCTTGCCGCGCATGCTGCCGTTGTTCGGCATGGCGCCGGCGATCGCATTCAGCATGGTCGATTTACCGGCGCCGTTGGGACCGATCACGGTCACGATCTGGCCGGCGCCGACCCGCAGGCTGGCGCCATGCAAGGCTTCAACCTTGCCGTAAGCGACATGCAGGTCGCTCACTTCGAGCACCGGGGAGCCGGCGGGATTACTCATCGATGCCTCCCAGGTAAGCTTCCAGCACCGCCGGGTCTTGCTGTATCTCGGCCGGCAAACCCTGCGCAATCTTGCTGCCGAATTCCATCACTACCAGCTGGTCGGTCAGGTTCATGACAAAATCCATATCGTGCTCTACCAGCAAAATGCTCATTCCTTCTGTCTTCAGCTTGCGCAGCAAATCCGCCAGCGCCTGCTTTTCCTGGTAGCGCAAGCCTGCAGCCGGCTCATCCAGCAGCAGCAAGGTCGGATCGCAGCACAGCGCACGCGCAATCTCCAGGATCCGCTGCTGGCCCAGCGCCAGGCTGCCGGCCTCTGCATACAGCAAGTGTCCGAGGCCGACACGTTCCAGCTGTTTTTTCGCCTCGAACAGCAAGCTCTGTTCTTCGCCGCGCTCAAGCCGCAACAGGCCGCGCACGATGCCGCCGATGTCGTTGCGGCGCGCACGCAGGTGCGCGCCGATGGCGACATTCTCAAGCACCGTCATGCCTGCCATCAACCGCACGTGCTGGAAGGTGCGGGCGATGCCGCGGGCGACGATCTGGCGCGACGCCAGGCCCGATATCTGCTGCAAGCCGTCCCGCGCGCGGAATCTGACCGAACCGCTGGTCAGGGGCAACGCTCCGGTAACCAGGTTGAACATGGTCGATTTGCCGGCGCCGTTGGGGCCGATCAAGCCCACGATCTGTCCGGCCCTGACGCTGAAGCTCATGTCGTTGACCGCCACCAGGCCGCCGAATTCCTTGCGCGCCTGTTCTATCTCCAGCACCACCTCGGCATCCGCATGCCTGCTGCGGGTGGCTAACGCCGCCGCAAACGACGGCGCCTGCGCCGCCGGCTTGCCTGGCATCCATTTGCGCAAATACGGCCACAAGCCGTCGCGCGCACGCTGCAGCAACAGCAGCATCAGGATACCGAACACAATGGTTTCGAAATTGCCGTTAGCGCCCAGCAGCTTCGGCAATATCGATTGCAGCTGGTCCTTCAGCAAGGTCAGCAATGCCGATCCGAGAATCGCGCCCCACACGTAACCGGCGCCGCCGACCACCGCCATGAACAGGTATTCGATGCCGGCGTTGAGGCCGAACGGGGTCGGGCTTACCGAACGCTGCAGATGCGCATACAGCCAGCCGGAAACGCTGGCCAGCAGAGCTGCCAGCACAAACACCAGCACTTTGATCCAGGCCGTATTGACGCCCATCGCTTCGGCCATCACGGCGCCGCCGTTGAGCGCGCGGATTGCGCGGCCCGAGCGCGAGTTCAGCAGGTTTTGCAAACCGGCCAGCGCCACCAGCAGGATCGCCCAGATCAGGTAAAACATCTTGCGGCCGCTATCGAGCTCGATGCCGAACAGGTTGACCGCAGGGATGCCGTTCAAGCCGTCGTACTTGCCGAGGAATTCCAGGTTGCCGAACAAAAAATACAGCGACAGCGCCCAGGCGATGGTGCCGAGCGGCAAGTAGTGCCCCGACAGGCGCATGGTGATGGCGCCGATCGCCAGCGCCGCCAGCGTCGTCACGCCCAAGCCGGCCAGCAAGCCGATCCAGGGCGACAGGCCGAACTGGGTGCTCAGGTAAGCAGTGGAATAAGCGCCCAGCCCGACAAAAGCAGCCTGGCCGAAAGAAGTCAGGCCGCCCACCCCGGTCAGCAGCACCAGTCCCAGCGCGACCAACGCATACAAGCCGATATAGTTGGCCAGGGTGACCCAGAATTCCGGCGTCGGCAAGACGGGCAGCAAAAGCAGGAGCGCCAGGAAACCGAACAAAGGCAATTTGCCAGGGAAAAATTTAGGCATCACTGGTCACCCTCGTCGACCTGCTTGCTGGTCAGCGAACGCCACAGCAGCACCGGGATGATCAGCGTAAACACGATCACTTCCTTGAAGGCGCTGGCCCAGAACGAGGAATACGATTCCAGCAAACCTACCAGCAAAGCGCCGGCAGCGGCAATCGGATAACTGCCGAGGCCGCCGATGATGGCGCCGACAAACCCCTTCAAGCCGATCAGGAAGCCGCTGTCGTAATACACGGTAGTCAACGGCGCGATCAGGATGCCGCACAAGGCGCCCAGCGCCGCTGCCAGCGTGAACGCCAGGCGTCCGGCCTGGCCGGTGCCGATGCCGACCAGGCGCGCCCCGAGCCGGTTGACCGCGGTGGCGCGCAAAGCCTTGCCGGACAAGGTGCGTTCAAAATAGATGTAGAGTGCGGCGATCAGCAGCAGCGACACCACGATGATCACGCAGCTCTGGCCGGAAACGGTCAGGCCGCCGATGTCGAAACGGGCGTCGGAGAACGGCGTGGTGCGCGAACCTTCGGCGCCGAACATCAGCAGGCCGATGCCGATCAAGGCGTAATGCACCGCCACCGATACGATCAGCAAGACCAGCGTGCTGGCTTCGGCCAGCGGCTGGAAAGCCAGCCGGTAGATCATCGGCCCCATCGGCACTACGATCAGCAGGGTCAGCAACACCTGCAACGGCATCGCCAGCGTAGCATGGCCATACCAGCGGGCGACGGCAAAGATGGCCAGCGGCAGCAGCACGAACTTCAGCAAGGCCATGCCGATTTTCCAGGCCTTGCGGGTTTCGCCGCCGCGGCCCAACGCTACAGTCGCTGCTTCCTGGATAAAACTCAAGACGCCGAGCGCCACCAGCAAGGTTGCAGACAGCGGAAATTTGTCAGACTGGATAGCCGCCAGCGTCAAGGCGCCGAAGGCGACGAATTCACCCTGCGGGATAAAGATGACGCGCGTGACCGAAAACACCAGCACCAGCGCCAATGCCAGCAGCGCATATACGGCGCCGCTGGTGATGCCATCCTGGGCCAGGATGGCGGCAATTGAGAAATCCATCTTACTGCGCAGCGCCTATCAGTTTCCACTTGCCGTTAACGATTTCAACCATCACGCGCGAACGCTGGTCGAAGCCGACGTGGTCGGTCGCGCTCATGTTGACGATGCCTTGCGATACCGGCAGGTTCTTGATGGCTTCGATCGCGTCGCGCAGCGCGGCGCGGAATTCCCTGCTTCCCGGCTGGCCTTTTTTCAAGGCTTGCGGCGTGGCTGCGCCCAGCAGCATGCCGGCATCCCAGGCGTGGCCGCCGAAGGTCGAAATGCTGCCGGCGCCGTAGGCTTTCTCGTAAGCGGTACGGTAAGCCATCGCCGACTTCTTGACAGGATTGCTGTCCGGCAGCTGCTCGGCCACCAGCAACGGCCCGGCCGGCAGGAAAGTGCCTTCGCAATCCTTGCCGCAGACGCGCAGGAAATCGTTGTTGGCGACGCCATGGGTCTGGTAGATCCTGCCTTTGTAGCCGCGCTCCTTCAATGTCTTTTGCGGCAAGGCGGCAGGCGTGCCGGCGCCGGCGATCAGGATCGCGTCGGGATTGGCGCTGACCATCTTCAGCACTTGCCCGGTGACCGAAGTGTCGTTGCGGGCGAAACGCTCATTGGCCACAATCTTGATCTTGCGCAGTTCGGCCAGCTTGGAGAATTCGCGGTACCAGCCCTCGCCGTAGGCATCGGAGAAACCGATGAAGGCCACGCTTTTGACGCCCGCATCGGCCATGTGGGCGATGATCGCGGTCGCCATGTGCGAATCGTTTTGCGGTGTCTTGAAAATCCAGCGGCGCTTGGCGTCGACCGGCTCGACCAGGGAAGCCGAAGCCGCCATCGAAATCATCGGCGTGCCCGATTCCGCGGCCACATCGCTCATCGCCAGCGAACCGGGAACCGCGGTCGAGCCGATCAGCAGGTCGACCTTTTCTTCGCTGACCAGCTTGCGCGCATTCTTGACGGCCGTGGTGCTGTCGGTGGCGTCATCGAGCACGATGTATTGCACCTTCTGGCCGGCGATTTCCTTCGGTAACAGGGCGAAAGTATTCTTTTCCGGGATACCCAACGAGGCCGCCGGACCGGTCGCGGAAACGCTCACGCCGACCTTTATCTGGGCGTATGCACTGCTGCTGCCGGCGGCCAGGGTGATTGCCAATGCTGCGGAAACGGAAGTCCCCAACCATGCTTTTTTCATCTGAACTGCTCCATTGTAGTTTTGGCGCCGACGTCTCCCGGCACGCTGATATTGTTCTGCCGAGAGATGTTAGCAAAGAATTTAAATCGTGTAGTGCTTCGTAAGTAATGGAGCTTCAGAAATGGTGTATTTTCGTGTCAGGCTAGGCGGATGGCCGCCCCGCGCAAACCGGAGCGATAGTGAGACTATCGCGAGGATTTGCAACGACGCATGGCGCGAAAAGACGCGGTCGGCTAGACGCCGTTTATGAAGTTTCATTATTTGCGAAGCACTACACTAGCATCAGCGCGATCTGCTGTGCGGCATCCTCTCCGGGCTTGTGCTGGAAACGGCTTTTGGCGAAACGCTGCCAGCGGCCCAGCACGAAGCTGGTCAGGATATTGGCGCGCAAGGCGGCTTCCGCTTCGTTCGCTTCCCCTTGAGAAGCAGCGATCCGCAGCGCCTGTTTCAGCGCCAGCTCGATGCGGTCGACAAACTGGTTCATGCGCAGCTGCAGGCGTTCGTCCTCGTTGACCAGCGCATCGCCGATCATGACCCGGGTCATGCCTGGATTGCGCTCGGCGAAATTGAGCAGCATCAGGGCAATCGCCTGCGCCTGGTGCAAACCTTTTTCCTGCTGCTCGGTAATCTGGTTGACCAGGCCGAACACGCTGGTCTCGATGAAGTCGATCAGGCCCTCGAACATCTGCGCCTTGCTGGCGAAGTGCCGGTACAGCGCCGCCTCCGATACGTCTATCCTGGCCGCCAGCGCGGCGGTGGTGATCTTTTCGCCTTTCGGCTGTTCCAGCATGGTAGCCAGGGTCTGGAGGATCTGGAGTTTGCGCTCGCCGGGTTTGGTAGTTGCCATGTTTTTTATTTTAGTAGTGATGGGGTAAAGGAAAACTGTGCCTGCTCCCTGCCCGGCACAGGGCCAACCGCTTCAACGCAAGCGGTGCAGATTCCTGGCCAGCTGTCGCACCGATTTTACTTTGACATCGACGTATTTGGGGCGCTTTATCACATTTGACTGGTCCGCCAGGTATTGGGTGACCCAGGCCGTGCGCATGCCGACCCATTTGGCGGCTTTCAGCGTGCCGACCGTGTCTTCCACCAGGACGCAGCGGCGCGCCGCGACCTTTTCCCGCGCCAGCAGCTGGCGCAGCAGGTGGCGCGACGGTTTCGGCCGCAGCTGCCGGTGCACGTGCATGGATTCGATCGAAATGTGCTTGCCGAAATGGCGCTGCAAGCGCAAGTGGCGCAAGACGTCGCCCGAATAGCGCAGCGGCGCGTTGGTCAGCAGGATCTTGCGCCCCGGCAGGCGCTTGAGCAGGCTGATCAGGCCGCGCTCGGCGCGGATCATGCCCAGCAGGTCGTCAAAGCGGTGCGCTTCGCGCAGGAAATCCTCGGGCCGCACCTGATGGTGTTTGACCAGGCCGAGCAAGGTCGCGCCGTAGCGCCGCCAGTATGTCTCCCGGGCGGCGTTGACGGTGGCGGCATCGGCGTCGACGCCGCCGCTGCCCAGGGTGCGCGCCATGAAGGCGTTCATGTTGTCGTGGATCGCGGGGAAAATGGCATGCGAGGCGTTGTGCAGGGTATTGTCCAGGTCAAACAGCCAGAGCGCTGTAGTATTCTTTGCCATTGTGCCGTGCATTCGTTTTATCAAGGAGAAGGTGTGCTTCGTAAGATTATAGTGACATTGTGCTGGTTGCCGCTAAGCCTGCTGGCGTTGTCCGCCCAGGCCGACGCCACGGATGCGGCGGCAGCGGCGGCCTCCGTCCGCCAGGGCGGCGCCTTGTTCAAGATACAGCGCGCCGGCCACAGCGCTTATGTATTCGGCACCATCCACGTCGGCCGCGCCGATTTTTATCCTTTCGACGACGTAGTCTTGCAAGCGTTGCAACAGTCGTCGGCCATCGCGCTGGAAATCGACCCCGGCAATGCCCATGGGCTGGCCGGCCTGATGACCAAATACGGCATCTACGCCAACGGCAAATCGCTGGCCCAGGAACTGCCGCCGCGGCTGCTGCAGCAGCTCAGCCCGCTGCTGGAAAAATACGGCCTGACGCTGGACCAGGTGGCCAGCATGAAACCATGGCTGCTGGCGACCATGCTCGGCATCAGCGAATACACCCACCAGGGTTACCTGCCGCAATACGGCGTCGACGTCACCCTGGCCGCTTATGCAAAAAAACAGGAAAAACGCCTGGTCGAGCTGGAAACCGCCGAACAGCAGCTGTCCCTATTGGGCAAGCTGACGCCGGCCGAGCAGGTCCAGTTCCTGCAAGACAGCGTCGACGAAATCCAGGATCCGGCCAAGGCGCAGCGTTCGATGCAATTGATCACACGCTGGCGCGACGGCGATGTCGACGGCATGGCCGCCATGCTGGCGGAACTGACCAGCGACGACACCTTCACCGGCAAATTCGTGCAGCGCGCTTTGCTGGACGAACGCAACCCCGGCCTGGCCGACGGCATAACCAGGCTGGCGAACGCGACGCCGCATGCATTCATCGGCATCGGCATGCTGCACCTGGTCGGCAAGAACAGCGTGCTGGCGATACTGCGGCAACGCGGTTATACGGTAAGCCGGGTTTACTAGCGCAACGCCATGACGGCCCCGGTCACTCCGCTGGCAGGCCATTCGCTTCACTGGCGCGAGCGGGAAAGCTTCGTGCTGCTGGACAGCGAATTCGGCAGCGGTGAACATTTTTTCGCCACCTGGCAGGCCTGGCGCAACGATCCGCAGCGTCCGCGGCAATTGCATTACCTGGCGCTGCTGCCGCAACTTGCTGCGCCCGGTCAGTTACAGCAAGCCGCAGCAAAATTTCCTGAATGGCAGGCCTTGCACACCGAACTGTGCGCTGAATGGCCGCCGGCGGTACCGGGATTCCATCGCATTTTCCTGCAGCATGGACAACTGGTCCTGACGCTGATGATCGGCGACGGCGCCGCCTGCCTGCGCCAGGTGACGGCGAGGGTGGATGCTTTCCGATTGCACGGACGCAGCTGGCGGCAGTGGCCTCTGTCCGCGTTGAACACGCTGGGCCGGCTGGCTGCCGAACATGCCAGCCTGGACATTCCGGGCGCCGAACCTGCGGCCCGCAAGCAGCTGGAGCAAGCCGGATTCGTGTTTGAAAACGGCAGCGGACTTGAAATGCCCGCCCTGCGCGCCCGTTTTGCGCCGCGCTTCACCGCACGTTCCGCGCCAGCGCCGGCCCATGCCGACCGCCGCGCAATTGTCATCGGCGCCGGCCTGGCCGGCAGCGCGGCTTGCCAGCGCCTGGCGCAGCGCGGCTGGAGCGTCGACCTGATCGAGAGCAACACGGCGCCGGCGCAACAAGCTTCAGGCAATAGCGCCGGCATTTTCATGCCGCTGCTCTCGCGCGACGACAATCCCGGCTCGCGCCTCAGCCGCAGCGCTTATCTGTTCGCCTTGCAGGCGTGGCGCCAGCTGGGCGGCATCGGCAATACATTCGACGGCGCAGCCTGCGGCGTCCTGCAGATCGCCCGCGATGCCGCGCATGCCGAGAACCAGCAGCAATTGGCGGATTACTGGCGCTATCCTGCCGATTATGCGCAGTGGCTGGATCAGGCTGCCGCCAGCCGCCTTGCCGGCTGCCAGGTCAGCAGCGGCGCCTGGTTTTTCCCGGCCGCCGGCTGGGTGCAGCCACGCAGCCTTTGCCAGGCCATGCTGGATAGCTGCGGCAAGCAGCTGCAAACCCACTTCGGACAGCATGCCGCCATCCTCGAACGCAGCCAGGACGGCTGGACCGTGCGCGACCGGCACGGTGCAAAAATAGCCGGTGCGCCGGTAGTGGTCTTGGCAAACGCCTGCGACGCCTTGCAGTTTGCGCAGGCCGGAGATTTGCCCTTGAGCGCCATCCGCGGCCAGATTACCTACCTCGGCGCCGGACAGGTTCCTGCCATCAAGCCGGTGCTATGCGGTGAAGCCTACCTGACCCCGGATTATGCCGGGACCTGCAGCATAGGAGCATCTTATGACGAGGATGGCGAAACGGCGCTGCGCCAGGACAGCCAGGACGACAACCTGGCGCGCCTGGCCAAGCTGCTGCCTGGCTGGCGGCCTGGGCAGCCGCCGCTGGCCGGACGCGTCGGCTTTCGTTGCGTGGCCAGCGACCGCCTGCCGCTGGTCGGCGCCTTGCCGGATAAAAACGGGGCAAGCACCGTGCGCGAAGCAAAACTGAAAGACCTGCCCCGCTTTCCCGGCTTGTACAGCCTGCTGGGTTACGCCTCGCGCGGCCTGATATGGGCGCCGCTGGCGGCAGAATTGCTGGCATCGCAGCTGAATGGGGAACCGCTGCCGATCGAGGCCGACCTGGCGGCAGCACTCGATCCGGCGCGTTTCCTATTGAAACGGCAACGGCGCAGCATTCCCCCGCGCCAATAAAAAAGGGCGCCGCAAGGCGCCCTTTACATATTGCTTAACGATCCCAGCGGTACGGCCGCATCCGCCAGTCGCCGCGCGGGCCTCTTTCCCAGCGTGGCGGGACGTAACGGTAGCCCGGCCGCGCTCTCATCCAGCTGCCGCCTACCCACACATGGCGGCGGCCGTTCCAGCGCCAGTATCCCGGCGCCCAGACATAACCGGCACGCGATGGCGGCACTACTTCATAGCGCGGCGGCGGCGGCTGTCCGATCTGGACTCCGACATAGGTTGCGGCCTGGACCTGCGCCAGCGGCGTCATCAGGCCGGCGCCCAGCGCCAGCATGCTGATGCACACAATCGATTTGATCTTCATCGGATACCTCCTCCATTCGTTTAAAACCATCGGACGACGATTAAAATATAGGCGATAACCATGTAGCGGCTTGTTATTTTGTGTTTCCAAAAGATACAGGCCGGGCAAGCGCCCGGATGGCTTGCCGGCTGCCATTGCGCCCTCCCTAAGGTAAAATGGCGGCCTGCCGTACGGCATTGTCGTTTTATAAAAATAATTGCGGGGCAGCCGCCGCCGGCGTAGAACGCCAAGGCGGCCTGTCTCCACCTGACTTCCCGGAATACCCATGTTGCGATTGAATGAAGTACAACTCCCCCTGGACCACCCTGACGACGCCTTGCACGCGGCTATCCTGGGACGGCTGGGAATCGCCGCTGAAGAAATGCTCGGTTACACAATTTTCCGCCGCAGCTACGACGCCCGCAAAAAATCCGCGGTGATCCTGACGTACAGCGTGGATGTCGAGCTCAAGGATGAAGGCGCGGTCCTCAAGCGCCTGGCCGGCGATCGCACCGTGGCGCCGACGCCCGACACCAATTACCGCTTTGTAGCGCAGGCGCCGGGCCGGCTGAAATCGCGGCCGGTAGTGATCGGCACCGGGCCTTGCGGCCTGTTTGCCGGCCTGATCCTGGCGCAGATGGGGTTCAATCCGATTATCCTGGAGCGCGGCAAGGCGGTGCGCGAGCGCACCAAGGATACCTGGGGACTGTGGCGCAAGCGCGAGCTGCAGCCGGAATCCAACGTCCAGTTCGGCGAAGGCGGCGCCGGCACGTTTTCCGACGGCAAGCTGTGGACCCAGATCAAGGACCCCAAACACTATGGCCGCAAGGTGCTGACCGAATTCGTCAAGGCCGATGCGCCGGATGAAATCATGTACGTCAGCAAGCCGCACATCGGCACTTTCCGGCTGGTAAAGATGGTGGAGCAGATGCGCGCCACCATCGAGGCGCTGGGCGGCGAATTCCGTTTCCAGCAAAAGGTGGAAGACATCGCCATCAAGTCGGACAATGGCCAGGGACAAGTGCAAGCCGTCGTGCTGGCCAGCGGCGAAACCATCGTCACCGACCACGTGGTGCTGGCGATCGGCCACAGCGCCCGCGATACCTTCCAGATGCTGTACGACCGCGGCGTGTATATCGAAGCCAAGCCGTTCTCGCTCGGCTTCCGCATCGAACATCCGCAATCCCTGATCGACAAATGCCGCTTCGGCCCCAGCGCCGGCCATCCGATCCTTGGCGCCGCCGACTACAAGCTGGTCCATCACTGTGAATCGGCGCAAGCCCGCGGGCGCGCGGTCTACAGTTTCTGCATGTGCCCGGGCGGCACCGTGGTGGCGGCGACCTCGGAACCGGGACGGGTGGTGACCAACGGCATGAGCCAGTACTCGCGCAACGAACGCAACGCCAACAGCGGCATCGTGGTCGGCATCACGCCGGCCGATTATCCCGGCCACCCGCTGGCCGGAATCGGCTTCCAGCGCCAATGGGAATCGCGCGCCTTCGAGCTGGGCGGCGGCACCTACGATGCGCCCGGCCAGCTGGTCGGCGACTTCCTCGCCGGCCGGCCGTCGACCGCGCTCGGCTCGGTGATCCCATCCTACAAACCCGGCGTCCACCTGAGCGACCTCAGCACTGCCTTGCCGGATTATGCGATTGCAGCTATCCGCGAAGCGTTGCCGGTATTCGACAAGCAAATCCGCGGCTTCGCCATGGCCGACGCGGTGCTGACCGGCGTCGAGACCCGCACCTCGTCGCCGGTGCGCATCAAGCGCCACGACGACAGCCTGCAAAGCCTGAATACGACGGGATTGTTTCCGGCCGGCGAAGGCGCCGGTTATGCCGGCGGCATCATGTCGGCGGCGATTGACGGCATTCGCGTGGCTGAGGCAGTCGCCTTGAGCATGCTGGGTAAAAACTGAGCTGGCTCAAGGAGGTCGCCGGCCTATCGTTTTTCCGCGGCTTTGTACACCGCGTTACGCTCGCGTTTGCCTACGGCGACGACCAGTACGACCAACTCCTGGTCGCGCACTTCGTAGACTAGCCGGTAGCCGGCCTGGCGCAGCTTGATTTTATATCGGCTCCTGGAGCCGGATAACTGCGCGGACGGAACATGGGGAACAAGCAATCGTTCCGCCAGTTTCTTTTTGAACTGCTCGCGCATGTCTTGATCCAGCTTGCGCCATTCCTTCAATGCTTCTTCAAGGAAAGCCAGTTCAAAGCTCATCCAGCCTGACCCTGACAATAGCTTGCCCTTTGCGGGCTTCTGCAACGGCATTCAGCTCCATGTCTTCCAGCTTGTTCATCAGCGCTTCATAGGCTTTTGCCGGGACGCAATAAAAAGCCGGCTGGTTCCGGTTTAATATCGCCACAGGAAATCCTTCACCCGCAGCAACAGTCCCCATAGGGTCTTTTTTCAGCTCGGAAACGCTGGCGGTTGTTTCAGCAAGAATTAGGTGTGCCATGGAAATACTTTTAAAAGCATTATTAATAGCACCAATAATAGCATCTTTCATAGCACTCTAACCCATATGATTGACGAAGATCGTAGTATGGCTCAGCTTCTGCAGCCAGTTTGCGTGAATGCCGTAAGTCTTGGCTGAATTTCACTCTCTTGGCTGCGATGAAACAGCCCTGCCGGCTTCGGCGAAAAAATCCTTATTTTTTTACCGGACTCGGCCTGCTTCTTGACATACGCGGCCTCAGTCAGCGCCTGCAGGAAAGCTGCCAGGTCATCCACATAACTCATCAAGATCAAGGGGCATGCTACTGAATAGACAAAATCATAAAAAGAGAACATGACGCTCTTGTTACATCAGATAGGCAAAAAAAATACGCCTGCAGGCGTATTCTTGATGAGGGCGACTGCCCCGGGGGCCGGTGAAGCAGCTATTTGCTGGCATCCCGCGTCGCCTGCAGCAGGCATTTCGACAGCTTGTCGAAATGCAGCCAGGCCGCCTGGCTCAGCTCTACCTGCTTGCGGCGCGTATCGTCGGTGTCGCTGAGGACGATCCAGCCCTTTTCCCGCATCGATTTCAGCCGCGCGTGCAGCATGGCCGGCGAACCGAGTTCGCTTTGCGCCATCATGTCGCGTACCGACAAGCGTTCCCTGGCTTGCCCGGCGCGCGCAACGAAGGCCAGGATGCGATCTTCCAGGGGATCCAGCGAAGGCAGCGAAGGCAAGCCGCGCAAGGCATTCGCCAGCTGCAAGAAGCGCACGTAGATATCTGCCGGTCGGTTATTTTTTTCCATGGCCATATTGTAAGCTGCTGTCGCCTAAACTGTTTGCCAACGCTGTTAAATTCATATCGATCATACGCGTCATTTCAGTCGCGTCGCAAGTATCTTCCTGCGCCTGCGCGGATACTTCGGTAAGATACGCGCGTCATGTCCACTCCCCCATCCCCTGCCGCCAGATTGCGTCTCAACCTGCTGACAATCGGCAGTACGGCGGTCGTCTACATGCTGGTGTACATGGCCAACGACTGGCTGTTCAAGCACATCGAGTTCGCCCAGGGGATTGCCTGGATTTACCTGCCCGCAGGAATACGGCTTATCTGCACCCTGCTGTTTGCCGAAGCGGGCGTGTTCGGCATCTTCATCGCTTCATTGCTGACGTCCAGCATCTACGCCCTGTTCCCCGGCGATCCGGTCACCACCGTCGGCTACAGCATCATCTCGGCGCTGGCGCCTTACCTTGCCTATCGCTTCACCTTGCAGGAAATGCGCCTGCAGCCTTCGCTGAGCAACCTGACCACCACCCGCCTGCTGGCCTGCATCCTGCTGTACGGCCTGGCCAATCCGCTGCTGCAGCTGTTGTGGTTCGTCTTGCGCGGCGTCTCCTACCATTTCTGGTCGGGCCTGATCGTGATGTCGATCGGCGACCTGACCGGCTCGCTGATCGTGGTCTATGCGATCAAGATGCTGCTGTCCTTCCTTCCCTTGCCAAGGCGCTAACCGCACGTGGTGCTGCGGCCACATCGCCGCCGATTGTAATACTGCCGAAATAATTCCTCGCTATTCTGCCGACAGTTATAGAAATTATAGCGGTTAGCGACTTCGCGCTATCGCCGCACATCTTCCATCGGGGTATAGCAATGCGTAGTTGGGACGAACCAAAAAAGCGGAAAGCCCGCGTCGAAATCATTCCCATGATCGACGTGATGATGTTCCTGCTGGTGTTTTTTGTGCTGATCAGTCTCAACGTGATTCCCGCGCTCGGCTTGAAAACACATCTGCCGACGGCCAGCAGCTCACAGGACCTGAAGCCGCAAAACAAGGCGGTCATCACGATCGGCCTCAACGACGCGCTGCAGGTCGACGGCGTCGACACCAAGATCGGCGAGCTGCCGGCGCGCCTTAACCTGGCCCGCAAGAACGGTGAAAAGCTCAACGTCATCGTCAACAGCGACCGCGGCGTCGAAGTGCAGCGGCTGGTGGAAGTGATGGACACGCTGAAGCACAACGGCTTCGAGTCGATCTCCATTGCGACTCGCAAACCGTGATGCAGGCAATGATGACCATGCCGTTCCTGTTTCGCTTTCGCGATGCGCTGGCGACGCTGCCAGCCATGCTCATGCTGGCGATCCTGGTCTTTGCCGGCATCCAGAAAGTGGCGAAGATCGAGCCGCATCCTGACGAGTCCCTGGTGCAGATCGCCTTGACCGAACCGGAGCCGCCGGCGCCGCCCGTGATCACGCCACCGCCGCAGGTCCCGACGCCGCCGCAAGTGGCCAAGCCAGTCCCGGTAGCGCAACCAGTCCGGCAGCCGGCATCGCCGCAGGCCGTCAGCCAGGCGCCGGTCAGCAACAGTCCCAGCGCAGAAGTGGCGGCGCCGCCCAAGGCAGTCGCCGCGCCGGCTGCTCCAGCGCCGGTGACGCCGCCGGCGCCGGAACCGGCGCCACCCGTGGCCAAGCCGAACAACGCCAGCATTGAAGCTAGTTATGTCTCCAAGGTGCGTGCGCACCTGAACAGCATCAAGCGTTATCCGACCGGCCGCGAAGCAAGCCAGCAGCGGCCGCAAGGCAAGGTGAAAGTGTGGTTCGTGCTGAACCGCGATGGCAGCCTGGTGGAACAAGGCATTGAAGAATCGTCGAACTCCATGCTGCTCGACGAAGCCGCCCGCAAGACCATCAACCGCGCCGCTTTTCCTGCGTTTCCCGAAACCAGCTGGGCCGGGGAAGCGACACACCGGTTCAGCGCGGAGCTGGAGTTTGTCCCGGGAGCGGGATAGAACAACAGCGAGCAACAACGAGCGGCAGCTTGAACATCCAGTTTACACATACCAAAAACACATACAGGGAGTAATGCCATGCAATTCAAAGTCACCCGGCTGTCACTGCTGATATCCGGCTTGTTCATCGCCGCCAGTCCGCTGGCCTACGCTGCCGAAACGTCTGACGTCGGCAAGGTCACGGTACAGGGCGATAACGGCGGCCAGAGCACCGGCCTGATCCAGCAGGAAGAATCGGCGAAAGCGCGCAGCTCGGTCAATCGCGACTATATGGAAAAACAGAGCACCACCAGCAATCCTTACCAGATGATCAATCTGCTGCCAGGCGTGAACTCCTATGACCAGGACGGCACCGGCCTGTTCGGCGGCAACGTCCGCGTGCGCGGCTTCAACAGCGACCAGCTCGGCTTCACCATCAACGGCGCGCCGGTCAACGATTCCGGCAGCTTTGCCGTCTATCCCCAGGAATATACCGATGCCGAAAACCTGTGCGACATCTTCGTCACGCAAGGCTCGACCGATACCGAAGCGCCGCACGTCGGCGCATCCGGCGGCAACATCGGCATGACCATGTGCACGCCGGAAGACCAGCAACGCTTCCGCACCGAATATACATTCGGCTCGAACAACTTGCGCAAAGGCTATGTGCGCTTCGATTCCGGCAAGCTGTTCAACGATCGTTTCAAATTCTTCATCTCCTATTCGAAAGCGCAAGCCGACAAGTTCAAAGGCACCGGGCGCGCCGACAAGGAACACGTCGACTTCAACAGCAAGCTGGATCTGGGCGGCGGCAGCTTCGTCGATACCGGCTTCATGTACAACTCGGCCCTGAACAACAACTACCGTTCGCTGACCAAGGCTCAGATCGCCCAGTACGGACGCAACCTGGATTTCGGCACCGTCGCGCCGATACACCAGCCAGGCGGCGCCGGCGCGCAAAACGATTCAACCTACGGTCCGAACGCCGGCATCAATACCGGCAACAAGGACCTTTACTACGGCTACAACCTGAATCCGTTCAAGAACTGGCTGGGCACCATGAACGCCCACTTCCAGCTGGCGCCGCAATCCAGCATCGATGTCAACCCGTACATGTGGTACGGCTTCGGCACCGGCGCCAACCAGCTGCAAACCATCAGCGAAGGCAATTCCGGCACCCTGCTGGGCGGCGGCGTGCGCGACGCCAATGGCGACGGCGACACCAAGGACACCGTGTTCGTCTACGAAGGCAGCCGCACCCGCACCTATCGTCCAGGCGTCACAGTCAAGTACAACCAGCAGATCGACAATCACAAGCTGATGGTCGGCTACTGGTACGAGCGTGCACGGCACCAGCAAACCGGTCCGTTTGCGCCTATCGACAACAACGGCAACTCGGCCGACGTCTGGCAAAACAATTCTTCCGTCTGGCTGCGCAACCAGGACGGCTCTTTCGTGCAATACCGTGACACGCTCACCGTCAGCACCGGAAAATCGGCATTTTTGCAAGACAATATCAGCCTGCTGCAAGACAAGCTGAACCTGCAGCTCGGCGCCCGCTACTCAAGCATTGACCGCGATTTCACCAACAACCCCAGCCAGAGCGCGCCCGGCTTCTACACCTTGCAAAAATCGTATTCCGACCTGCTGCCCAGCGTCGGCATCCGATACCAGCTCGACCAGGTGCAATCGGTATTCTTCAATGCGGCCAAGAACTTCAAGGCGCCAGGCAACTTCTCCTATTTCGGCCTGATCTCGGGCGGCAAGATCGTCAACGGCGTCTATACCGGCGGCACTGTGCGCAACCCGCTGGTAGACAAGGAAACGTCATGGAACTATGACCTCGGCTACCGTTACGCAAGCGACAAATGGACATTCTCCAGCTCGGTGTTTTATGTCGATTATAAAAACCGCATAGCCACGTCCTACAACCCTGATACCGGCAACCGCACTGACTTCAACGTCGGCGATTCCACCTCCAAGGGTTTCGAACTGGAATCGGGTTATTCGCTCACCAAGAACCTGAGCATGTACGGATCGCTGTCCTACATCAAGAGCAAGATGAAGAGCGACATGCCGTTTGCCGCCAATTTCGCGCTGCCCACCGGCGGCAAGGAATTCCCCGACACTCCGAACTGGCTGAGCGGCATGAGCCTGCAATACGCGCAGGACAGCTGGTACCTGTTCGGACAGGCGAAGTACACCGGCAAACGCTACACCACGCTGGTCAACGACGACAGCCTGGGCGGCTATACGGTATTCAACGCCGGCGCCGGCTATACCTTTCCATCGTCGACATGGCTGAAAAAACCGACCGTGCGTTTCAACCTCAGCAATATCTTTGACAAGCAGTACCTGAACCTGAGTTCCGGCAGCGGCAGCCAGTTCACCACCAATGCCGTTGCGATCGGTCCGAATGCTCCGGCGTCGGCGCCGTCGTTCTACGTCAGCGCCCCACGCACTTTCAGCGTGACGCTGGTTGCGGATTTTTAATCGATTTGTAGCAAACCATGGCGGCGGCCTTTGAACCAGGCCCGCCGCTGCAACAAAAGTGCATTCGTGCGCAGAGAGGTCAACATGAACATGCAATTATTCCACGAGCTCGCTTTCTACCTGATGTACGCCTGTGCTGCCTTGGCGATATTCGTGATTGTCGAACGCGGGCTGTTTTTCAACTACACGCTGCGCCAGGCGATCGGCCTGGAAAAAGCCATGACCCACGCCGTGCAGCATGTAGAAGAACTGCCAAGCGCATTGACGTCGCGCGCGAGCCTGCCGCTGACGCTGGTGTCCGACATCCTGGCTGAAAAACACCAGCTGACCAGCGAAAAAGACCTGGAAGATTTCAGCGAGTCGGTCTACATCGCCAACCGCGGCGAAGTGCAGCACCGGCTGTGGATCCTCGACACCATCGTCACCGCCGCTCCCCTGCTTGGACTGCTCGGCACGATTTTGGGTATCATCGATACTTTCAAGGCGCTGGCGGTATCCGGCGTATCCGATCCAGGCCAGGTGTCGCAAGGCATAGGCACCGCCTTGTACGCGACGGCGCTGGGTATCGGCATTGCGGTAGTCGGCATGTTTTTCTTTAATATGTTCCAGGAACGGATCGAGCGCATCAACGATCATTTGAAAGTATTGATGCTGCGCGCCTGCGTCGGCCGCGTTGCCGGCCACGAGAGCAAAGCGGCGGCACTGGCTGAAGCCGGAAAATTGCATCTCGCCTGACCTGGATGGAATCGAGGACTGCTTGAAACATATGGGTGCAAAACCGGTGGTCCAAACCATCCTGTCGTGCTGCACGGCAGCCGTTTTCCTGGCGGCATGCAGCGGCCTGCAGCCGGCGGCGCAAAATGCACCGCTGGAAATCAACCTGGTCGCCATCAATGACCTGCACGGCCACCTGGAAGCAGAAACCAGGAGCTACGCCAGCACGGCCGAAGCGGCGCCGCACAAGTTCAAGGTCGGCGGCCTGGACACCATCGGCGGCGCGCTCAGCGCATGGCGCGCCGAGGACCCGCAGCTGCTGCTGGTCGGCGCCGGCGACCTGATCGGCGCCAGCCCAGCCCTGTCCTCGATCTGGGCTGACGAACCGACCATCAGCGCGCTCAACCAGCTCGGCCTGCGCGTCAGCTCGGTGGGCAACCATGAATTCGACCAGGGCAGCGCCGAACTGCTGCGCTACCAGCATGGCGGCTGCAAGTCGAACCGGCCAGACAAGGCATGCCAGTTCGACGACCATTTTCCAGGCGCCGGATTTTCCTATCTGGCGGCCAATGTCATCGACAAGGCCACTAATCGCCCGCTGCTGGCGCCCTACCGGATTGAACAGGTGCGCGGCGTCAAGATCGCATTCATCGGCGCCGTAGTGCGCGGCACGGAAAAAATGGTGTCTGCCGACGGCATAGCCAACGTTGCGTTCATCGACGAGGCTGACGCCATCAACCGCTGGGTCCCTGAGATCAAGGCACAAGGCGTGAGCGCCATCGTGGTCCTGATCCATCAAGGCGGCGAAACGCCGGAACCGTTCGACATGTCGGCATGCAGCCATTTGCGCGGGCCTATCGTCGATATCGTCAAGCACCTTGACCCGGCGATCCGGCTGGTCATCAGCGCCCATAGCCACAACGGCTATACTTGCCAGGTCGACGGCCGCACGGTGACGCAAGGAGAATCCTTCGGCCACATGCTGACGCGGATCAAGCTCACCATCGATCCGCGCATCGCCGACCTGCAAGGCAAGGTCACTGCCATTGAAGCCCGGAACGTGCTGATGGACCAGCAGCGCTTTGCGCCCGATCCGGCACTATCGGTTTTCCTGCAAACGCTGAAAGCGCGCAGCGACCTGGTGCTGGCGCAGCCGATTGCACGGATTGCGGTGGCGCGCATCGACAACAAGATCAACGACGCCGGCGAATCGCCCCTGGGCGACGTGGTCGCAGATTCGCAGCTGGCGGCGACGCGCAAATTCGGCGCACAGATCGCCATGACCAACCACAAGAGCATCCGCGAAAGCCTGGACAGCGGCGCCGGCGGCAGCAACTACGCCCAGGTCGCCGCGACCACGCCCTACGGCAATACGCTGATTCTGCTGTCGCTTACCGGCAGCCAGCTGCTGGCCCTACTGGAGCAGCAGAGCTGGCTGGAGCAGGATCGCCCGGGCGGGCGCATCATGCTGCAAGTCTCGCGCGGCCTGAGCTATCGCTGGGACGCCGGGCGGCCGCTCGGACAGCGGGTTGTGCCCGGCAGCGTCAAACTGAACGGCGTCGCCTTGCAGCCGCAGGGACAGTACCGGCTTAGCGTCAACAGTTTCATTTCCCAGGGCGGCGACGGCTTCAGCCTGCTGACGCAGGGCGCCGACCGGGTCGATACCGGCATCAACGACCTCGATGCGCTGAGCCACTACCTGATCGCCAGCGAACACGACGGCCATCCGGCCGGCAGTGCGCAAGCGGACGGCCGCATTGTGCGTGTGCATTGATTCATCAGAAAATTTTTCGGAACCGCCCATGCGTAAATTGACCGCAACGATTGCCATGCTGCTCGGCTGCGCCGGCAACGCCCATGCCGAATTCGGCATCCCCGGCTACGAACTGGTGCATACCGCGCCGGTTGAAACCACGCTGGCCACGCCGGATTTGCGGGAGCCGCTGCAGGTGTGGAGCGAGATGTTCGATGGCGCCAAACAACAGATCGTGCTCGGTCAATTCTATGTCGCCAGCCAGCCTGGCGCCGCGTTCGAGCAGGTGATCGCGCGGCTTGCCGCGGCTGGCGCGCGCGGCGTCAAGATCCGTTTCCTGATGGAGGAAAAAGGCAAGTTCGCCTCCGACATGCCGACCATCGAACGGCTCAAGCAGATTCCCAACCTGGAATTCCGCTATCTCGATTATTCCAGGCTGACCGGCAACGGCATCATCCACGCCAAATACATGGTGGTCGATGGCAGCAGCGCCTATGTCGGCAGCCAGAATTTCGACTGGCGCTCGTTCGCGCACATCCATGAAACCGGCTTGCGCATTACCGATGCCGTAGTGGTCGGCCAGCTGCAGAAAATCTTCGAGCACGACTGGCATGCGCAGGAGCTGATCGCGCAAGGAAAAGAAGTGCCCAGGCTGAACCAGGCCGTGGCGAGCGCCAACGACCAGCAAGCGACGTTCCTGGTCGCCAGTCCGAACGCTTTCAATCCACCCGGTGTCGGCGACTCCGAAACAGAATTGCCGAAACTGCTGGCGGCGGCCAAATCCGAAGTCAGGATACAGTTGCTCGACTATGCGCCGCTGAGCTACGGGCCGAATCACACCCGGCCTTATTACGCGGTCATCGACAATGCGATCCGCGCTGCGCTGGCGCGCGGCGTCAAGGTGAAGCTGATGGTGTCGAACTGGAATACCGAAAAGCCGGCGATCGCCTACCTGAAAAGCCTGGCGCTGCTGCCCGGCATGGAAATCAGGATTGTCACGCTGCCGCCAGCCAGCAGCGGCTTCATTCCATTCGCCCGGGTCATCCATAGCAAAACCATGGCGATAGACGGCCAGGTAGCGTGGATCGGCACCAGCAACTGGAGCGGCGGTTACCTGGACCTGTCGCGCAACCTGGAAATCGTGCTACGCAATGAAAAGATGGCAAAACGCATCGCCGACCTGCATCAACAGACATGGGATTCAGCCTACGCCCAGCCGATCGACGTGATGAAGGATTATCCCAAGCCGGTGAAGGGCAAGGAATAATCCTGCCAGGGCTCCGCCTCAGGCAGCGCCGGCCACGGCGGTCAGCATGCTGATGGAGCCGATGTCGATGCCATCCACGGCAATCGTCATCTTCTCGTCGTCCTGCTTGGCGCCGGCGATGTACAGCAATGGCAGGTAGTGCTCCGGCGTCGGCACTGACAGTTGCGCATCCTGGCCCTGGTCGGCATAGTCGATCAGCGCCTGCATGTCGCCGTTCACCAGGCTTTCCCGGATATGGTCGTTGAAGCGCTGGGCCCAGCCATGCACCGGCGCAGCCTGGCTGCGGTTCATCAGGCGCAGGTTGTGCACCACGTCGCCGCTGCCGATAATCAGCACGCCTTGTTCGCGCAAGACGGCAAGCTTGCGGCCCAGGTCGAAGTGGAACTGCGCCGGCTGGGTAGCGTCGATGCTCAGCTGTATCACCGGCACGTCGGCCTTGGGAAAAGCCTTGGCCAGCACCGACCAGGTGCCGTGGTCGAGCCCCCATGAGTGGTCCATGGCAACCGCCACCGGCGCCAGCAGGTCGCGCACCTGCGCCGCCAGCTGCGGATCGCCCGGCGCCGGATAACGCACGTCAAACAGCGCTTGCGGAAAACCGCCGAAATCGTGGATGGTCTTCGGCTGCGCCATTGCCGTGACGCCGGTGCCGCGCGTGTACCAGTGCGCCGACACCGACAGGATCGCCTTCGGCCGCAGCTTGGCGGCGCGGGCGCCAAGCTCGGCCCATGCAGCGGTGTAGCGGTTGTCTTCAAGTGCATTCATCGGGCTGCCGTGGCCGAAGAAAATCGCCGGCATGCGGGTGGCAATGGTGCTCATCTTGATCTCTTCCAAAAAAATTTATTTACCCGCCTGGCTGCCGCCCAGCGCAAATGCGCCGTTGCCCAGCAAGGCTACCGAAATGGCGGCCGCCACCATGAAAGCCGGATATTCCCAGCCGCCGTTAGGGCTGGTGAACACCCAGCCGTTGCCGGCGTGTACCGATAATGCGCCCAACAGCACCGGCAGCGAAATCACCGCGGCAATCCGCGCCTGTAGGCCGAGCGCCATGGCGATCCCGGTCAGCACTTCGACCGCCACCACAGGATATACCGACCATGCCGGGAAACCCTGGCTGGCGAAGAAAGCGGCGGCGCCCGGCAAAGTGAAGACAAACACTTTCAGGTAAGCATGGGCCAGCAGCGCGATGCCCAGGGTCAGCCTGAGCAGGGTGGCGGCATAGGCGCTTGGATTGTTCATGGTATTACTTTCACAAGAAATGGTTAAAAGCCAAGGGAATTGATGGATCGTATTCGACTATATATTCTTGCAATCAAAAGAAAAATCATGTTTTATTGAAATAACATTTCCGAATTCCAAAATAATAAGGCACTGCGATGAATCTGTTCGAGGCGATGAAAGTATTTGTCAAAGTGACTGAAACCGGCAGCTTGTCGGGCGCGGCGCGGATCCTGAACCTGTCCAATCCCTCGGTGACGCGGCACATCGCCGACCTCGAGCAATACCTGGGCGCGCGCCTGCTGAACCGCAGCACGCGCCGCCTCAGTCTGACCGATACCGGCAGCGCTTACCTGGAGCGCTGCAAGCAGGTGCTGGCCGATCTTGAGCAAGCCACGCTGGCGGCCGGCATGCATGCCGCCAACCCGAGCGGCGTGTTGCGCGTCAACGCGCCGGTATCTTTCTCCGTCAACCACCTGGGCCGGCTGCTGCCGCTGTATGCCCAGCGGTATCCGAATGTGGAACTGGATGTGACCTTGTCCGACCGCATTGTCGACCTGGTCGAAGAAGGTTTCGACCTGGCGATCCGCATCGGCCGCCTGCAAAACTCCAGCCTGGTGATGCGCAAGCTGGCCAAGGCGCATGTGCTGACCTGCGCTGCCCCGGCTTATCTGGCGCAGCACGGCGTGCCGCAGCATCCTGACGACCTGGCCCGGCATGCCTGCCTGACCTACGCCTATATGCAGCCAGGCAATGAATGGCGCCTGCAGCGCGACGGCAAGGTCCATACGGTGCGCGTCGGCGGCGGCCTGCATTGCAATAACGGCGATCTGCTGATGGCGGCGGCGGTAGCCGGCATGGGCATCATCCGCGAGCCGACGTTCATCATCGGCGACGCCATCCGCGACGGCCGCCTGCAGCCGATCCTCACCGATTACCACGGCGACGCCCTGGCGGTCCACGCGGTGTATCCGAGCCGCCAGCACCTCTCGGCCAAAGTGCGCACCTTTGTTGATTTCCTGGCGCAGCAGTTCGGCGAAGTGCCGGCCTGGGACCGCGACCTGCCAATATGAAAAAAGGCCGCATCAGCGGCCTTTTTCCTGGATCGGCAAGCGAGGACTTACTTCTTGCTGCGCGGCGTCGCCGCCTTGGTCAGCTGCGCGCCGGCGTTGTTCAGGTTGGCTTCCAGCGTTTCCACCGCCTGCTTGGCATTCTTGGTCAGCTGCTCATAACCGGCATTGGCGTTGCTGATCACTGATTTCAGGATCGCGATCGCATTTTCGGAACCGGCCGGCGCGTTCTTGCTGACTTCTTCAATCAAGGCATTGATGCGGCGGCTGGTTTCCGCCAATTGCGCTTCTGCGGCACGCGTGTATTCGGCCTGGGTGCCGGAAGCAATGCTAGCCAGGTGACGGCCGTAGGCTGCAGCCTTTTCGGCGCCAGGCTTGGCCTGGGCCGCAGAGATGTTGAGGAATTCCTGCGGATCCTTGGCACTCAGCAGCTGCTTGGCGGCGCCGCCGGATTCTTCCAGCGAAGCCTTGGTCGCGTTGATGTTGAGTTCGATGACTTTTTCAACGCCCTCAAAGGTTTTTGTAGTCAGGGTATTGAGCAATGCCAACTGGGCTTCGAAATGCGCTTTGGTTGCTGCGGCAAACTGTTCATGAAACGAAAACATGGCCTTCTCCTGTGTGGACAAATCAACTCTTGCTATCAATATGGCAATATTGCACATTCTATGAGCAAAATGTGAATCTGCCTCCTGCCAAATTTAACAGTCCCTAGCAGCCTGTCGGACTTAGGATGATCGGCTGCTAGCTCGCCACGGCAGCGCAAACCTTCCTGTCTTTCGGTTTGCCGCCATGGCCGGTACGGCAAGCACGGTAGGCAACCACCGTGCTTTCAAACAGCTGGCGCGCCTGCGGCGCCGGCAGTTTCGCCAGCCGTTCCGCCAGCTTGCGGCTGACCTGGAAATGCTGGTAATCGATGGGCTTTTTCCAATCCCCGCCCCAGGTCAGAAAACCATGCTGCGCAAATAGTTCCACAACTTGCTCGCTGCTCCCCGCCCGGCCGGCGATGCGTTCGCCGAAAGCTTGCCCGGCCGGCGGACTGTAGGCCAGCCGGCCTTGCGCATCGCGCCGCACATACGGGTTTTGCAAAGGATTGATATCGATCGCCAAACCGTAGGCATGCAAGGACACCGCTCCGCCGCCGGTAATCGGCCTGTCATTGAAGGCAGAAGTGTTGTTGTCCGCCATCGAGGCGTCGTCGTTGCCTTGATAATGCTCCATCAGGCGGGCCTGCGCAAGCGGGAAGCGGCGCTTGAGCAGCTCGTCGAACAGCGCTTTTACTTGGGGCGCAACCGCTGCCATGACCATGATCTCGCCGTCGTCGTGGCGCACCTGGTCAAAGTCGAGATAAGAGAAACGGACCACTTGCAGCTGCGGGCAGTCAACCGGCGCCCCAGGTCGCAATACGTGTTGCTTGAGCAGCGCGCATTGCTGGCTGTCCAGCCCCGTGGTGGCGCTGGCCTGGGATGCCGCGCCCGCCAGCAGCAGCGCCAGCGTCAGCCGGCGCAGCACGGAAGCAGCCGTCATCAGCTCACCGGCGGCATGACCAGTTCGTGCACCACCAGGCCGGCGTCGGAATCGCCGAAAGTGTCGCCATTGGCTTTGACACGCTCGGCGGCCTGCATGGCGTCGGAGTAGCCTTGTTCCCAACGCCATTCGATTGAGCCGCGCGAAAAATTGATGTCCTTGGACGGCATGTTCCAGTCATGGCCGCTATAGCGCAGGCGCACGATATGGATCGTGCTGTTGTCATGCAGGCCCTTGAATTCCTTGAGGTCCGATTTGCTGCGCAGCTCAGGCGGCAGCTTGTCGTACAGCGCTTGCGCGGCGCGCCGCAGTTGATACATGCGCAAGTAGTTTTCGATGTGGCGCTCCGAACGGGAGGCAAAGGTCACGTCTTTCTGGCGGTTCGTGATCTGGTCCAGGGTCACCGGCTCGGGACCGTTGGCGCTCCACAGATCCACCATGACGCACAAGGTGTTGCCATCGATGTCAGTCTTGGATTCGTCGTCCAGCACCACTTCCAGCGGCGTATTCGAATACAGGCCGCCGTCCCAGTACAGGTCGCCGTCTATCCGCACCGGCGCAAAGCCGGGCGGCAGGGCGCCGCTGGCCATGATGTGCTCGACGCCGATGGTCCTTTCCTGCGAATCGAAGTTGACCAGGCTGCCGCAAGCGACCTTCATCGCGCTGACGGTCAGGCGCATGCCGCCCGGATTGTTCAGGTGCTTGAAATCGACCAGGCGCGACAGCGTTTCCGCCAGCGGGGTGGTGTCGTAAAAGCTGGCTTTCTCGGCCGGCACCGGCCAGCCCAGCACGAAAGGATTCGGCGAACGCGGCGAGAAAAATCCCGGCACGCCGCGCGCAGTGACGTCGGTGGTGGTCCACCAGGTGTTGAACTGGCGCGCGCTGTCGGTGACCTTGCCCAGGTCCATCAGGTCGCCATGGCCGACCTGCTCCCAGAATTCCTTGAGCCGCGATAAGCGCATATCGCGCTCATTGCCGGCGATGATCGCGGCATTGATGGCGCCGATCGAAGTTCCCACCACCCAGTCCGGCGTCAGCCCGTTTTCATGCATCGCATGATAAACCCCGGCCTGATATGCCCCCAGCGCACCCCCGCCCTGCAATACCAGCGCCACCCGCGGGGTGACGGACTCGGCTTTGGTTTTAGTACGGATTCGTGCTTTGGAAGTGGTTGCATTGCTCATTTGGCGCCCGTCTTGTGTAGGGAAGAGCAATCATATTAACCGATAGCGGCGGACGGCAGCGGCCACAGCCGATATGTCATCAAACCATCATAAACAGTAACGATTCTCATTTGTGATATATTAGCCAAGCCCCAAATGTAACTATTTGTTACAGGCAATGAATTATCAT
Source organism: Collimonas rhizosphaerae (assembly GCF_038896935.1). NCBI lineage: Bacteria > Pseudomonadati > Pseudomonadota > Betaproteobacteria > Burkholderiales > Oxalobacteraceae > Collimonas > Collimonas rhizosphaerae. Next base: position 93,331 of record NZ_JBANDC010000006.1, read on the forward strand.
TCGATCACCAAAACAGGAGTCTCCATGTTGTTGCGCTCTCTCATCGCCAGCGCCGTGCTGGCCGCCAGTTCAGCTACCGTTATCGCTCAAGAGCAGGTGCTGAACCTGTATTCGGCGCGCCACTATCAAACCGACGAAGCGCTGTATGGCAATTTCACCAAGGCTACCGGCATCAAGATCAACCGCGTCGACGGCGACGACGCCGGCACCGTTGCGCGCCTGAAGAGCGAAGGCGCGGCCAGTCCGGCCGACGTGATCTTGCTGGTGGATGCGGCGCGCCTGTGGCGGGCGGAACAAGACGGCTTGTTCCAGCCGGTGAAATCGGCCATCCTCGACGAACGCATCCCGGCCAACCTGCGCGGCAAGGACAATGGCAAAGGATCGCAGTGGTTCGGTTTTTCGACTCGCGCCCGCGTGATCGTCTACAACAGGCAAAACGTCCAGCCGCAAGACGTCGAGACCTACGAAGCGCTGGCCGATCCGAAGAACAAGGGCAAGCTGTGCACCCGCTCCGGTTCGCATCCCTACAATGTGTCGCTGTTCGGCTCCTTGCTGGAGCACCATGGCGAAGCCGGGACGGAAGCGCTGCTCAAGGGTTATGTCGCCAACCAGGCACGCTCGCCGGTGGGTGGCGACACCGACCAGATCAAGGCGGTCGCCTCCGGCGAATGCGGCGTGGCGATTTCGAATTCCTACTACGTGGCGCGGCTGATGAAATCGAGCAAGCCGGAAGATATCGAAGTCATGAAAAAAGTGGCGGTGATCTGGCCTAACCAGAAAACCACCGGCGCCCATGTCAACATCGCCGGCGCCGGCGTCGCCAAGAACGCGCCGCATCGCGAGGCTGCGGTCAAGTTCCTGGAGTATTTGTCCAGCGACGACGCGCAGCGCTATTTCGCCGAAGGTAATAACGAATCGCCGGCAGTCAAAGGCGTGAAGAGCGGCAATCCGGCGCCGGATGCGCTCGGTCCGTACAAGGCGGAAGTGATCGACGTTTCCGCAGTGGGCCGCAACCAGCAGAAAGTCCAGCAATTGCTGGACCGCGCCAACTACAAATAATAGGAGGCCAGGATTGGAGCAAGGGCTGGCGCGCGATGCGCCAGCCCTTTTCATGCCGGTGCACGATCTATTTTTTCCTGATCATGTAAATCGCCAGCCCTACCATCAGCACCACGCCAAACTCCAGGCCGACCACAATATATTGCGCCATGATGATTATTTATCCGAAAAGTCATGCAATTGATAAAGGGAAGGTCACCACGTGGCTCACATCCAGTTTGATGCCAATCCATTCGTCGACGGCATGGTCGTGATGCGACGGCACCAATGCCAGCAGCTCCTGGCCGCTCGCCAGCTGCAGCGTGTACAGGAATTCAGCGCCGCGGAAAGACTTGCGCTTTATGCGCGCCTTGAACGGCGAAGCGTCGTCATGCACGATATCGTCCGCGCGCAGCAACACGTCGAACGGAGCAGGCCCGTGCGCCTGGATATGCTGCAGGGCTGCGGCGCTGACGTCCTGCAAGTCGCCCAAGGCAGTCGCTACCGCCGGCCGTCCATCGTGCTGGACCAGGCGGCCTGGCAGCAATACGCCATGGCCGATGAAATCGGCGACAAAGCGCGTCGCCGGGCGATGGTACAGATCATAGGGCGCCGCCCATTGCTCCAGGTGGCCATGCTGCATCACGCCTACCACGTCACCTATCGCGAATGCTTCCAGCTGGTCGTGCGTCACCATCAGCGCCGTGATGCCGGCCTGCTTCAGGATCTGGCGCACGTCTTGCGCCAGGCGCTCGCGCAATTCGATGTCGAGGCTGGAAAACGGCTCGTCCAGCAACAGCAGGCGCGGCTCCGGCGCCAAGGCGCGCGCCAGCGCCACCCGCTGCTGCTGGCCGCCCGACAGTTGATGCGGATATTTTTCCTGCGAACCTTCCAGTCCCACCAGGGCCAGCATCTCATCGACCCGCCGCAAGCGCTGCTGGCGCGACGCGTCATGCAAGCCAAAGCCGATATTCGCGGCAATGTCCAGATGCGGGAACAAGGCAAAATCCTGGAACACCATGCCGATACGGCGCCGCTCGGCGGCAATCCTGGTCTCGGGCCCATCCAGCAGCACCTGCCCCAGGGAAATTCTCCCGCCCTGCGCCTGCTCCAGGCCGGCGATCGCGCGCAGCAAGCTGGTCTTGCCGCTGCCCGAAGGGCCGATCAGCACGCCGAGCTGGCCGGCGGCGAGCTGCAGCGACACGGCTTGCACCGCCGGTGCCGGCGCGCCTGGATAACTGACACTGACTTGATCGAGGGTGAGAAACATGGGAAACGGATAAGTGAGGCTGGTTACAATTCGGTTGCTCGGGATGAAGCCGCGCTTGCAGTGCAAAGCCAGCAGCGGAAAGCCGTAGTTTACCGTACTCCCGTTTGCATCCCGTAATTTCCTGCTTCCATATACATGCCACTGATCGCTCTCATCGCACTGTTGATCGCACTCCCCCTGCTCGGCATCGGCGGCGCCTGGCTTCGGCTGGATGCGCAGGCGATCGCCCTGCTGTCGCAACAGATGCAGACAGTATTGCCGGCTTACCTGGCCACCTCGGCCTGGCTGGCGCTGGCGGTAACTGCCGGCGTAGTCGTGGTCGGCGCCGCCACGGCAGTCGCGGTCAGCCTGTTCGAATTCCGCGGCCGCCGTTTTTTCCAGTGGGCGCTGCTGCTGCCGATGGCGATGCCTGCCTATGTGTCGGCCTACGCCTACACTGACTTCCTCCAGTACAGTGGCGTGCTGCAGAGCAGCTTGCGCCAGCTTATCCCCGGCCTGCGCCTGCCGGAAATACGCAGCCTGCCGGGCGCGATCTTCCTGTTCATCTTTACGCTCTATCCCTATACCTACCTGCTGGCGCGCAGCGCCTTGAACGAACGCGGAGTCCATCTCATGGAAGCCGCGCGCTTGCTGGGCATGCCCCTGGCCGCGCGCATCCGGCACGTGGCGCTGCCGCTGGCGCGGCCGGCGCTGATGGCCGGCGCCGCGCTGGCGCTGATGGAAACCCTGGCCGACTATGGCGTCGGCGCCTATTTTGGCTTGAGCACTTTTACCACTGGCATCTATAAAGCATGGCTGGTCATGGACAGTCAGATGGCGGCGGCGCAACTGGCCTCGGTATTGCTGGCTATCGTCGCGCTGTTGCTGTGGGTCGAGCGCAAGGGCCAGCAGCGCATGCGCTTTTCCAGCGTACGAGGGCAACGCGGCGGTGCACCCGAAACCCGGCTTGCTCCCTTGTCTGGCTGGCGAGGTTTGCTGGCGTGGCTGGTATGCGGTTTGCCGATTGCGCTCGGGTTCGTGTTGCCGGTGCTGATCTTGCTGCGTTTGATGTGGCGCGAATTCCTCCACCAGGAAAGCGATCCCTACCTGACCAGCGGCGTCGACCTGCTGCGTTACGCCGGCTGGGCCTGGAACAGTTTCCGCTTCGGCGCCATCGCAGCGGTGCTGGCGGTAGCAGTGGCGCTCGCGCTCAGCTATGTGCAGCGCAGCCGCGGCCTGCCCCCGTTCAAGCTATGGCTGTTGCGCCTGCTCACTCGCATGGCAGCGATGGGGTATGCCGTGCCCGGCTCGGTGATCGCGGTCGGCATCTTGCTGCCGCTGGCCTGGCTGCAAGCGCTGTCGCCGCAAAACCAGGTCGGGATCCTGGTGACGGCGACTTCGTTCGGCATCCTGTATGCCTACCTGGTGCGCTTCAGCGCGGTTGCCGTGCAATCGATAGAGGCCGGCTATGCGCGCATCCCAGCCACCCTTGACGAAGCAGCCCGCACTCTTGGCAGCAGCGGCTGGCGCATCGCCCGCGTCCTGCACGCTCCGCTGCTGTGGCGCTCGATGGCGACTGCGTTCCTGATGGTGTTCGTGGATGTGGTCAAGGAGTTGCCTGCCACCCTGCTGCTGCGGCCATTCAATACAGATACGCTGGCGGTAATCGCGCACAACCTGGCGCGCGACGAGCGGCTCGGCGAAGCGGCGCTGCCGGCATTGACGATTGTAGCCGTAGGCTTGATCCCCGTGCTGCTGGTAACCAAAGCTCTGAACCAGCGTTAAGAATTTGCCTTATCCGGCGTTGCGCCGGGCCTTGGCAGGCACCGGGCGCAGGTGACTGCGGTCCGGCGTAGAACCGGGATCCTTGTTGATCGCCGCCGATACGCCATCGCTGACGCAGTCTTTCACGAAGTCGTTCAGGGACTGCCCCTTCCCTGCCGCCGCCACACTGGCGTTACGATGCAGTTCAGGCGTGAGGCGGACGTTAAACGTGCCGCTGCAGGGCTTGTCCGGTTCCAGGCCCTCGCGCCGGCATTTGTCCAGATAAGAATCCACCGCTTCTGCAAATGCAGCTTGCAGCTCCCTGACATTTTCCGCTTCGTAGCTGACAAGATCATTGATAAACAATATCTCGCCATGCAGGCAGCCATCCTCGATGCTGACCTCGATCGAGCCCGAATAATTTTTATAGCTGAGTATTTTGTCGCTCATTGCATTCCTCGCTGGCGTTCGTCAAACCGTACTCTTTCAGCTTGCCGTTGACCTTTAACAATAAATATCTTTTCACGATATTGCCTGGATGGGGCTTATGCACAAAAATCTTAAGGCCCGCAGCGGTTCTAAAACAGCGATAAGACCCGCCCTTGTCTGAAAACTCGATAAACCCGTATGTGCTGAGCAGGCTAACCAGCTCATGCCATGTAAAGTCTGCTGGAACGGATGCAGCCCGGCTGCGCAATTTATCGGCTTTAGTCATTTGATTATCCTGCCCTTCCCTGAAAATTGCAACTGGAAATTAGTTGCAAAACAGTGTTTCTCCGCCCGCGACGATTTATTTCAATATTCGTGAACAAGCTTGACTGTGTCAATTTGGCAATTCCCCTAAAAGCTTAGGGGGACATCCAGGTCGGCAGGCGTAAAATGCAGCATCCCGCAGTTTCTGCCGCCAATCTTTTCGCTAGCCACCTATGACCATCCTGCTGTCCACGCTCAATGCGCGTTATTCCCACGCCTCGCTCGGGCTGCGCTATCTGCAGGCCAACATGAGTGATCTGCGCGAAGCCACGCAGCTGCACGAATTCGTCATCGGCGCCAAGACCGCCGACATCGTCGAGAAGCTGCTGGCGCACAAGGCCGAGACAGGCGTCACCATCGTCGGCTTCGGCGTGTATATCTGGAATATCGAGGAAACCACCAAGGTGGTGGCGATGCTGAAGCGGGTCGCGCCGGACATGGTGATTGTCTTGGGCGGACCGGAAGTGTCCTACGAATCGGCCGAACAGCAGATCGTCCAGCTCGCCGATTACCTGGTGACAGGCTGGGGCGACGTCACCTTGCCGCAACTGTGCCGGCAGATCCTGCACGGTCCGAAGCCGCTGATGAAAGTCCATGCCGGAGTACAGCCGCCGATGGCCGATATCGTGCTGCCGTACAGCTTGTACAGCGACCATGACATCGCCCATCGCACCTTGTACGTGGAAGCTTCGCGCGGCTGTCCGTTCAAATGCGAATTCTGCCTGTCGGCGCTGGACAAGACAGCCTGGCCGTTTGCGCTCGATGCATTCCTGGCCGAGATGGAGTCGCTGCATGCGCGCGGCGCACGGCTGTTCAAGTTCGTCGACCGCACCTTCAACCTGAACGTCAAGACCAGCCTGAAGATCTTGCAGTTCTTCCTCGACAAGCTGGCGGCCAATCCGGACGATCCTGTGTTTGCCCATTTCGAGCTGGTGCCGGATCATCTGCCGGATGCATTGAAGGAATCGATTGCGCAATTCCCGCCCGGCGCCTTGCAATTTGAAATCGGCATCCAGAGCTTCAATCCCGAAGTGCAGGCGCTGGTGAGCCGCAGGCAAAACAACGAAAAGGCAGCGGAAAACATCCGCTGGCTGATGCAGCAATCGCAGGCCCACCTGCATGTCGACCTGATCGCCGGCCTGCCGGGCGAAGATGTCGCCAGTTTCGCCAGCGGCTTCGACCGCCTGGTGGCGCTGCAGCCGCACGAAATCCAGTTCGGCATCCTCAAGCGCCTGCGCGGCACGCCGATCATCCGCCACACCGAGCCTTACGGCCTGGTCTTCGACCCGCATCCGCCCTACACCATCCTCGCCACCAGCAAGATCGACTTTCCCACCATGCAGCGCCTGCAGCGGTTTTCGCGCTACTGGGACCTGGTCGCCAATTCAGGCCGCTTCGCCCATACGCTGCCGATCCTGCTGGGCGATTCGCCGTTCGCCAACTTCATGGCGTTTTCCGACTGGCTCTACGGCAAGACCGACGCCACCCACAGGATTGCGCTGGACAGGCTGGCAGGCCTAGTCGGTCAATGGTTGCGATTACAAGGGATGAGCGAGAGTGCGGTCAACGCCGTGCTCAGCACGGACTACGCAGGCAAGCCGGCCAGGCCGGCGGACTTGCCGCCCATGGCCAAACCGGACGCGGCAGCTGCGCCCAAACGGCAGGCCCGCCACTTAACCCACTGACCTGGCGGCGGCGCTGATATCCAGCATGTGCTGGCGCCAGGCGCCGATCAGCTGCTGCGCCACGCTGTCCATGGAGGCCAGCGCCACGCTGCTGCTGTGGTTGATGATCATCAGGGCATATACATCGGCGAGCGCATTGACCTCGGGGGACAATGCGCATTCTTCTCCTACCGCAGGCCGTTGCAGACGCCAGTAATTGATGGCTTGTTCCAGTTCGGGCAATGAGATATTCATGGCTTTATTGTACCTGCCGACGCCGGCTTGTCAGCCATGCGGTACAAATATTGTCAAAAAACCACGCCTGCAACCAGGATGATATTGGCATACGGCGTGAACTCGCCAGTGCGGATGACCGCCTTTGCGCTGTGCGTCATGCGTTTGAAATCGGCGTGCGACAAAGTCCGCTTGTCGGGCAGGCCGAGCGCCTCGATCTGCTGCGCCAGCTGCGGGCTGTGCAATGGCAGTTCATCGGCCAGCACATGGTGTTCGACCTGCATTTCAGTCAACACGGTTTCCAGCGTAACCATGAAACCGGGCACACCGCGCGTCAGCGCCAGGTCGATCAGCGGCACGCCAGGCGGCACCGGCAGGCCGGCGTCGCCGATCACCACGCTTTCGCCATGGCCGAGCGATGCGATCAGTTGCGACAACGCGATATTCAGCAATGGACTCTTCTTCATCTCAAGCCTCCAGTTCGCGGCGATAAGGAATCGAGGTTTGCGCGCCGACGCGGGCCACGCTCAAGGCCGCTGCGCATTGGCCGAAGGCGATAGCGTCGGCTTCGCTGCGGCCTTCCGCCAGCGCGGCGACAAAACCGCCAATGAAGGTATCGCCGGCAGCGGTGGTGTCCACCGCCTTGGTCGGCTGCGCCGCAAAATGGACCGAGCCTGACGACAGCGCAGCATAAACGCCTTTCTCGCCCAAGGTGACCAGCACATTGCTGCTGCCATCGGCGCGCAACTTTGCGACTGCGGCTTCGATGGCGGCGTCGTTATCCAGGCTGGCGGCATTCAGGCCGGCCAGCATGGCCGCCTCGATTTCATTCGGGATCAGGTATTCCACCTGCGCCAGCAAATCGGCTGGCAAGGCTTGCGCCGGCGCCGGCGCCGGATTGAGCACCACGATCTTGCCCAGCTGATGCGCCAGCCCGATTGCGTGGCGTACGGCTGCCAGCGGCGTTTCCAGCTGCAGGACGACGATGCGCGCCTGTTCGATCAAGCCGCGCGCGGCATCGATATGGGCCGGGCTCAAGGCGTCGTTGGCGCCGGCCGCCAGCACGATGCTGTTCTGGCCGCTGGCGTCGACCAGGATCGAAGCCACGCCCGATGCTTCGCCGCTGATCGTGCTGACATGGCTGTCGTCGATGCCGTCGTTGCGCAAGGCGGCGCGCAGTTCCGTCCCGAACGCATCGTCGCCGAGGCAAGCCACCATCGCCACTTTGACGTCGTCGGCGCTGAGGCGCGCGCAAGCGACTGCCTGGTTCGCGCCCTTGCCGCCCGAGATGGTCTGGAAGCGCCCGCCGGAAAGGGTTTCACCGGGATGCGGCATGCGCGGCACGTTAAGCACCAGGTCCATGTTGATACTGCCGATGATGACGATCATGTGCGTTCTTTAAATAAGGATTACTAAAAAAGGAAACTGAAATTCAAGCCGTCACGACGCCACGGTCGAACCGCGGACATGCAATTCGGGCGCAATCGACAACCGTTGCAAAGGGCGGTCGGGCGTTGCGATCCGCTGCAGCAGGCATTCAGCCGTGAGCTGGCCCAGCCTGCGGGTATTCTGGGCGACGCTGGTCAGGGTCGGATGGACAAACTGGGCCAGGTCGATATCGTCGAAGCCCACCACCGCCAGCACTTGCGGCACCGCGATGCCGAGCTCAGCCGCGGCACGCAGCGCGCCGATCGCCATCAGGTCATTACAGCAAAAAATCGCGTCCGGCGCTTGCGAAGGCAGGGATGCAAAGCGCGCCAGCAGGCTGCGCGCCGCCAGGTAGCCGCCGGCGCTGGTGAAATCGGCATAGGCCAGCAGCGCCTCCGGCAATTCGACGCCGGCAGCCAGCAAAGTCTGGCGCAGGCCGCCGATCCGCTCGCGCGAAATGGCGATGTCCTGCGGGCCGCCGATGCAGGCGATGCGGCGCCGACCCAGGCTAAGCAGGTGCCGGGCCGCCAGCACGCCGCCGGCGGCGTTGTCGACCGCCACCAGGTCGATCGCCATGTCCTTCGGCGCACGGTCCAGCAGCACCGTCGGCACCTTCATCTTGCGCAGCAGTTCGCCGTCGGTCTGCGCCAGCGTAGCCACGATCAGGCCATCGCAGCGCTTGGTCAGCAATACGTTCAGGTAATCGCGCTGCTTGGCCGGATCGTCGTCGGAGTTGCACAGGATGACGCTGTAGCCGGCGGCATAACAACTGTCTTCGATGCCGCGCGCCACTTCCGAAAAATACGGATTGGTGTTGTTCGGGATGATCAGGCCGATACTGCCGGTAGCCTTGCTTTTCAAGGAACGCGCCAGCGCGCTCGGCACATAAGCCATCGACTCCACCGCCGCCAGCACTCGCGCCCGGGCGTCGGCGCTGACCGGCCGGGTCTGGTTCAGGACGTGCGAAACCGTGGTGTATGAAACCCCGGCCGTGCGCGCTACATCCTTGATGGTTGCCATGTTATTTACTCAATGCCTGGTTGCGGGCGGTAGTTTAATGCGTGGAACGTTCGCCGCGGCGGCGGTAAGTATCGAGCACCACGGCAGCGACAATCACCAGGCCGGTAATGATGCGTTTCATCGGTTCACTGACGCCGACCTGCGCCAGGCCCGCTTCCAGCACCGAGATGATCAGCACGCCGATGAAGGTGCTGATCACCGAGCCGCGCCCGCCCATCAGGCTGGTGCCGCCGATCACCACCGCCGCAATCACTTGCAGCTCCATGCCGACGCCGCCATTCGGGTCGGCCGCCTCCAGCCGCGATACCTGGAACAAGGCGCCGACGCCGGCCAGCAAACCCATCAGGGCGAACACCAGCACCTTGCTGGGCCGCGGATTGATGCCGGACAGGCGCACCGCTTCTTCATTAGTGCCGATGCCGATCCAGTGGCGTCCCAGCACGGTCTTGGTCAATACCAGGTGGCCGATGACGACGATCAGGATGGCAGACAGGAAAGCCGGCGACATGCCGAACAGGATAGGCGAACTGATGCCGTCCACCGCGCTGCCGATATATTCGGTACGCGAGTTGGTGACCTGGTAAGCCAGGCCGCGCGCCATTTCCAGCACACCCAGCGAGACGATAAACGAAGGAATGCGCCAGCCGACCGAAATCAGGCCGGTCAGCATGCCGCACAAGCTGGCCACCAGCACGCCCAGCGTGGCGGCCGCGAACAGGGGCCAGCCCCAGCGCACCATCGCCATCGACAGCACCGAAGCCGCCAGCGCCATGACCGAACCCACCGACAGGTCGATGCCGCCGATGATCAGCACAAACGTCATGCCGACCGCCATCACCACCAGCGTCGGGATATCGTTGGACAAGGTAGTGAAGGTCGCGGCGGTCAGGAAATTTTCGCTCAGGATGGAGAACAGCACGCACATGGCCAGCAGCGCGCCGATCAGGCCCAGGTAATTCTTCAGGCCGGACATGCTTCGGGTAAAAGAAAGTGTTGTCATGATTTTCGGATAGGTTAAGGACTTCAGGCAGCTTGCACGGCTGCAGTGTCTGCAGGAGCGTTGCCGTTGCCGTTCATGTAGCCGCTGAAGGCCGCCGCCAGGATCGTCTCCTGGCTCCACTGGCCGCGCTCGAACGTGTCGACCAGCTTGCCGGCGCTCATCACTGCGATGCGGTCGCAGATCAGCATCAGTTCGCGCAGGTCGCTCGATACGATCAGCAGTCCCTTGCCTTGGCGCGACAGTTCGGCCAGCAGCTTGTAGATATCGAACTTGGCGCCGATGTCGATGCCGCGGGTCGGTTCGTCGAACAGCATGATCGGGCAATCGCGGTACAGCCAGCGCGCAATCACCACCTTCTGCTGGTTGCCGCCGGACAGTTCTCCTGCCGCCTGCATGCCGTTGCGCGAGCGGATCCGCAGGCGCTTGATGTAATCGCCGGCGACCCCGGCTTCAGCTTGCTGGTCAAGCACGCCGAATCTGCTGACCGCCGAGAGCTTGGCCAGCGTCGTGTTCAAGCCGATCGATTGCGGCAGCAGCAAACCCTGGCTCTTGCGGTCTTCGGTGATCATGGCGATGCCGGCGGCGATGGCGTCTTTCGGCGAAGAAATTTTTGCTGGCTGCGCTTGATCGCCGATGAACACCTCGCCCTGGTCGGCCCGGTCGGCGCCGAAAACAAGGCGCAGCAATTCGGTGCGGCCGGAGCCGATCAGACCTGCAACGCCGAGGATCTCGCCGGCGCGCAAATCGAATGAAGTCGGCGCAACCGCCTTGCCGCGTCCGATATTGCGCACGCGCAGCAACGGCGCCCCGATGGTGCGGTGGCCAAGATCCAGCTCGGCTTCGGCGGCGCGGCCGACCATCAGCTGCACCAGCGCATCGGTGCTGTAGCCGCCGATGGCGTCGTCGCACACCAGCTGGCCGTCGCGCAATACGGCAATGCGGTCGGCCACCTGCTTCAGCTCTTCCAGCCGATGCGAAATATAGATGATGGCAACGCCTTCCGACTGCAGCCGGGCAATCTGCGTAAACAGCAGTTCGACTTCGCGGCTGGTCAGCATGGCGGTCGGCTCGTCGAGCACCAGCAAGCGGCAGCTGCCGATCAGGTTGCGCGCGATTTCCACCATTTGCTGGTGGCCCACGCCCAGTTCGCCGACCGGCGTCCAGGGGTCGAGGTCGGTCAATCCTACCGCCGCCATCTGGATCCGCGTATCCTCTGCCAGCCTGGCCTTGTCGATCCAGCCGAAGCGATGCGGCAGCTGGTTGAAATACAGGTTTTCAGCAATGCTCAGAGTCGGGATCAGGTTCAGTTCCTGCATCACCATGCGGATGCCGAGATGTTCGGCTTCCTTGCGCGAACCTGGCTGGTAACGCTGGCCGTCGAGCAGCATGCTGCCCGTGGTGGGATCGACCAGGCCACAGACGATTTTCGACAGCGTGCTTTTGCCGGCGCCGTTTTCACCGGTCAGGGCCAGGATCTGGCCCGGGCTGATGCTGATCGAGACATCGCTCAAGACCGGCTCGACATAGGTCTTGCCGATGCCGCTCAAACTCAACATGGGAACTGCGGATGCAGCGGCGCGCCCGTCGGAGCGCGCCGCCGCCATGGATTCATTGGACATTCTGTACTCCAGCAGTGACAGCTGTAGTTATGCTTGGCGGAGCAAGGCAAGGTACTTTCTACCTTGCCCCGCGCGGTTGCGCAATTAATTGGATTATTTGCTGTCTTTCGTCACCAGCGCGACCTTGGTCTCGACGGTGCCGCCGAGCGTGTTCTGGGCTTTCTTGTCGGTAATCGCTTTCAACACCGTCTCGATGCCGAACACCGCTTGCTGCGAAGCGAACTGGTCGGCTGTCGCCAGGACCCGGCCGTCTTTCAGCATCGGCTTGATGGCGTTGATGTTGTCGTAGCCGACCACCAGCACCTTGCCGGTCTTGCCTGCGGCCTTGACCGCGGCGACTGCACCCAGGGCCATGTTGTCGTTACCGGCCAACAATGCCTTGATGTCAGGATGCGCATTCAGCATGGCGGCAGCGATCTGGTTGCCCGGCGCCATTTCCCACTGGCCCGATTGCACGCCGACGACCTTGGCGCCGACCGCGCTCATTGCATCCTGGAAGCCCAGGGTGCGCTGCTGCGCATTGATGGTGGTCGACACGCCTTCGATGATGCCGACCTTGTCGCCGCTCTTGATCTGCTTGGCCAGGTAGTCGCCGACCAGCTTGGCGCCCTTGCGGTTATCCGGGCCGACGAACGGCACGGTGATGCCTTTTTCCTTGAGAGCGGCGTCATCCAGCTTGTTGTCGATATTGACCACGATGATGCCGGCGTCGATGGCTTTCTTGATGACAGGCACCAGCGCCTTGGAGTCGGCCGGCGCGATCACCAGGCCGTTGACCTTGGAAACGATCATCTGTTCGACGATCTTGATCTGGTTGGAAGTGTCTTGTTCGTCCTTGATGCCGTTGGCAAGCAAGTCATACTGGGCGGCATGCGCCTTCTGGTGTTCCTTGGCGCCGTTTTCCATGGTCAGGAAAAATTCATTGGCGAGCGATTTCATCACCAGCGCAACCTTCGGTTTGGCGGCGGTCTGCGCCATGGCTGGCAGGGACGGCAGTGCGCAAACCAGCACGGTGGCGGCAATCAGCTTGAGGCGGATACGGGTATTCATCGAAAGTCTCCTGAAATTTGTTGTTGAGCGGCATGTTTGTCGTGCCATCATTTGGAACGCGCAAACGTTTGCGCGTTTCGATGATAGCACCAGATCCAGCCAAAACTCAAGACCGTTGCATTGCTTGCCAAAACCGCAATGAACTGTCCGGGCGGCGGCTAGCCAGGGAATCCCGGTGCTGGGACGGATGCCGGATCAGGAGGAAAGAAAGCGTTCCAGCCGCTGCACGCCATCTTCCAGGCGCTCGAGCGAACTGGCAAAACACCAGCGCACATAACCTTCGCCTTCGGGACCGAAGGCATTGCCGGGCGCCAGGCCAAGGCCGGCCTCGCGCACCAGCTGCTTGCACAGCGCCAGGCTGTCGCTGACGCCGTCGACACGGAAAAACAGATACATCGCACCCTTGGGCCGCGGCGCCGTAATTCCCGGCAAAGCGTTCAGGCGCTGGTACAGGAAATCGCGCGCCGCGCGATAACGGGCCACCGTGGCGCCGATGATTTCATCGCCGCGCTCGATGGCGACTACGCCGGCGCGCTGCACGAAGCCGGGTGCGCAGGAAGTGTTGTACTCGATCAGCTTGCCGATGTCCGTCATCAAGGCCGGCGGCGCTGCCAGCCATCCCAGCCGCCAGCCGGTCATCAGCCAGGATTTGGAAAAGCTGTTGGAGGAAATCAGGCGGTCGTCGGCAGCGGCGATATCCAGGAAGGATGGTGCGCATTGCGGTGCATCGGGCTGGTCGGTGTATACCAGCCGCTCATAGACATCGTCGGCCACGATCCAGATGCCGTGCCGGCGGCAGTGCGCCAGGACGATCTCCTGCTGTTCACGCGGCATGACCCAGCCGGTCGGATTGTTGGGCGAGTTCAGCAGGACCGCGCGGGTATCCGGCGTCAAGGCGTCCAGCAGCCGCTGCAGATCGAGCTCCCAGGTATGGCCGAACTGCAGCGCCACCCGCGTCACCTCGGCGCCGAGGATCTTCGGAATCTCGGCGACATTCGGCCACAGCGGCGTCACCGCCACCACGCGGTCGCCGGGATTGATGATCAGCTGCGACAGCACCATCAGCGCCGATACACCGGACGAAGTGACGGCGATCCGGTCGGCGCCGATGGGCTGGTGCAAAGCGGACAAATAAGCCGCGATCGCCGCCCGTAAAGGCGGGATGCCATAGTTATGGGTATAGAAGGTATCGCCGTCATCCAGTCCGGCCTTGGCCGCATCGCGGATGAAGCTCGGGGTTACCTGGTCGGGCTCGCCGAACCAGAACGGCAGGACATCGCTGCGGCCCATGCCGACGTTGGCCACTTCGCGGATGCGCGAAGCTTCCAGTTGGCGCACCACGGCGCGGGCGACGGTAGGATGATCCAGGGGCATGGCAATATCCGGTGAGCAAAAGCGACAAGCAAGTGTAGCCGAAGCATGGCCGGCGGTGGCACGGCAAAATCACCGAGCCAGTGCCCGGCGCCCTGTCCGCAGCAATAAAAAAGCCGCTCAACGAGCGGCTTCTTCAGGTGCCGGCAAAGCTTTATGCAGCTTTGCGCTTGGCGACCACCCGTTTTGGGGCGGCCTTTTTCGCCGCCGGTTTCTTGACAGCCGGCTTCTTCGCTACCGCTGCCACTTCGCCCTCTTCGCCTTCGACAGCCGCGGCTTTCGCCTTGCCCTTCGGCGGCGCCTTGGCCTTGCGTTCTTCAAACTCGAAACTGACCTTGCCGTCCTTGCCCTTGACCAGGAAAGCCTTGAACGGACGGCGCGTACGCTGCGAAATGAAGCCTGGCAGCAAGTCGGTCTTGCCGTCGTTCAGCAGCTTGACCATTTGCTCCGGCAGGATTTCCTGCTGCAGGATGATGCGGCCGCTGCGGAAATCGCAAGCCTTCGGTTTCGCTACCGATTTTTCGCAGACGTAAGCCAGGCCCATCTCGTAGACGCCGTTGCCGCATTTCGGGCAAGGCCCCAGCGCGGTCTGGCCGGTGAAATCGACACCCTCGCCGTCTTCGCCTTCGCCGTCGTTCTGGCCGAAGTCGAATTCCAGCTTGTAGTTCTTGATCTCTTCGTCGCGGCTGATCTTCAGGATCGCGGCAAACGGACGGCCCATCTTCGAACGGAATCCTTGCAGCGGGCCGATGGTGCGCTTGGTCAGCAATTCTTCGACTTCAGGGATTTCGAACTGGCGGCTGCCCGGCGTCTTGCTCATCGAGAATTCGCATTTGGTGCAGGCGAAACGGCGATAGTTTTCCTTGACCACGCTGCCGCAGTTCGGGCACGGCGCCAGCAAGGTCGCATAGTCGCCGGGGATGGTGTCGTTATCGTATTCCTTGGCGCGCTTGACGATGATCTGGGTCAGCTGCGCGATCTCGCGCATGAATTCTTCACGGCTGATGGTGCCGCGTTCGATCTGCGACAGCTTGTATTCCCACTCGCCGGTCAGCTCAGGCTCAGTCAGTTCGTCGACGCCGAGGCCGTGCAGCAAGGTCATCAGCTGGAACGCCTTGGCGGTCGGCATCATTTCCCGGCCTTCGCGCAGCAGGTATTTTTCGTTCAGCAAACCTTCGATGATCGCGGCTCGCGTCGCCGGCGTACCGAGGCCTTTGCCGGCCATCGCTTCGCGCAGGTCGCCGTCGTCCAGCAGTTTTCCCGCGCCTTCCATCGCCGACAGCAAGGTCGCTTCGGTATAGCGCGCCGGCGGTTTGGTGACCAGGCCGTTGGCGGTGATCTTGTCGGTCTTGACCTTCTCATCCTTGGCTACCGCAACCAGCGTGCCGCTGTTTTCCGGATCCTTTTCATCCGCGGCTTCCTTGCCATAGATCGCCAGCCAGCCCGGATTCGTCATGACCTTGCCTTCAGTCTTGAACTGATGGCCGGAAACTTCGGTAAAACGGGTGGTGACCTGGAACTCCGCGGCAGGGAAAAATACGGCCATGAAACGGCGTGTCACCAGGTCGTACAGCTTTTGTTCCGGCTCCGACAGGTTCTTCGGCGCCTGCGTGGTCGGGATGATCGCAAAGTGATCGCTGATCTTGGTGTTGTCGAAGATGCGCTTGTTCGGCTTGACCCAGCCCTTGTTCAGGATCTGCGCGGCGAACTGCTGGTAGTTGTTGTTCTCCGATACCGTCTCCAGCGTCTGCTTGACGGTGCTCAGGTAATCTTCCGGCAGGTGGCGCGAATCGGTACGCGGGTAAGTCAGCACCTTGTGCTTTTCGTACAGCGCCTGGGCCAGGCCCAGGGTGTTTTTGGCGGAAAAACCGAAACGCGAGTTGGCTTCGCGCTGCAGGCTGGTCAGGTCGAACAGCGCCGGCGCCATCGAGGTGGTCGGCTTCGACTCTTCGCGCACCGTGCCCAGCTTGCCGCGGCAGGCAGCCACGATGGATTCGGCGGCAGCCTTGCTCCACAGGCGCTCGGCGCGTTTTTCCGGATCAGTTTCATCCTTCTTGTGCGCGGTATCGAGCCAGCGACCCTCGTAGATGCCGGCGGCGCAGACAAACTCGGCGCGCACTTCCCAGAAATCGCGCGGCACGAACTTCTTGATCTTCTCTTCGCGCTCGACCACGATCGACAGGGTCGGCGTCTGCACCCGGCCCACGGTGGTCAAATAGAAACCGCCTTCTTTCGAATTGAAGGCGGTCATTGCGCGCGTGCCGTTGATGCCGATCAGCCAGTCCGCTTCGCTGCGACAGCGGGCAGCGTCGGCCAGCGGCAGCATGTCCTTGTCTTCGCGCAGGTGGGTGAAGCCGTCGCGTATCGCGCCCGGCGTCATCGATTGCAGCCAGAGCCGCTTGACCGGCTGCTTGGCTTTCGTATATTGCGCGATCAGGCGGAAAATCAGCTCGCCTTCGCGCCCGGCGTCGCAGGCGTTGATCAGGGAGGTGACATCCTTGCGCTTGATCAGCTTGTTGAGCACCTTGAGGCGCGACTCGGTCTTGGCGATCGGGTTCAGCGCAAAATGCGGCGGGATCATCGGCAAGTGGGTGAAAGTCCATTTGCCGCGCTTGACGTCGTATTCTTCGGGAACGGCGATTTCCAGCAGGTGGCCGACCGCCGAGGACAGGACGTATTCGTCGGATTCAAAGTACTCATCGTGCTTGGTGAAGCCGCCGAGCGTCTTCGCGATGTCGTTCGCGACAGAAGGTTTCTCAGCAATGATGAGGGTCTTGCTCATAGTGTTGTCTCGAAAGTTGCGCGCATCATTTCAGCGCATGTTTTTGCTTTGGCTCGCCGCGGCAGTCCGGAAATTTAGTTGCCAACAGGAAATCACCCGTAATATATCAGTAAACTCCCGCAGCAAACTCGTAGCAGTAATTCGCGGCAGGTTTCACGGCCGGCGCCGCATAATGCGGCCAATGATAAGCGGGTTGTTGGAAAAGTCGCAAGCAGCAAGACCGAAATCTAGCCAGCATGCAGCAGGTGAAAGTCGCGTTTAATGCAGCTGGCGCGGCTCAGGATCGTCGTCTTCGTCGAGAAACAGCTCGTCGAACATCAGGCCGTCCGGCTCCTTGCCTTGGCTCCATAGCACCATCAATACGATCACCTTGAGTTTGTCGAGCGGGACCGGAGTCTCGCTGACGGTCAACGCGCGCTCAATGACAATCTCGCGTTGCACCGGGTTGAGCATCTTGGCCGACTCCAGGAACTGGATGAAGCCAATCGCAGGAATGCCCAGCACGTCGATCTCTTGCTGGGCGTAGATGCGGATGCCAAAAGAAAAAGCGGTTTGCTGCGGGTATTTGTCGGCGAACTCATGGTTGGTTTCCGCCAGGTCCGTCAGCCAGCCGAGCGCCTTGGCTATCTCTTCTTCTTCAAAGCCGATCGCCGACAGCTTCTTGACCAAGGCCTCCGGTTCAGGGCAGGCGTCGGGCCGATAATAAGTTTCATACAGATAAACAAGGACTTCAAACATGGTTCTACTGTATCGCTAAGGTAAGGGTAAGACAAGCAAAGTACAAGGGTAAGCCTAAAAACACCGGGCAATAAAGCCGTTTCAGCCAACGGTATACGTATACTAGTATCGCAGATTTATGCCAGACTGCCCGAAATGGCAAAATAGCATCATTCTTTTGCCTTGCCGGCATCAGCCGACGCGGCGGTAAATTGCGCCGGGTAAAACCTCTACCAAACCTGCCAGTTCCAGTTCCAGCAGCTGTCCGCTCAAGCTAGCCGCATCGCTGCCGCTGCGCGCCGCCAGCTCGTCAAAACCGACCGGATCATGCCCGAGTATCGCAAGCAGTTCCTGGCCGCCGCTGTCAGCCGGCGCAGCGTCAGGCGCGACTGCCGGTTCTGCGGGGATCGCCGCGGCCGCCTGCAAGCTGCCCAGTTCCTCCAGGATATCCTGGGCCGACTCCACCAGCTTGGCGCCCTGCTTGATCAGCTGGTGGCAGCCTTTCGACAGCGGTGAATGGATCGAACCGGGGATCGCAAATACGTCTCGTCCCTGCTCGGCCGCCATCCTGGCAGTGATCAACGAACCGGATTGCGCCGCTGCTTCGACTACTAGCACGCCGCGTGCCAAGCCGGAAATGATGCGGTTGCGGCGCGGGAAGTTGGCGGCGACGCCGGGCATGCCCAGCGGATACTCGCTGACAATGCAGCCGGCCTCGGCAATCTGGTGCGCCAGGCCGCGATTGCGAGCCGGGTAGACGATGTCGGCGCCGGTGCCGATCACTGCCACCGTACTGCCGCCCTCGGGCCTGCCGGCAGCGCCGCGCAAAGCGCCCTGGTGGGCGGCGGCGTCTATTCCCAGAGCCATGCCGGAGATGATGGTGAGGCCGCGCTGGCTGAGGATTTCAGCAAACCGGTCGGCATTGGCGACGCCCTGGACCGTGGCGTTGCGGCTGCCAACCACAGCCATGGCCGGCCGCTCCAGCAGTTCGGTGCGCCCCTTCACGTACAGCATCAGCGGCGGATCGGAAATATCCAGCAAGGCTTGCGGGTAGCTGCTGTCAGCCAGCGTGAGCAGCCGGTTGCCAGGCTGCTGCAGCCATTCCCGGGTGCGCTCTGTCAGCGCCTGGACAGCATCCGACGGCGCCGCCAGCAAAGCATAGGCAATGCGCTCGGGCACCACCTTGTGCAAGGCAGAAAAGGAAGAGGAAAAGATATTGGCCGGAAGGCCGAAGGCCGCCAGCAGCCGGCGCGCGGTTTCCGCGCCGACGCCGGCAGTCTGCTCGAGGCGCAACCAGGCTGCCAGCTCATCGGCGTCGGTTGCGGTGTAAGCGGCTGGCGGGCGGCCGCTTACACCGCCGCCATCGTCATCAAGAGTATCGTTGTTTATCGTGGCCAACAGCAGCAAACACCTTTATTCCGGCGACCTGGCAATATCGCCGATGTCGACCGTATTCTGGACTTCCATGATCAGGCCATAGGAAATATGGTTGAAGACACGGAAAATGAACAGGGTACCGTATTGTTCGTCCGGCAGCTTGACCTTGTTGTTGTGATCGGCAGGATCCTTGATGGTCTTGCCGAAACGGTACAGCTGCAGCACGGTGCCGATATCGATATTGTCAGCCTTGCCGCGGTTGATGCTGAGGATCTGGTTCTGCGCTGCAGCCGCCACGCCGCCGTAGACCGAGACCACGCGGGCGTTGACTTCGCCGGCAGGCGCATGCGGCACATAATTCAGGATCGGTTCGACCGGACGCGGAATGATGCGGTCGCCGACCTGCATTTCTTCCTTGGTGTCGACCACGCTGAATGTAGCCGCTTCGTCAGGAGTCTTGCCTCTGCGCTCCAGCTTCAAGGTGCCGAGGTACAGCGCTTCATTAGCGATCACCTTGCCGGTCTCTGGATCCTTGAGCGGATTGCCTGGACGGAATACCTGGAACGCGCTGGCGTCCGCCAGGTCGCCGCGGACATAAGCCTTGTCGCCCTTGCCGAGGTTCAGGTGGCCGTCCTGGACCGCCACGATATGCGGCGAACTGTCCAGCGCGTCGTCTTCAACGATCAGCGGCTGCGACAAGAACGGCCCGATGGCGTCGGTGGAAATAGCGTTGATCGCATCGCGGCCAATGCCTTGCACGCGCGTTTGCGGCGACAATTTCACGACACCGGGCTCGCCTGCCGACTTGCCGAGGCGCAGGCGGCCGTTGACGCGGTCGAAATAAACGATCTGGCCTGGATAAATCCAGTGCGGATTGCGGATCTGGTCCTGGTTCAGGCCCCACACCTGCGGCCAGCACCATGGATGTTGCAGGAACTGCCCGGAGATTCCCCACAGCGTATCGCCACGCACTACAACGTGCTGATCCGGGGCATTGGGCAAGAATTCACAACGCATGGTCTTGACCGCTTGGGCATGGGCCATGCCGCCAAATCCGGCACTTAAAGCAAGAAGGAGTGCAGCTGTGCTAAACTTTTTCATATTGTTTCCGGTGGATACTGCGTTAAATTGGCGCCTACACCCTCGTTTCGTCGCCACGGCTTTGATCGGCAAAGCAAAAAACTTGCCATAGTGAATCAAATTTTGCCCATAATCGATTGAACTAGCAAGAGAAAACCCCTTCCAAACCGCCTAAATTGTCACGCAATCTTGTATGTCCTTATTAAATATCCTGCGTTATCCTGACGTCCGTTTGCACAAAATTGCCAAGCCAGTGACAGTTTTTGACACACGGCTCAAAAAATTGATCGCCGACATGGCCGAAACCATGTACGAAGCGCCCGGCGTCGGGCTGGCCGCTTCGCAAGTCGACGTCCATGAACAGCTGGTGGTGATCGACACTTCCGATACCGGCACCGACCTGCGGGTTTTCATCAATCCGGAAATCCTCTGGGCCAGCGAAGAAAAACAGGTTTACGACGAAGGCTGCCTGTCGGTGCCCGGCGTCTACGACGGCGTCGAACGTCCGGCGCGGGTCAAGGTGCGCGCCCTGGATGCCGACGGCAATCCGTTTGAAGTCGATGCCGACGGGCTATTGGCGGTGTGCATCCAGCATGAAATGGATCACCTGAAGGGCAAGGTTTTCGTCGAATACCTGTCGCCGCTGAAACGCAACCGGATCAAGGCCAAGATGCTCAAGGAAGAGCGCGAACAGAAACGCGACAAGCAATACGCTACAAGATAAGCATTTTTTTATATATTGCGGGACAAATTGCAAGGAACCCGGTTCCTGCATCTTGTCCCGCAACTATTTTGAGCTCCTGTACCATCCTCCTCATGAAAATCATCTTCGCCGGAACTCCCGAATTCGCCGCCGTGGCGCTCAAGGCCTTGCACGACGCCGGTCATCAGATCCCGCTGGTGCTGACCCAGCCCGACCGCCCGGCCGGCCGCGGCATGCAGCTGCATGCATCGCCGGTCAAGCGATTCGCGCTGGAGCACCAGATACCGGTGGCGCAGCCGGTATCGCTGCGGCTGGACGGCAAGTACCCCGACGTCGCCAGGGAAGCGCATGCGCTGTTGCGCAACACGCCGCACGACATCATGGTGGTGGCTGCCTACGGCCTGATCCTGCCGCTCAGCGTGCTGGACATACCGCCGCGCGGCTGCCTCAACATCCACGGTTCGCTGCTGCCGCGCTGGCGCGGCGCGGCGCCTATCCACCGGGCGATCGAGGCCGGCGACAGCGAGACCGGCATCACCATCATGCAGATGGACCAGGGGCTGGATACCGGAGCGATGCTGCTGGTCGAGAAAATGGCGATCGGCGCCAGCGATACCACCGGCACACTGCATGACAAGATGGCAAAACTCGGCGGCGACATGATTGTCGAAGCGCTGCGCCGCCTGGAGCAGGACGCCCTGCCGGCAACACCGCAGCCGGAGCAAGGCGTAACCTACGCCGCCAAGATCAGCAAGGAAGAAGCCGTCCTCGATTTCTCGCTGCCGGCCGAAATCCTGGAGCGCAAGATACGCGCACTCAACCCGTTCCCGGCCGCCTGCGCCGTGTTCGCAGGCGTCACCCTGAAGCTGTGGCAAGCGCAAGTGCTGGCCGGCGACGGCAAGCATGCTGCGGGAACGATCATCAGCGCCGATCCGCAAGATGGCGTGATCGTGGCGTGCGGCAGCGGAGCATTGCGCATCACCGAATTGCAGAAACCGGGCGGCAAACGCTTGCCGGCGGCCGAGTTCCTGAAAGCCTTCCCGATGCAGGGCGGCAAATTCGACTAGGCGACCAGCACGCATTCCAGGTTTTGGGCGCCGCTCCAGCTCGTGTCCGGCGCCAGCAGGACCGGATGCTCAACTGTGGCGGCTTCGATGCAGACAAAATGCCGGTAAGAATCCAGCTTCAGGTCGGCAATTTTTGCGCAGCCGTTTTCCCAGGGATTCCACACCACCGCATCGGCAAACCCGGCCTGGGTCGCAATCATGCTTTGCTTGCGGCCGCCCAGGGTAATCGGCTTGTCGACCGCAAAATACACCCGGTCAACCTCCTCGGCGATATGCAGGATCTCCTCCTCCGCAATCTTGATGCGGCGGTTGTCGACCGAGTCGCGATAGCGATAGCCTTGCAACCCGTACAGGGCAGCCTCCGCGACATGTACATTCAGATAGGTATGCAAGGCGCAGGTGAATGCGAAAGGCTGCTTGCCGGTATTTGTCACCACCAGCTCGGTATTCAGGCTCTGGCCGGAAAATGTGATGCGCAGCTCGAGCGTAAAGGCATGCGGAAAGACCTGTCTGGTCTGCTCTGAATCGGCCAGCCCGAGACGGACCAGCCCGCTGCCGTCCAGCTGCCGCGAAGACTCCAGCAAGGCCCACGTGCTAAGGCGGGCAAAGCCATGCTTCGGCAACGGTCCTTCGCTGGCGAACTGCGGGAAAATCACCGGGATGCCGCCGCGGATAGCCGCATCGCTGCGCCATGAATTCAGCGGACTCATGAACAAACGCTCGACGCCGTCCGGCCCGCGCCAGGAACAGACGTGGGCGCCGTGCAGCGCCACTTCCACCCGCGCGCCATCGGCCGCGATGGCAATGATGAAATCGTTGGTTTCTTGCAGGTTTTCTGGATTTAGCATAATCATTTCTCCCGTCGCTAGCAGCACATCATGCAGAAGTTCATCCGTTTACTGATTGGGGAAGCGGGACCGCCAAACTGATTCCGTGCTGCGTGAAGCCGAAATGTTCATAGAAGCGATGCGCGTCCATGCGCTTCAGGTTGGACGACAGCGCAATCTTGTAGCAGCCGGCCTCGCCGGCGATGCGCACCGCATGGTCCAGCATCACGCTGCCGATACCCTGGCCGCGGCAAGCGCGGCTGATGACGACGGCGTCCATCACGGCCTGTTCGCTGCCTTCATGGGTCAGGCTGCAGAAAACCAGCAGGCTGAAAGTGCCGACCGCTACCCCGTCGGCAAACACCAGGAACGCCCGGAAGTATGGATAGGCCGCCATCCTGGCCATGATCTGGCGTGCGCCTTCAGCGTCCAGCACGGCGCGGGCGGGCTCATCATCCATCTCGGCCAGCAGCGCCACCAGGACCTCGGCGTCGCCAGGCGTGGCCTGGCGCACTGTCACGTGCGGCAAGGGATGGTCGGAAACGGCGGAAGTCATTGCTCTTTACTCCGTATCGAAATTATTCGAGAGAGTAAAGACTATACCGAAAATTCCGCGCATAGAAAAACGGCGCAGCCGCCTTGCGGTAAATCGCAAGCGGCGCGCCGGTTAGTGATATGAAAACTGAAACGGAATATTTAAATAAACAATTTGCGCAAACGCGACGAAACCAGGTCGATCATGCTCACCGCCAGCACGATCATGATCAGCACGGCGCAAGTCTGGCCATATTCGAAGCTGCGGATCACTTCCCATAAAATCACGCCGATGCCGCCGGCGCCGACCATGCCGACTACCGTTGCCGAACGGACATTGGCTTCGAAGCGATACAGCACGTAGGAAATCCACAACGGCATCACTTGCGGCAGCACGCCGTAGACAATCTCTTCCAGGGCGTTGGCGCCGGTGGCGCGTATTCCCTCGACCGGCTGCGGATCGATGGCTTCGACCGCTTCCGAAAACAGCTTGGACAAGGTGCCTGTGGTTGCCACAAACAAGGCCAGCACGCCGGCAAACGGCCCCAGCCCGACCGCCACCACGAACAGCATCGCAAACACCATTTCATTGATGGCGCGCGCCGCATCCATCAGACGCCGCACCGGCTGGTTGACCCAGGCCGGCGCGATATTGGACGAGGCCAGCAAACCGCAGGGCACTGCGCACACCACTGCCAGTGCCGTACCCCAGACCGCGATCTGTATGGTCACGATCAATTCCTGCAGGTAGGTGCGCCAGTCATGGAAATCGGGCGGGAAAAAACTGGCGGCGTAAGTGCCCATGTTGCCGCCGTCGCGCAGCAGTTCCAGCGGCCGCATGTCGGCCCCGCGCCAGGAAGCGATCAGGACTGCCAGCAGCACGCCCCAGAACAGGGTGCGGCCTATCGATTGCTTGGGCGGCGCGGGAAACGCGGTTTCCATTTTCAGGGATGCAGGACTTGTCATTGCTTAGGATTTGGCCAGGTCGGACAATTTGCGGTTGATATCGTCCAGCTTGGCTTTCTTGTCGTCGGCGCTGAGGTTGGCGTCCGCTTCCAGCTTGCCCTTTTGCTTGAACAGTTCGAGCTGGCGGATCGGATTCAGCTGCGCATCGCTGGATTCTTCAAAGCCGCTGTATTCCAGCTTGGCCAGCTGCGCTTTTTCCTGTGCGGCGTTAGGACCGGTCTTGCCGTAGGTAACGAAAAATTCCTTGATCTTGGCCTTGAGGTCGGCCGGCAAGTCTTTGCGCCATACCAGCGGATCGGCGGCGATCAGTGGCGATTTCCAGACGATCCGGACTTCCTTGGCAACGGCCGGCTGGCGCTCTTCGATGCGAGCCATGGTGTCGGAAGCAAACACGGCGGCGTCGATCTGCTTGTTGGCGACCGCCAGGATGTTGGCTTCATGATTGGAAGTACGGATCACTTTGAACGCTGTCTTCGAATCGACATTGTTCTTTGCAAAAATGTAGTAGCTCGGCACCAGGAAACCCGAGGTCGAATTCGGATCGCCGATGCCGAAGGTCAGGCTCTTGGCGTTTTTCAAGATGTCTTCGATGCTCTTGTTCGGGCTGTCCTTCTGCACGCCCACCAGGCTGTAGTAGCCGGCGCTGCCGTCCGGATTGACCACGTGCGCGAACACTTCGCCGCTCGCGCGGTCGACCGCTTCCATCGCCGACTTGTTGCCAAACCAGCCCATCTGCACCTTGCCGAAGCGCATGCCTTCAATGATGCCGGCGTAGTCGGAAGCAAAGAAACCGTTGACCTTGATGCCGGTACGCTTGCTCAGTTCATCGAGCACCGGCTGCCAGTCCTGCTTCAGGTTTTTCGACGATTCGGTTGAAATGATGCCGAAGTTCAGCACCTTGACGTCATCGGCGTGCGCAGCCGACGCTGCCAGCATCGCCATGGTGATTGCGGCGCCGGAAAATAATTTTGCAAACATGATGTGGAACTCCTGAGTGGAAAGAGGTGATATTCAATGACGAGATGTATTTCAGGCTGCCACCGCCAGCGCCGGTACGCTGTCGAAAGGCGTTGGTACGGCTACAGCGGGCCGGGTCAAGGTGTTGGAGCCGCCCAGGATGTCTTCCGCTTCGCTGCCATACAGTTCGCGCAGCATCGGCTCGGTCAGGGCGCTGGAAGGGCCGTCGTATACGACGCGGCCTTTATGCAAAGCCACCGTGCGCGGGCAAAAGCGCAAGGCGACATCGACCTGGTGCAGCGACACCAGGACCGTGCTGCCGTCGCGCTGGTTGACGTCGGCCAGCGTCTGCATCACACGCCGCGCCGACTCCGGATCGAGCGAGGCGATCGGTTCGTCGGCCAGCACCACGCGCGCCTTCTGCACGATGGTGCGGGCAATCGCGGCACGTTGCTGCTGGCCGCCCGAGAGTGCGGAAGCGCGTTTGTACGCATGGTCGGAAATGCCGACCCGCGCCAGCGCTTCCAGGCCCAATGCTTTTTCTTCGGCGGTAAACAATTTGAAGCAGCTGCGCCAGAGCGGCATGCGCGACAGGCCGCCGGTCAGGACATTGGTCAGCACCGGCAGCCGGCCCACCAGATTGAATTGCTGGAAAACGAAACCGACGTTGGCGCGCACCGCGCGGATATTGCGGTCGACCATGCCGTCCTTCTGGACTGACTGGCCGTCGATGGAGATTGTGCCGCCGCTGTTATCTGCAGCCATCAATCCGGAAATATGGCGCAAAAGAGTCGATTTTCCAGAACCGGATGCACCGATCAAGGCTACCATTTCGCCCTGCGCGAAGCGCAGGCTGACATTGTCGAGGGCGCGGAAACCGCCACGGAACGTCTTTGACAAACCTTTGATTTCAACCATGATATGTACCGCCGTTACGCTTTTGAATGGCGGAAGTATTGCGGTCAAATATGTCAGGCGTATGAAATTTGTGTGACCATTCGGTTACCGCAAACCGGGCCCGGCGCCACGGTCAGGGCCGATCCAGGCTCAGAGAGCCGAACCGCAAGAGGTGCGTTGCCATGCAACGATGGCAAGGAAGAACAAGGGAGAAGGTAGCAAATCTGCTAACGCTGCACGACAATCGCCGTAGCGCCGGAACGTTGCCGGATCTGCTGCAAGATGCTGTCGGCGTCAGCACGGCTGGAATACGGTCCGGCATATAAACGATACATGCCGTTCACCGCAACGCTGTCGAGCGATGTCACCACGCCCGACAGCTCCTGCATCAGGCGGGAACGCGCACCGTCCGCATTGGCTTGCTGTGCATAGGCGCCGAACTGCAGGTAGAAACCTGCCGCCAGCGAGCTACTGCTGGCTGCGGGAGGCGCTGCCGGCGTTGGCGACGTCTGGCTGATCAGCAGCGGTTGCGCGGTCAGCACTGGCATGTCGACCGATTCGGTTGTGACTACGGCAGGCGCCGTGTTATCCCTGGGCGGCTCGGCAGCCGGCGCCGGCAATGCCGCGGCCTGCGGCGCCGGCGTGCTGCCGCGCTGCCTGTTCAGCGCGATGATGTCGGCCGGCAGCAGGCGCTCCACCTCCAGCTGGCTGCTGCCGCTGCTCAGGTAACCGAGTTTCAGCGCCGCGGTGTAGGACAGGTCGATGATGCGGCTAGAGTGGAACGGACCGCGGTCGTTGACCCGCACGATCACCTGGGCGCCGGTCTTCAGGTTGGTTACCCGCGCATAGGAAGGAATCGGCAAGGTCGGATGGGCGGCGGTCATCTTGTACATGTCGTACAGCTCGCCGGAGGATGTCTTTTGCTTATGGAATTTCTTGCCGTACCAGCTGCCGATGCCGCGTTGCTTGAACGGCTGGTCGTCGGTCAGCGGCGTGTAGGTCTTGCCAAATACGACATAAGGCTTGTTGCCGGTACGCGAGTAGGGTTCAACCACGGGAACTGCGTCCGGGGTGTCCAGCAGCCCCTCAGGGGCGGAATCGCCCGGGCCGTCATCCTTGTAGTAGCCGCCGCGGCCGGAGCCGGCAGGCGGCAGCGCCGGCACGTTGCGGCCGGCGATGCCGCCTGCGCCCGATTTGGCCGGGGCGGCCGGGATTGAAGAGGTTTTCGGCGAGGTGCCGCAGCCGGCCAGGATCAGCGACAGCAGCAAGGCGCTGGAATATGTAGCAACGTTGTGGCGGCGCCTTAGCATGCACTCTCCTGATGATGGCGATTCAAAACAGATAATTGCATCAATGGACCCGGTTCCGGCCGCACAAGTTCAACGTGCTCAAGTCTGTATCAGCTTGCGATGGCGCTGGATGCTCATCAGTATGCCGGCGCCCAGCCCCAGCGTGACCAGCGCGGTGCCGCCGTAGCTCATGAATGGCAACGGTACCCCGACCACCGGCAAAATGCCGCTGACCATGCCCATGTTAACGAATGCATAAGTAAAGAAAATCAAGGTGATGGAACCGGCCAGCAAGCGTGTAAACATGGTTGGCGCATTGGCGGCGATCATCATGCCGCGCCCGATCAGCAAAATATAGAGGAACAGCAGGACGCAGTTGCCGATCAGGCCGAATTCTTCAGAAAATACCGCAAAAATGAAGTCCGTGGTGCGTTCCGGGATGAATTCCAGGTGCGCTTGCGTGCCTTTCAGCCAGCCCTTGCCAAACACGCCGCCGGATCCGACCGCGATGGTTGACTGGATGATATGGAAACCTTTGCCGAGCGGATCCGAAGTAGGATCGATCAGCATCATCACCCGCTGCCGCTGGTAATCGTGCAGCACCGACCACAGCACCGGCAGGCTGGCGCCGGCGGCGACCGCCAGGCCGATCAGCACGCGCCATGACAAGCCCGCCAGGAAGATCACGTAGAAGCCCGCTGCCAGCACCAGGGTGCCGGTGCCCAGGTCCGGCTGGCGAATGATCAGGCCGACCGGCAGCGCCAGCATCACCGCCGCCACCAGGTAATCGCGCCAGCTGATCATGCCCTCGCGCTTCTGGAAATACCAGGCCAGCATCAGCGGCATGGCGATTTTCATGATCTCGGAGGGCTGGATCACCACGCCGACATTGATCCAGCGGCGCGAACCTTTCTTGACGATGCCGAACACCGCCACTGCAATCAGCAGCGCCACCCCTATCGTATAAATCGGCACGGCAAACCGCATCAGGGTCTGCGGCGGCACGTTGGCGGCGACCCACATGATGACAAACGCGACCAGGATATTGCGCAGCTGGTCCTCGACCCGGCCCGGGAAATCGATGCCGGCCGAATACAAGGTGACAATGCCGACCGCCAGTATCAGGAAAATGATCAGCGACAGCGCGCCGTCAAATACCGCTATATGGGATTTGATGCTGCGCAGCCAGTGGTGTTTGTCGCTCAGGCTCATCGCTTGCTCTCGCTCATTCCCGCTTATTCCCTGTTGCCTGGCGTTTCTTCGCCCGGCTTGTAGCTGTTGTCGGTGCCGTCCGCCGGCTTCGTGTCTTCGTCGACCGGCGCCGGTTCTTCTTCCAGCACCGCGGCCTTGTTGCCATCGCCGGGGCGCTTGCCCAGCAAATAATAATCCAGCGCCTTGCGTACTATCGGCGCCGCCGCCGCCGCGCCGAAGCCGCCGTTCTCGACAATCACCGCAATCGCGATTCGCGGCTTGTCGGCCGGGGCGAACGCGGTGTACCAGGCGTGATCGTGCATGCGCGCATTGAGTTTCTTGGCATCGTATTTTTCACCTTGCTTGATGCCGACCACCTGCGCCGTACCGGTCTTGCCGCCCGACTCGTAGCCGGCGCCGGCAAACACCTTGGCGCCGGTGCCTTCATGCGTGACGCCGACCATGGCGCGCTTGATGAAATCGATGTTTTCCTGCTTCAGCGGGATACGGTAGCTTTCCTTCGGCACCGTCTGGGTGTGCTGGCGCGTGACGCCATCTTCGATGATCTTGACCAGGTGCGGCTTCATCACCACGCCGTCGTTGACCAGGGTCGCCACCGCGTGCGCCATCTGCAACGGCGTGAAAGCATTGAAACCCTGGCCGATGCCAAGCGAAATGGTGTCGCCGCCTACCCATTTCTGCGCCGCCACGCGTTTGTAGTATTTGCGCTTCCAGTCGGTCGACGGCAGGATGCCGCGCTGTTCATGTTCCAGGTCGATGCCGGTCAGCTGGCCGAAACCGAAGGGTTTCATGAAATCGTGGATGGTGTCAGGACCGAGGTCGTTGGCCAGCATGTAGTAATAGGTGTCGCAGGAAACCACGATCGATTTGTACATGTCGACCCGGCCGTGGCCGCCCACCTTGTCGTCGCGGAAACGGTGGCCGCCCAGCATGAAATAGCCGATATCGTTGATCGCGAAAGCCGGCGTGCGCTTGCCCAGCTCCAGCGCCGCCAGCGCCATGAACGGCTTGTAGGTCGAGCCCGGAGCATAGCTGCCGCTCATGGGGCGGTTGATCAGGGGATGGTCGGGCGAGTTGTTCAGCTCGTCCCAGCTTTGCTGGTCGATGCCTTCGACAAACAGGTTGGGATCGAACGATGGCTGCGAGACATATGCCAGCACGTCGCCGGTGGACGGTTCGATCGCCACCAGCGCGCCGCGGCGGTCGCCGAATGCTTCCTCCACCACCTTCTGCAATTCGATGTCGATCGACAGGATCAGGTTGTTGCCGGGTGTCGCTGAGACATGCGACATGCTGCGCACGGCGCGGCCGCTGGCGGCGATTTCGATTTCTTCGTAGCCGGTGTTGCCGTGCAGCTGCTGTTCGTAGCTCTTTTCCAGGCCATCCTTGCCGATGTAGCTGGTCCCTTTGTAGTTGGCGGCGTCCTCGCTGTCGTCGATGCGGTCGGCGTCTTTCTGGTTGATGCGGCCGATGTAGCCGATCACGTGCGCCGCCACTTCGCCCAGCGGATACTGGCGGAACAGGCGCGCCTGCACGTCGATCCCCGGGAAGCGGTAGCGCTGCGCGGTGAAACGCGCCACTTCTTCGTCGGTCAGGCGGGTGCGGATCGGCAGGCTGGCGAAACTCTTGGAATCTTCCAGCAGCTTCTTGAAACGGCGCCGGTCTTTCGGCGTGATGCTGACTACCTGCGCCAGCTCGTCGATCACGCCTTCCAGGTCGCCGCGGATCTTGGAGCGGGTAATTTCCAGCGTGTAAGCGGAATAGTTGCGCGCCAGGATGACGCCGTTGCGGTCCATGATCAGGCCGCGGTTGGGCACCACCGGCACCAGCGAAATCCGGTTGTCCTCGGCTTGCGCCGCGTAGGCATCGTGGCGCACCACCTGCAGCCAGATAAAACGCGCGCCGAGCAAGCCGAAGCAGATCAGCACAAAAGCCACGGCCGCGGTAATCCGCAGGCGGAACTTGCGCAGTTCGTGTTCGGTGTTTTTGAATTCAGTCATGAATGCGGCTAGATTGGACGGTTATCGTCGCGGTCGACCGCACGCCGTTGCGGCGCCAGCAGCAGCCACACCACGACAGGCCACAGCGCCACGCAGACGAAACTCTCGGCAAAATACAGCCAGCCCGGAAACTTGCCGCTGACGGACATCCGTATCACCAGCTGTATCAGCTGCGTCAGCAGCATCAGAGGCAGGACGTGCAGCGCCTGCACGCTGACCGAGAACCACAGCACGCGGCGATGGATCATGATGGCAAAGTAAGACAGCAGCGTGTACGCCAGCGCATTCTGGCCGAGCAAGGTAGCTTCGTGCACATCCATCAGCAAGCCCATGCAAAAGGCGATGCCGATGCCGATCTTGCGCGGCTGGTGGATGCTCCAGAACACCAGCACCAGCGCCACGAAATCCGGCACGCCGGGCCACTGGCCCCAGGGCAGCAGGTTAAGCAGGAATGCCAGCAGCAGCGTCATCGCAATGAACAGCGGATTGGCCGGCAACAGGATGTAATGTGGACGCATCATCGGACGCCGGCTCCTTGCGGATTTTTACGCGCGGCTTCGGCATTGCTTTCTTTCGCCGCTTCCCTGGTCTTGTCGCGCGTGCTTTCGGTCAGCCGGCGCTTGCTCAATATGTCGGCCTTGCTATTGGGGATCGCAGCTTCATCATCCGGGCGCGCTACGGGATTGGGATCAACCAGCAGGATCAGCAGCTGGGTATGGCGGTCGATGCCGGCCACCGGTTCGCAGACGATATGCGCAAAGGCGTCAGCCGACTTGGTTTCGACCTGCACCACCTTGGCTACCGACAGGCCGGCCGGATAAACGCCGTCGATGCCGGAAGTCACCAGCAGGTCGCCCTTCTGGATATCGGCGTTGGAAGACATGAAACGCAAGTCCAGGTAGCCCGACTGGCCGCGCCCGTAAGCCACGCTGCGCAAGCCGTTGCGCAGCACCTGCACCGGGATCGCCTGGTCCTTGTCGGTCAGCAGCGTCACTTCGGAGGTAAACGGGAATACGCGCGTCACCTGGCCGACGATGCCGGCGTCGTCGATCACCGGCTGGCCGGTGGCGACGCCATGCTGGGAGCCGCGGTCCATGATCACCTTGCGGGCAAACTGGTCGCGCGCGTCGTACAGGATTTCGCTCATCACCGATTTCACGGACAGCCGCTGTTCGACCCCGAGCAGTTTGCGCAGCTGGGCATTTTCAGCGGCCAGCTGCTGCGCCTGCTGCAATTGCTGGGCGCGTTCGCCTTGCTGGTTGCGCAAGGTCTGGTTTTCTTTTTCCACCGTCGACAGCGAAGAAAAATAATCGACCACCCTGTTGGCCGCGTCACGCGGCATCAGGGCCACCATCTGCAAAGGATAAAGCGCGGTGCCGACCGCCTGGCGCAGCAACAGCAAGGCGTGGATACGCGAATCGGCAATCAGCAGGGCCAGCGCCAGCAGCGTGCATATCACCGCCTTGGCGCGGGCCGAAGCGCCTTGCTTGAAGAGGGGTGGTGGACTGTATTCCATCAGTAATGGACGGGTTCGGTTTGGTCAATGGCTGGCGGTACAAACACGTTCATGCGCATGTTCATGCCGTAGATACGAAAGCGGGTCGCATGCATCAATGCACCGACCCGGTTGCCGCTGCCCGACCTCAAGAGCACGCTGGAGAGGCTGGGCAAGCGTCGCATCAATCTGGTTTACTCGTAGGAAAAGATCGAGCCCAGCTTGTCCATCCGCTCCAGCGCCATGCCGGAGCCGCGCACCACGCAGGTCAGCGGGTCTTCGGCCACGATTACCGGCAAACCTGTTTCTTCCATCAGCAGGCGGTCCAGGTCGCGCAGCAAGGCGCCGCCGCCGGTCAGCATCATGCCCTTCTCGGCGATGTCCGCGCCCAGTTCCGGCGGGGTCTGTTCCAGCGCGTTCTTGACGGCGGAAACGATGTTGTTGAGCGGGTCGGTCAGGGCTTCCAGGATTTCATTGCTGGAGATGGTGAACGAGCGCGGGATGCCTTCCGACAGGTTGCGTCCCTTGACTTCCATTTCGCGCACTTCCGAACCCGGGAAGGCGGAGCCGATTTCCTTCTTGATCGCTTCGGCGGTCTGTTCGCCGATCAGCATGCCGTAGTTGCGGCGGATGTAATTGACGATGGCTTCGTCAAACTTGTCGCCGCCGACGCGGACCGAGCCCTTGTAGACCATGCCGCCCAGCGAAATGATGCCGACTTCGGTAGTGCCGCCGCCGATGTCGACCACCATCGAACCGGTGGCGTCCGATACCGGCAGGCCGGCGCCGATTGCCGCCGCCATCGGCTCTTCGATCAGGAATACCTGGGATGCGCCGGCGCCCAGCGCCGATTCGCGGATCGCGCGGCGCTCAACCTGGGTCGAGCCGCAAGGCACGCAGATGATGATGCGCGGCGATGGTTTGAACAGCTTGGTGTCATGCACCATGCGGATGAACTGCTTGAGCATCTGCTCGGTGACGGTGAAGTCGGCGATCACGCCGTCTTTCATCGGCCGGATCGCTTCGATATTGCCGGGAACCTTGCCCAGCATCTGTTTTGCTTCCCGCCCGACGGCCTGGATTGTTTTCTTGCCGTTAGGCCCGCCCTGCTGGCGAATTGCGACAACCGACGGCTCATCGAGGACAATACCTTGGTCGCGTACATAAATCAGCGTATTCGCGGTACCCAGGTCAATCGCCAGGTCATTCGAAAAGTAACTGCGTAAAAATCCAAACATGAATTGTTCCAATGCGCAACAATGATGCGCTCAAACGTTTTTTAGGGGGGTGTCTAGTATCCGGCGCATGGTAAAGATCGATTACCTGCCGCATGGACGCAACATTCTACCTTATAATTTGACTCAAATTAGGGCGTATAGCGCTCAAAATGCTTGCTATTTACAAAAATCTGAGAAGTTATCGGCAAGCAAAGTATTTCCATTTTAATCATATGCGCCTAAGTGCGCGCTCGAAAAACGAAAATCATGTCATTAGCCCTTTCCGACGTTAAGCGCATTGCCAACCTGGCACGCCTCGAACTCACCGAAGACCAGGCCGCTTCCACACTCGACAAACTGAACGGCATTTTCTCGCTGGTCGAGCAGATGCGCGCGGTAGACACCACCGGCATCGAGCCGCTGAGCCACCCGATTGCAGCGCTGCAGCAGGATTTGTCGCTGCGCTTGCGCGACGACGTGGTGACCGAATCGAATCATCGCGAGGATTACCAGAAAGTGGCGCCGGCAACCGAAGACGGCCTGTACCTGGTGCCGAAGGTCATCGAATAAATCGAAGCTTGCGCCATGTGCAAGCCTTGGATATCCCGCAAAGCTCATATTTAAAAGTACTCATGCATACCAAAACACTCAAGCAACTGTCGGTGCTGCTACACGAAAAGAAGATCTCGGCCGAGGAACTGGCGCAGCTGTACCTGGCCAGGATCCAGCACAGCGACCTGAATGCGTTCCTGCACGTCGACCAGGAGCTGACGCTGCAACAGGCGCGCGCCGCCGACTCGCGCCTGGCGCAAAACGACAGCACGCCGCTGACCGGCGTGCCGATCGCCCACAAGGATATTTTCGTGACGCGCGGCTGGCGCGCCACCGCCGGTTCGAAAATGCTGGAAAACTACATCAGCCCGTTCGACGCCACCGTGGTAGAACATTTCAACAACGCCGGCATGGTGACCCTGGGCAAACTGAACTGCGATGAATTCGCCATGGGGTCGTCCAATGAAAATTCGCACTTCGGCCCGGTCAAGAATCCTTGGGACAAGACCGCGATTCCTGGCGGTTCATCGGGCGGTTCGGCAGCGGCCGTTGCGGCGCGCCTGACGCCTGCCGCGACCGCCACCGACACCGGCGGCTCGATCCGCCAGCCAGCCTCGCTGTGCGGCGTCACCGGCATCAAGCCGACTTACGGCAGCGTCTCGCGCTTCGGCATGATCGCCTTCGCCTCGTCGCTGGACCAGGCTGGCCCGATAGCGCAAACCGCGGAAGACTGCGCCTTGCTGCTGAACGCCATGACCGGTTTCGATGCGCGCGATTCGACCAGCCTGGAACGCAAGAAGGAAGACTTCAGCGCCGGCCTCGACCAAGACCTGAAGGGCCTGCGCATCGGCATTCCGCGCGAATATTTCAGCAGCGGCCTGTCGGCCGATGTCGAACAGGCGGTGCGCGCGGCGCTGCAGGAATATGAAAAGCTGGGCGCCACGCTGGTCGACATATCGCTGCCGAAAACCGAGCTGTCGATCCC
The DNA here is from genome assembly GCF_038896935.1 of Collimonas rhizosphaerae. Classification (NCBI taxonomy): domain Bacteria; kingdom Pseudomonadati; phylum Pseudomonadota; class Betaproteobacteria; order Burkholderiales; family Oxalobacteraceae; genus Collimonas; species Collimonas rhizosphaerae. The sequence continues at coordinate 128,178 of NZ_JBANDC010000006.1, forward strand.
GGTCTACTACGTGATCGCACCGGCCGAAGCATCGTCCAACCTGAGCCGCTTCGACGGCGTCCGCTACGGCCACCGCGCCGCCGATTACAAGGACCTGGCCGACATGTACAAGAAGTCGCGCGCGGAAGGTTTCGGCGAAGAAGTGAAGCGCCGCATCCTGGTCGGCGCCTATGTGCTGTCGCATGGCTATTACGACGCCTACTACCTGCAGGCGCAAAAGATCCGCCGCCTGATCGCCCAGGATTTCCAGAACGCGCTGACCGGCCCGAACCGCCAGTGCGACGTCATCATGGGGCCGGTCTCGCCGACCGTGGCCTGGGACCTGGGCGCCAAGGCGGACGATCCGGTCGCCAACTACCTGGCCGACATCTACACGCTGTCGACCAGCCTGGCCGGCCTGCCCGGCATGTCGATACCTTGCGGTTTCGGCCAGGGCGAGAAAAATGCGCGGCGCCCGGTCGGCCTGCAGATCATCGGCAATTATTACGAGGAAGCCAGGCTGCTCAACGTCGCGCACCAGTACCAGCGCGTGACCGACTGGCATGTGCGCAGCCCCGAGTAAAGAGCGATCGCCTCGTGATGTCATCGATCTTGCTTTTTTCCCGGAATCGCCGCGCCAGGCTGGCGGCATTGGCTTTGTTCGCCTTTGGCGCCACGCTGTTGACGCCGGCAATCCAGGCGCAGCAATTGCAGACCAAATTCGGCTGCAACCTGACGCGCGAAACGGATGGTGAAAAAGTGATCTACGGCGACACCGGCGAATTCAAGCTGGACGGCGACCGCATCGAAGCATTGCGCTGGGAGTCGGCGCTGTACCGGCCGACCCACGGTTTCGAATGCAGCATCGACACGGGCGATGACCCGCAAGCCGAAGTCCGGCAGGATGGCGGCAAGGACAACTGGCGCATCACCTTGAAAGATGCGGCCGCCGCACGCCGCCAGCGCGGCTATGATTTTTACGATCACGGCATGAATTGCAGCATCCGCCTGCAGCGCGACGGCGACAGGTTGCACGTGATACCAAGCTGCCCGGCGCTGTGCGGCTCAAGAGCGAATTTTACGGAACTGTCGGTGGATTTGAAAACCGGCGAGTGTAGTTACCAAGATAAATAAGGAAATCATTATGCAGTGGGAAGTCGTGATCGGTCTGGAAACGCATACGCAACTCTCGACCAAATCAAAAATCTTCAGCGGCTCGTCGACCCAGTTCGGCGCCGCTCCCAACACCCAGGCCAGCCCGGTCGACCTCGCGCTGCCCGGCGTGCTGCCAGTGCTCAACCGCGGCGCGGTGGAGCGTGCGATCCAGTTCGGCCTGGCGGTGAACGCGACGATTGCGCCGCAGTCGATCTTTGCGCGCAAAAACTACTTCTATCCCGACCTGCCGAAGGGCTACCAGATCAGTCAGTTTGAAATTCCGGTGGTCCAGGGCGGCAAGGTTTCCTTCGTGCTGGAAAAAGACGGCAAAAGCGAACTCAGGACCGTGCAGCTGACGCGCGCCCACCTGGAAGAAGACGCCGGCAAATCGCTGCATGAAGATTACCAGGGCATGAGCGGCATCGACCTCAACCGCGCCGGCACCCCGCTGCTGGAAATCGTCACCGAACCGGACATGCGCAGCGCCGCCGAAGCGGTGGCCTATGCCAAGGCGTTGCACTCGCTGGTGATGTGGCTGGGGATTTGCGACGGCAACATGCAGGAAGGATCGTTCCGCTGCGACGCCAACGTCTCGGTGCGCCCGGTCGGCCAGGCTACCTACGGCACCCGCAGCGAAATCAAGAACCTGAACTCCTTCCGCTTCCTGGAAGAGGCCATCAACTACGAAGTGCGGCGCCAGATCGAAGTGATCGAAGACGGCGGCAAGGTGGTGCAGGAAACCCGCCTCTACGATCCTGACAAGAAGGAAACGCGCTCGATGCGCAGCAAGGAAGATTCCCAGGATTACCGCTATTTCCCGGATCCCGACCTGCCGCCGCTGGTGATCGGCGCGGAATGGGTTGAGCGCGTGCGGGCCACCATGCCGGAACTGCCGGGCGCGATGCGCGAGCGTTTCGTGCGCGATTTCGGCCTGTCGGAATACGACGCCGCAGTGCTGACCCAGTCGAAAGCGATGGCCGGCTACTTCGAAGCGGTTACCGTGAAAGCCGGCAAGGAGCAAGCCAAACCCGCCGCCAACTGGCTGATGGGCGACCTGTCTTCGGCGCTGAACCGTGAAAACGTCGAGGTTGCCGATGCGCCTGTCAGTGCGGTCCAGCTGGCAGTGCTGCTGCAGCGCATCGCCGACGGCACGATCTCCAACAAGATCGCCAAGGAAGTGTTCGGCGCCATGTGGGACGCCCGGTCCGCGCAGGAGAACCTGGCCGACGAGATTATCGAAAGCAAGGGACTGAAGCAGATTTCCGATAGCGGCGCGCTGGAAAAAATCATCGATGAAGTTTTGGCGGCCAACGCCAAATCGGTCGAGGAATTCCGCGCCGGCAAGGAAAAAGCGTTCAATGCCCTGATCGGCCAAGCCATGAAAGCCACCAAGGGCAAGGCCAATCCTGCGCAACTGACCGAGCTGCTGAAGCAGAAACTGACTGCTTAAAAAAAATAGCGGCTGGCGCTATCGCCAGCCGCTATGGCTTGACCATCTTCCTTCCTGCCTAGCGAGACACCTGCGCCTCCGGCATCGCACCAATCAATTCCCTGTAGTGTTTCAGCGTTTCGTCGAACTTGCCGTTGATGCGGCCTAGCTCAGCCTGGTGGTCCGCCATGCTTTTCTGGTTGTAGGCGATGTCGCGGTTGGCGTCGTCGATCTTGCTGCGCAGCGAGGCCGGCAAGGTTTTCCGGTGCTTGTAAAATTCAGCTTCGGTATTGGCGGCTTTCAGCTGGTTCTGCGCATCGTCGATGGCTACCTGGTCGCGTTTGATCAGGTCTTGCGACAGCGACAGGTAATAGCGGCGCGAAGCTTCGATGTCGGCTTCGCTGCGATAACGCGACAGCAGCGCGCGGTCCTGCTGGCGCCGCTGTTCTTCCGCCGCCTGCTCGACGCGGCGCTTGTCGTCCAGCGCCTGCTGCTGGCGCTTTTGCTCGGCCGTCAGCGGCGCCGGGATTTCGCGTTTGACCACGCCGGCCTTGCTCAGCTCCAGCACCTTGCTGTTGGAGCATTCCGGCATCGGATGGTCGCCGGTGATGGTGTGGCCGGCCGCATCCTTGCAGGTATAAATCTGGCCGTGCACAAGCAACGGCAGCAGCCCAGCCGCACTGAAAAACAAACTCCGCAAAAAAGTTAGAGCAATCCGATTCATTCCCATCATCCACGACAGCTACACATTGATTTGCCATCCGGCGCAGACGACGGGCCTGCCGTCATGCTACGCCGTAACGCTCGCGGTAAGCCGCCACTGCTGCCTGGTAGCGGTTCAGTTCAGCGTCGGCGCCAGCGCCGGAAATATATTCCAGCAAGTCGTTCAGGTTGCCGATCGAAATCACCGGCATGCCATACGCTTGCGTTACTTCTTCTACTGCCGAGTTGGCCGACAGCGCATCGTCCTTGCCGGATTTCTCCATCCGGTCCAGCGCAATCACCACCGCACATGGCGTGGCGCCGGCCGCGCGGATCATCTCTACCGATTCGCGCACCGAAGTGCCGGCCGAAATCACGTCGTCGATGATCAGCACGCGCCCCTTCAACGGCCCGCCGACGATATTGCCGCCCTCGCCGTGATCCTTGGCTTCCTTGCGGTTATAGGCAAACTGCACATTGCGTCCTTGCGCCGCCAGCGCCACCGCGGTCGCCGACGCCAGCGTGATGCCTTTATAGGCTGGCCCGAACAACATGTCAAATTGCAAACCCGAATCAATCAGGGTACGCGCATAAAACTGCGCCAGCTGCCCCAGCGCGGCGCCCTCGTTGAACATGCCCGCATTGAAGAAATACGGTGAGGTGCGCCCTGCCTTGGTCACGAACTCGCCGAATTTCAGTACTCCAGCCTTGACCGCAAATTCTATAAATTGTTGACGTAAATTGTTCAAAATGCACTCCAGACGGTTGAGGCTGACAAATTTTGTCGCTGTTTACAGCACATTAGCGACACCAGACCGCCATTTTAAATGGAGTTCATCCCTTCCACAGCAGTAAGTGCAAACACCATGCCTGCCCGCAGACCGTTTTTAACCTGCAACCTGCCTCGCGCACGACAACGGGCCTTCGGTTATCCTTAGGCATCTCCTTATACTCTTTTTTATCGACCAAACATGCCAAGAATCATTTCCGCCAATCTCAACGGCATCCGCTCAGCGGCCAGAAAAGGCTTTTTTGAATGGATGGCCAAGCAGTCAGCCGATTTCATCTGTGTCCAGGAACTGAAGGCGCAAGCCGCCGACATGACGCCGGAATTCCTGGCGCCGGAAGGCTACGTCGGCCACTTCCACTACGCTGAAAAGAAGGGTTATTCGGGCGTCGGCCTGTATAGCAAGCGCAAGCCCAACGCTGTGCGGATAGGCTTCGGCAATCCTGAATTCGACGCCGAAGGGCGTTATGTGGAGTGCGATTTTGGCGACCTGACGGTGATTTCGCTGTACTGCCCGTCCGGCTCCTCCAGCGAAGAACGGCAGATCGCCAAGTTCCGCTTCATGGAAGCCTTCCTGCCGCACCTGCAGCAACTCAGGGAAAGCGGCCGCGAAGTCGTCATCTGCGGCGACTGGAATATCGCGCACCAGGAACGCGACCTGAAGAACTGGAAGGGCAACAAGAAAAATTCCGGCTTCCTGCCGGAAGAACGCGCCTGGCTCACCCACCTGTTTGAACAAGTGGGCCTGGTCGACGTGTTTCGCCAGGTCGACCAGCGCGACGAACAATACACCTGGTGGAGCAACCGCGGCCAAGCCTGGGCCAAGAACGTCGGCTGGCGCATCGATTACCACATCTCCACTCCCGGCATCGCCGCCAATGCGCATGCCGTCGCCATCTACAAGGACGAGCGCTTCTCGGACCACGCGCCGCTGACGATCGACTACACCTGACTTAGGCCTGGACCGGCTGGCCGTCGACAAACACGATCAGCTCGCCTTCGCCGAACTTGGTCCACACTTCGTTGGTGGTGAGCGGTTCGGTGACGATCACCGCTACCCGGTCTTGCGGCGTCGTCACTTGCGAGAAGTCGACGCTGACGTCTTCGTCCGACAGATGGGCTTCGGCAAACGGAAACTGGCGCACGATGTAATACAGATTGGTGGAGCAATGCGTGTACAGGGCCGAGCCATCCGACAACATCACGTTGAAAGTACCGTGGGTGGCTATCTCACGCGTCAGTTCATGCACAGCGCGCGTCAGCTCGGCCTGCGCCGGCGGCGTATCGCCGAAACGGCGCCGCAGCTGCTGCAGCAGGTAGCAGAAAGCCAGTTCGCTGTCGGTATTGCCGACCGGCCGGTATGGCCCGTCCAGCTGCGGCGCAAATTCCTTGAGATCGCCGTTGTGGGCAAACACCCAGTAGCGGCCCCATAGCTCGCGCACAAACGGATGGCAGTTTTGCAAGGCGACCTGGCCCTGGGTAGCTTTGCGGATATGGGCGATGACATTTTTCGACTTGATCGGGCAGCGCCGGATCAGCTCCGCTACCGGCGATGCAATTGCTGCCTGGTAATCGACAAAATGGCGCACGCCGCTGCCTTCGAAGAAGGCGATGCCCCAGCCGTCGCTATGATGGCCGGTCTGGCCGCCGCGGGTGGCGAACCCGGTAAAACTGAACACAATGTCGGTCGGCACATTGCAGTTCATTCCAAGTAACTGACACATATTCCTGAACCAAGTGAGATAAGCCGCTAATGACAGATCCTGCCTGTCGCCCGGTAACGTTATCACGCAGCAGCCGTAAGCAAAAGTTAAATATGGTGGCGATATCAGTTCGGCGCTATACCTTGTATAGCCTGCCTCAAATGGCCCGCGGCCGCTTTGCCAGCAATATGTACGGAAAATGAGCGCCGGCACCAGATCCGGCGCCTGACAAAGAGGAAGAGACAATGCCGCCGATCAGTCAAACGCCGCGTGCCGACGCACGCTCCCCCGCACCTTTCCCTATTCCCAGGCCAGAATACCCGCGCACCCGCTGGTGGCTGCTATTGCTGCCATTGGCGCTGCTGCTGGCCAGCGTCAGCGTTATCACCGGCGCCGCCGAACTGCCCAAGATCATCTATGTGCGGCCGGTGCCCAACAATGACGACGTGCTGCTGCAGCAAGGAACCAGCGGCGTCAACAACGCCGCCAAGCTGTACCGGCTGCAAGCCAGCACCCTGGAAAGCCAGCCGACCCGCGCCGGCCGCCAGCAGCAGCTGGACAATGCGGTCCAGCAAGGCGCCGGGATTGTGGTGGTGATGGGCATTGAATTCAAGGAAATACTGGACAAGGTCGCGCGCCAGGCGCCGCAAACCCGCTTCCTGATCCTGGAACATTGCATCGATAATGCCGCCAGCAACATCACTTGCATCACTTTCCGGGAATCCGAAGCCAGCTACCTGGCCGGCATGCAAGCGGCACTGGCGTCAAGCAGCGGCAAGATCGGGCTGATCGGCGCCAGCAATACCGCATTGCGCCAAAAGAACAGCGCGGCTTTCGCCAACGGTGCGCGGGCCGCCAAGCCGGCAATTTCGGTGCATGAACCGCTGTGGGTGGAAGGCGCGCAGCCTTTCAACGATCCGCCGCGCGCCGAGGCGCTGACCAAAACCATGCTGGGCGACGGCGTCGATGTCATCTGGGCCGCCGCCGCCGGCAGCAATCCCGGCATCTTCAAGGCGCTGACGCCGCAATCGCGCGCCAAGGCGATCGGCAGCGGCGTCAACCAATGCATGCAGGCGCCGGGACGGGTGCTCGACAATGTCGAAGTCCATGCCGATACCGCGATTGTCCTGGCGGTGGGCCTGCTGGCGAACGGTTCGACCGCCTCGCGTTTTGACTTCGGCCTGAAAGAAGGCGCGGTGGCGCTGACCGCGCTGGGCCTGGACGCCGCTTATTCGGAATGCGAAATCCTGCGCCAGCGGCCGCTGCTGCTGAAGCTGCGCGAGACCGGCAGCGCCATCGCCAGCGGCAAGCTCAAAGTGGATTAGGACCTGTTGACCTGGCAGGCATGGCCCGATTCTGATAGCGTTGTGGTTTTATTCCGGGCGGAGCGGCATGGATCAACTGGCAGCGATGCGTGCATTCCGGCGCGTAGTCGAAACCGGCAGCTTCACTGCTGCGGCGGCAGAACTCAACCAGTCGCACACTATCGTCTCGCGCCAGGTGCGCCAGCTGGAGCTGGAGCTGGGCGCGCAGCTGCTGAACCGCACCACGCGCCGCTTCGCCCTGACCGAGGCCGGCCAGGAATATTATGAGCGCAGCCGCCAGATACTCGACCAGCTGGATGACGCCGCGCAAGCGGTGTCGGCGCACCAGGCGCGCCCGGCCGGCACCTTGCGGATCAACGCGCCGATGGCGTTCGGCACCCTGGAACTGGCGCAATGGCTGCCGCAGTTCATCCTCGCCAACCCGCAGCTCAAGGTTGACCTGGTCTGCAACGACCGCCTGGTCGACGTCATCGAAGAAGGGTTCGACGTTGCGCTGCGCCTGACGCGCGCCCTGCCCGACTCGACCTTGGTCGCCAAGCGCCTGGCGACCTGCGGAATCCTGCTGGCGGCGGCGCCGGATTACCTGAAACGGCAAGGCGTGCCGCAGCAGCCGGCCGACCTGGCGCAGCACAATTGCCTGACTTACACGCTGGCGCAAAAGCCGAATGAATTCCTGTTCCAGGCCGCCGACGGCAGCGAACATGCAGTCAGCGTGCGCGGCAACCTGCAAGCCAACACCGGCATTGCATTACGCTCGGCAGCCTTGGCCGGCCTGGGCATTGCCGCCACCAGTTCGTTCATCGTGCATGAAGACTTGCGGCGCGGCGACCTGCTGCAGGTCTTGCCCGGGTACACGCTGAAACCGCGCGACCTGTATGCAATCTATCCGCAAAACCGGCACCTGTCGCCCAAGGTCAGGGCGTTTGTCGATTTTGCCGCTGACTGGTATCGCAGCCCGCGCTGGGAGTAATGGGCCTGCTTATAAATGCAGGTGAAAATGGCCGCCGCCGAACAAGCCAATCAGGCCGATGGCGATCAGGTAGAAAGCGACGATATAGTTCAAGAGTTTCGGCATGACCAGGATCAGGACGCCGGCGAGCAGGGAAACCACGGGTACGAGCGACAGATGAAGATTCATAGGCATTCTTTTTATGATGGAAAATGGCAAACACGCCCCGCTTCACAACGGAAACCGAGATTGCTGCCGGGCCGTCGATTTTACAAGATGAGCGCCATCATACGATGATTTTCCACACTGAATTCACTGTCCGCATCGAACCGAAGGGGTGGACCTTCACCACGCCGGAGGCCGTCCCTTTGCTGGAAGCCGCGCGCCGCTCCGCCATCAATTTGCCGAGTTCATGCAGGAACGGCACATGCCGCACCTGCATGTGCCGTCTGCTGAGCGGACAAATACGCTACCAGATCGAATGGCCGGGCCTGAGCAGCGATGAAAAGAAGGACGGTTACATCCTGCCCTGCATCGCCTATGCGCAATCGGACCTGGTCATCGAAGAACCCCGCGCCGCTGCTTTGCCGGCATCAGGCTAAACGCGCCGCCACGGCGCGATGCTGCTGCGTCAGTCCGCCAAAACCGTAAGCCGCGGCACGTACGTCGTGGACATGGACATAACTTTCGTGATGCAGCTCGCCCAGCAATGCGCCGATTTCCTTGAAGACGGCGTCGATATACGCCGCCTTCTCGTCGGCGGTATTGGTCTCGTCGGTAATCCGGATATCGAGGAAAAAACTGGTTTTTCGCTGCGCCGCCAGGGACGGGCCGCCGACAAACCAGTGGGCCGGATCGACGTGCGAAATGGCGATCGAAGTCAGCTCCGGTTTCTTGTGCAGGATTGCCGCGGTCAGGCGCGACAGCGTGCTGGCGACCTTGGCGGAAACGACGGTGTCGGGCGTGGTGGATAGCAGTACGGTAAGGATAGGCATGATGTCAGCTCCATGTTTGGTTAAAAAACTCAGATGGCCAGTTCGAGGATTTCGCTGGTGGTACGGATTTCTGCGACGGCATCGGACAACCCGGTCAGCACCGCCTTGTGCAAGTCCTTGTGGCTGACCACGCTGCCGTCCCAGCTTTCGATGTCGCGGGTGGCGCTGGCGTCGCTGGCGATGATGACTTGATAGCCGTGGGCGCCGCCGTCGAAAGCGGAGGCCGCCACGCAATTGTTGGTCATCAGGCCGCTGATGATCAGTTTCTTGACACCGCGCGCCTGCAATTGCTGCTGCAGGTCGGTGCCGGCAAAAGAGCTCGGGAAAGTCTTGTGAATAATTGAATGATGCGCAGCGCGTTGCACCTCCGGATGGATTTCCGCCATGACGGTGTTTTGCGTAAACAGCGGCCGCTCGGCGGAACCCCATTGCTGGATATGGAATACCGGCATGCCATGCTTGTCGGCGAAGGCAATCAGGCGATTGGCGTTGCGCACCACCGCCAGCCCGTCAGGGATCGGCAGTTTTCCGGCGAAATATTCGTTCTGGATATCGATCACCAGCAAAGCCGTCGATTGCGGATCCAGGCTGGTGCTGGGAGCTGCGCCAACGATGGCGCGGATGGTCGGGTTGCCGCTTGGTTTTGCAGTCGAGGCAGTCATGTGAACTCCTGGTGGTGATCTGGAGTACACAGGTTAAGCCAGCGACCTAGCGGAGAACAGCAGGCTGGCGGCACATTATTTGTGCTGGAACAGCACAAATGCCTGAAAATTTAAATTTCCCGCTTTGCTTCTAGATACAAATAAGACCAAATTCAGACTATAATCAGTCCATCAGTCGTAACGGCAGCTTCCAGCGGAAGGAGACAGGTAATGAAATTCTCGACTCAAGTCAAACCAATCAGCTACCTCAAGAGCCATGCGGCCGAGATCGTCAAGGACATCACCGAGAGCCGCGAGCCCATGCTTATTACCCAGAACGGCGAAGCCAAACTTGTCGTGATGGACGTGCGGTCATATGAGGAACACGAAGAAACCTTGTCCTTGCTGAAAATTCTGGCGCTAGGCAACCGCGAAATTGAACAAGGGCAGCTTCATTCCGTGGCTGACGTATTTGCGGAACTGGACAAAGAAGACGCGCAATGAGTTTTCAAGTCGTTTTCCTTAATTCGGCAAAGCTGGATTTGCAGGAACTGAAAACCTACATCACAAAGAATTTTGGCCAGGAAACGTGGCAGGCCAGTTACCGCAAACTGAAAGAAACCGTGCATGGCCTTGAGGATTTTCCCCTCAAAGGGAAAGTACCCGAAGAAATTCAAAGCCTGAATCTCACGCAATACCGGCAGGTCATCTCTGGCATGAATCGGATCATTTATGAAATCCGCCAGCAGACCGTCTTTATCCACATCGTCTGCGATACCCGCAAGGACATGAGATCGCTGCTGACTAAACGATTGCTGAGAATCTAGCTCCGCTTAATCTGCCAGCGGCAACGGACTGGACGGCTTGATCTCCTCCAGGCAAACCATGGACCGCACCCCCGCCACTCCCGGCACTTGCATCAGGCGATCGGTCAGGAACGCCGACAGCGATTTCAGGTCGCTGGCCGCCACCTTCAGCAAATAATCGAAATCACCCGAGATCGTGTAGCACTCCAGGATTTCCGGGAACAGCCGGATCGCCTTTTCCAGCTTGCGCACCTGCTTGAACTGTTCGCGCGCGATGTTCAGGTTGACGAAGGCCACCACTCCGAGTCCGATCGCGGCCGGCTCCACCTGCGCCGCATAACCGCGGATGATGCCGTCTTTCTCCAGCCGCTGCACGCGCCGGTAGCACTGCGGCGGCGACAGGTTGACTTGCTCCGACAGCTCCACATTCGATGCGCGGCCGTTGACCTGCAGGGTTCGCAGCAAAATACGGTCGTAGCGGTCGAGTTTTTCCATCCCAATCTCCTTTTATGCATGATTCGTGCACATTACAGTGAATTCATGAGCAATTATGCACAAATATTTCCAGTGCTTGTGATTATCATGTAACCAGATACAGCACACCTATAAAACAGCATTTTGCAGCTACCTCTAAGCACCGCAGCCGGCGCCCGCCAGCCGGGACCAGATGCGATTGGCGTTTGCGCCGGTCCATGCGCTAGGTTTTTAGAAGTGGCCTCACCAGGAGCCGACCATGAAGAACCATGCAATAACTCTCGAAGACCGATACTGCGCCCACAACTATGAACCGCTGCCGGTAGTGCTCAGCAGCGGCAAAGGCATCTGGCTGTGGGACCAGGACGGCAAGCGTTACATGGACATGATGTCGGCCTATTCCGCAGTCAGTTTCGGCCACAGCCACCCGACCCTGGTGGCGGCATTGAGCAAGCAGGCCGGCCAGCTGGCGGTGGTCTCGCGGGCGTTTTACAGCGACCAGCTGGGGCCTTTCCTGCAATTGCTGTGCGAAATGACCGGCATGCCCAAGGCGCTGCCGATGAACAGCGGCGCGGAAGCGGTGGAAACAGCGATCAAGGCAGCCCGCAAATGGGGCCACAAGGTAAAAGGCATCGCCGACCAGACAGCTGAAATCATCGTCTGCCGCGGCAATTTCGCCGGCCGCACCACGACCATCGTCGGTTTCTCGTCGGAAGCCCAGTACCGCGACGGCTTCGGCCCGTTTTCCGGCGGCTTCGCCACGGTGCCGTTCGGCGACGCCGCGGCGCTGGAAGCCGCCATCACACCGCGCACCGCCGCTTTCCTGGTGGAGCCGATCCAGGGCGAAGCCGGCATCATCGTGCCGCCCGAAGGCTACCTGGCGAAGTGCCGCGAAATCTGCGACCGCCACAATGTGCTCCTGATCTGCGACGAAGTGCAGACCGGGCTGGGCCGCACCGGCCGCCTGCTGGCCAGCGACCACGACGGCATCAAGCCGGACGGCCTGATCCTCGGCAAGGCGCTGGGCGGCGGCTTGCTGCCGGTCTCGGCCTTCCTGGCCAGGGAAGACCTGATGGCGGTATTTACGCCCGGCGACCATGGCAGCACCTTCGGCGGCAACCCGCTGTCGGCCGCGGTCGGCCATGCCGCCTTGCGCCTGTTGCGCGAAGAAAAGCTGGCAGACAACGCGCAGCGCATGGGTGAGCGCTTGCTCACCGGGCTGCGGGCGATACAGCACCCGGCCATCCGCCAGGTCCGCGGCAAAGGCTTGCTGATCGGCATGGATCTCGACCCCGGCTTCATTTCCGCGCGCGAATTCTGCGAACGCCTGATGCAGCAAGGGATCCTGTCGAAAGACACGCACGACACGGTGGTGCGCTTTGCGCCGCCGCTGATCATTACCGCCAACGATATCGACGCTGCGCTGGAAGCGATCAAGCACACGTTTTCATCTTTACTCACACCCCCCGCTCACCTGACCGAAAGGAGCTACGCATGACCAACTACCTGCTGGACCATACCGTGGACGACACATTCCTCATGTGTGCTCCGGACCACTTTGAAGTGTCCTACGTCATTAATCCGTGGATGGCTGGCAATATCGCGCATGGCAACCGGAGTCTCGCCATGCAGCAATGGCTGGCGCTGGTGGAAGCCATCGGACAGGTAGCGAAGATCAAGATGATGCCGGCCATGCCGGGTGTGCCTGACCTGGTGTTTACCGCCAATGCCGGCGTGGTGCTGGGCAACAAGGTGGTGCTGTCGCGTTTCCGCCACGTCGAGCGGCAAGCCGAGGAAGTGTATTTCGAGGCGGCGTTTACCGCCCATGGCTTCGAGGTCCTGACCCTGCCGCCGGAACTGCCTTTCGAAGGCGCCGGCGACGCCTTGATGGACCGCAGCGAAAACCTGCTGTGGTTCGGCCATGGCCACCGTTCCGACGTCGCCTGCGCAACCAGGCTGTCCGAGCTGCTGGAGATCGAAGTGCAGCCGTTGAAGCTGGTCGATGCCCGCTTCTATCACCTCGATACCTGCTTCTGCCCGTTGGCCGGCGGCTATGTCATGTATTTCCCGGAAGCCTTCGACGCTGCCTCGCAAGCGCACATTGCGGCGCGCGTTCCTGCCGACAAGCGGATCATCGTCGGCAGCGAAGACGCCTTGCATTTTGCTTGCAATACCGTCAATTCCGGCCGCCACATCTTCCTGAACCAGGCATCCGACACCCTGGTGACGCAGTTGCAGGCGCACGGTTTTGTTGTGCATCAGACAGCATTGACCGAGTTCCTCAAGGCCGGCGGCGCAGCGAAGTGCCTCACCCTGAAGCTCAACGAACCGCAGCAGACAGTCTCGCCGCAGGTCAGCCAGCAAGCGGCGTAGCAGCCAAGGAGCGTACGCAAGCCCTTGATTTAACGTATAATTTCTGGCATTGCCGTTGCAAAAAACCCGGCGCTATCGGCGACCGGGTTTTTTGCGTCCCCACTGACCAGAGTACGTTAATGACACCAACCGCTGCAGCTTCGACCGTATCCACCGAAACCCGCCTGCGCCAGCTGCTTGCGCAGCGCATCCTGATCCTGGATGGCGCGATGGGCACCATGATCCAGCAGTACAAGCTGACGGAAGAAGATTATCGCGGCGGTCCCAAGGGCCGTTTCATCGACTTTACCGGCCCCGGCCGCGAGCTGTTCGTCAAAGGCAATAACGAACTGCTGTCGCTGACCCAGCCGCACATCATCAGCGAAGTCCATGAGCAGTACCTGGCGGCCGGCGCCGACCTGATCGAGACCAACACCTTCGGCGCCACCACGGTGGCCCAGGACGATTACCATATGGCGCAGCTGGCCTATGAGATGAACGTGGTTTCGGCCAAGCTGGCGCGCGCCGCCTGCGACAAGTACTCGACGCCGGACAAGCCGCGCTTCGTCGCCGGCGCACTGGGGCCGACGCCAAAGACAGCGTCGATTTCGCCCGACGTCAACGATCCAGCCGCGCGCAACGTCACTTTCGACCAGCTGGTCGCCGCCTACCTGGAACAGACGCGCGGCCTGGTCGAGGGCGGCGCCGACGTGCTGCTGGTCGAAACCATTTTCGACACGCTCAACTGCAAGGCAGCGCTGTTCGCCATCGACACCTTCTTTGAAGAATCCGGCCTGCGCCTGCCGATCATGATTTCCGGCACCGTCACCGACGCTTCCGGCCGCATCCTGTCGGGACAAACCGTGCCGGCGTTCTGGAATTCGATCCGCCACGCCAAGCCGCTGACGGTCGGCCTCAACTGCGCGCTGGGCGCGGCCTTGATGCGGCCTTACGCTGAAGAGCTGTCGAAAATCGCCGATACCTTCGTCTGCATTTATCCGAACGCCGGCTTGCCCAACCCGATGAGCGACACCGGCTTCGATGAAACCCCGGACGTCACCTCGTCGCTGCTCAAGGATTTCGCCGAAAGCGGTTTCGTCAACATCGCCGGGGGTTGCTGCGGCACTACGCCGCCGCATATCAAGGCGATTGCCGACACCGTCGCCAAGATCCCGCCGCGCGCCGTGCCGGAGACCACGCATGAAATGCGCTTGTCAGGACTGGAGCCGTTCACCATCGACGACGATTCGCTGTTCGTCAACGTCGGCGAACGCACCAACGTCACCGGCTCCAAGGCGTTCGCGCGCCTGATCCTCAACGAACAGTACGATGAAGCGCTGGCGGTAGCGCGCCAGCAGGTCGAGAACGGCGCGCAAGTCATCGATATCAACATGGATGAGGCGATGCTCGATTCCATGGCGGCGATGCAGCGCTTCCTCAACCTGATCGCCTCCGAGCCGGACATCGCGCGGGTGCCGATCATGATCGATTCGTCCAAATGGACGGTGATCGAAGCCGGCCTGAAATGCGTGCAAGGCAAGGCGATCGTCAACTCGATCTCGATGAAGGAAGGCGAGCCGGAATTCCTGCGCCAGGCCAAGCTGTGCCGCCGCTACGGCGCCGCCGTGATCGTCATGGCCTTCGATGAAAAAGGCCAGGCCGACACCTTCGAGCGCAAGATCGAAATCTGCGAGCGCGCTTACAGATTGCTGGTGGACCAGATCGGTTTCCCGCCGGAAGACATCATTTTCGACCCGAACATTTTCGCCATCGCGACCGGTATCGAAGAACACAACAACTACGCCGTCGATTTCATCAACGCCACCCGCTGGATACGCGAGAACCTGCCGCACGCCAAGATCAGCGGCGGCGTCTCCAACGTCAGCTTCAGCTTCCGCGGCAACGATCCGGCGCGCGAAGCGATCCATACCGTGTTCCTGTATCACGCGATCAAGGCCGGCATGACCATGGGCATCGTCAACGCCGGCATGATGGGCGTCTACGACAACCTGCCGGCCGAATTGCGCGAGCGGGTCGAGGACGTGGTGCTGAACCGCCGGGACGATGCGACCGAGCGCATGATCGAGATCGCCTCGACCCTGAAGGCCGGCGACAAGAAGGAAGAAGCAACGCTGGAATGGCGCAGCGGCACCGTGCAGCAGCGGCTGGCGCATGCGCTGGTGCAAGGCATCACGCAGTGGATCGTCGAAGACACGGAAGAAGCGCGCCAGGAATTGCTGGGC
The DNA here is from genome assembly GCF_038896935.1 of Collimonas rhizosphaerae. Taxonomy (NCBI): domain Bacteria; kingdom Pseudomonadati; phylum Pseudomonadota; class Betaproteobacteria; order Burkholderiales; family Oxalobacteraceae; genus Collimonas; species Collimonas rhizosphaerae. Next base: position 143,718 of record NZ_JBANDC010000006.1, read on the forward strand.
AACGGCGGCCGGCCTATCCATGTGATCGAAGGCCCGCTGATGGACGGCATGAATATCGTCGGCGACCTGTTCGGCCAGGGCAAGATGTTCCTGCCGCAGGTGGTCAAGTCGGCGCGCGTGATGAAACAGGCGGTGGCTCACCTGATTCCCTACATCGAGGAAGAAAAACGCCTGCATGAAGAACTGACCGGCATCGCCGCCAAGCCCAAGGGCAAGATCGTGATCGCCACGGTCAAGGGCGACGTGCACGACATCGGCAAGAACATCGTGTCCGTGGTCCTGCAATGCAACAACTTTGAAGTGGTGAACATGGGCGTGATGGTGCCGTGTTCGGAAATCCTGGCCATGGCGAAAGCCGAGAACGCCGACATCATCGGCCTGAGCGGCCTGATCACGCCGTCGCTGGAAGAAATGGCGCACGTCGCCAAGGAAATGCAGCGCGATCCGTATTTCCGCAGCGTCAAGATGCCTCTGCTGATCGGCGGCGCCACCACCAGCCGCGCCCATACCGCGGTGAAGATCGCGCCGAACTACGAAGGACCGGTGGTCTACGTGCCTGATGCATCGCGCTCGGTTTCGGTGGCGCAGTCGCTGCTCACGCCGGAGCAGCGCGACCAGTATATCGATGAAATCGCGGTCGATTACGAACGCATACGCGAACAGCACGCCAACAAGAAGGCGGTGCCTTTGCTGACCCTGGCGGCGGCTCGCGAGAATCGCGCGCGGCTCCGGTTTGCGCCGGTCAAGCCGAAATTCATCGGCCGCCGCGTATTCAAGAACGTCGATCTCGGCACGCTGGCGCGCTACATCGACTGGGGCCCGTTCTTCCAGACCTGGGACCTGGCCGGCCCGTATCCGGCCATCCTCAAGGATGAAGTGGTGGGCGAAGCCGCCAGCAAGGTGTTCGAAGAAGGCCAGGCGCTGCTGAAGAAGCTGATCGACGGCCGCTGGCTGACCGCCAACGGCGTCATCGCGCTGATGCCGGCCAATACGGTGAACGACGACGATATTGAAATCTATACCGATGAAACGCGAGAGAAAGTCGCATTCACTTACTACGGCTTGCGCCAGCAAACCGTGAAGCCGGTGATCGACGGCGTGCCCCGGCCCAACCAGTGCCTGTCCGACTTCATTGCGCCGAAGTCGTCCGGGATTGCCGACTATATCGGCCTGTTCGCCGTCACCAGCGGCATCGGCATCGAGAAATACGAAAAACGCTTCGAGGATGCCCACGACGATTATTCCTCGATCATGCTGAAATCGCTGGCCGACCGCCTGGCGGAAGCCTTTGCCGAATACATGCACGAACGGGTGCGCAAGGACCTGTGGGGTTACGTGCCTGACGAAAGCCTGTCCAACGAAGCCCTGATCAAGGAAAGCTACAGCGGCATCCGCCCTGCTCCCGGTTATCCCGCCTGCCCGGAACACACGGTCAAGGCCGACATGTTCCAGCTCTTGCAGTGCGACGAGATCGGCATGCAGGTCACCGAATCGTTCGCCATGTTCCCTGGCGCCGCGGTATCGGGCTTTTATTTTGCCCATCCTGAATCGAAGTATTTCGTGGTCGGCAAGATCGGCGACGACCAGGTCAGCGACATGGCGGCGCGGCGCGATGTCAGCAAAGACGATGTCGAACGCTGGCTGGCGCCGAATTTGTAAATCGCACTTATAAAAAAGGGAGCGTTTTGAAACGCTCCCTTTTTTTCGGCCATTATTTCAACCGGTAAGCAACCCCGTCGTCAGTCGCCGCCCAGGTGGATGAACTTGAACAGGAAGATCGCGGCAATCACCCACACCATCACCGGCACCTGCCTGGCGCGGCCGGTGAACAGTTTCAGCGCGGCGTACGAGATGAAGCCGAAGGCAATCCCGTTGGCGATCGAATAGGTGAACGGGATCATCAGCACCGTGATCACGGCAGGCACGCTTTCAGTGCTGTCTTCCCAATCCAGGTGCACCAGTTCGCGCAGCATCAGGCCGGCGACATAAAACAATGCCGGCGCGGTGGCATAGGCCGGCACCGCGCCGGCCAGCGGCGAAATGAACAGGCAAGCCAGGAACAGGATGCCGACCGCCAGCGAAGTCAGGCCGGTCCGGCCGCCGGCCTGGACCCCGGCGGCGCTTTCGACATAAGCGGTGGTGCTGGAGGTGCCCAGCAGGGTGCCGGCTACAATTGCCGTGCTGTCCGCCAGCAAAGCCTTGTTAAGACGCGCCATCTTGCCGTTGACCAGCAGGCCGGCGCGGTTCGCCACGCCCATCATGGTGCCGGTGGCGTCGAACATCTCGACCAGGAAAAACACCAGCACGATGTTGAGGATGCCCATCGACAAGGCACCCATGATGTCGAGCTTGAACAGGGTCGGCTCGATCGACGGCGGCATCGCAACCACGCCGGTGAAGGTATTGCCGCCCACCAGGAAGCTCAGCACGGTCACGGCCAGGATGCCGATCAGGATCGCGCCCTTGACCTTCAGGTGGTCCAGCACCACGATCAGCAGGAAACCGACAATCGACAGGATCACCGGGATCTGGTGCAGGTCGCCGATCTGCACGAAAGTTGCCGAATTGGCAACCACCAGGCCCGAGCTCTTGAGCGCGATGAAACCGAGGAACAGGCCGATGCCGGAAGTAATCGCAATCCGTATCGTGGGCGGGATGCCATTGACGATCATGCCGCGGATGCCGACCAGGCTGACAATGATGAACAGGCAACCGGAAATGAAGACCGCGCCGAGCGCCACTTCCCACGACACGCCCATGCCCTTCACCACGGCGTAGGCAAAGTAGGCGTTGAGGCCCATGCCGGGCGCCAGTGCAATCGGGTAGTTGGCATAGAGCGCCATGATCAGGGTGCCGATGGCGGCGGCCACGCAGGTGGCAACGAAAACGGCGCCTTTCGGCATGCCGGCGTCGCCCAGGATGGCGGGGTTGACGAAGATGATGTAGGCCATCGTCAGGAAAGTGGTCAACCCGGCGATCAGCTCGGTGCGGACATCAGTACCGTTTTCCTTGAGCTTGAAGAAATTTTCTAGCAATTGCATTACGTGTGTCTCCTTGATTATTGTTGTTTTTGGTTTTCTGGCTGCCGCGCGGCCCCGCTTGGCGCGGGGTTCCGGCAAAGTAATGTGTTACAGAATGGGGTCACAAGTATGCTCCGGGATAAATATCAATTATTCCAGCGAGATGATAACCGCTCCCGCCGCCGCATTGATAGCCCCGGATTTGCGGCCGCCGACGATTTCCTCATTCTCGAAAATTCCGGAAATTATCAAATGCACCACAAAATGCCAATACCCTGTTTGTGACACCAGTATTTGCTTCCATGAATTACTTATTCATTCCCTATTCCATTTTCCAGATACCTGACATCAGCCGTTTCGCTATATGGCGCAGCGGCGCAAATGCTAATCTGGGCTCATAATTAATAGGCCGTTGCAAAGCCAGCCTAGTCCTACCTAACCCGCACCCAGGCGATAGCGGCAATACGGTCCAAAGGCATGGTTTTTGCAGCAGCAGCTAAACCAGATTGGAGATTGCCTTGCCTACGCCAGCCCCTCATTCCACGGCCGATAGCGTCATCCGTTTCTACTACCGTGGAGAAATCCACGCGGTAGACCAGGCCGCGCCCACCCGCACCATCTTGCAGCACCTGCGGGAAGACCTGCACTGCACCGGCAGCAAGGAAGGCTGCGCCGAAGGCGATTGCGGCGCCTGCACTGTCGTCATCGGTGAACAGACTGCCGACGGCGTCACGCTCAAATCGGTCAATTCCTGCATCCAGTTCTTGCCGACGCTGGACGGCAAAGCCTTGTATACCGTCGAAGACCTGAAACAGGACAACGGCGCCTTGCATCCGGTGCAGCAAGCCATGGTCGAATGCCACGGCTCGCAATGCGGTTTCTGCACGCCCGGTTTTGTGATGTCGCTGTGGGACTTGTACCTGAAAAACGACGGCAGCCAGGCGCCTGCCTGCAGCGCCGCGGGCGCAAGTGCCTGCCAGCCGCTGCAACGCAAGGATATAGACATCGCGCTGTCCGGCAACCTGTGCCGCTGCACCGGCTACCGCCCTATCATCGACGCTGCGCACCGGATGGGTGAATTGCCGGCAGTCGGGTTCGACCGCCAGGCCCTGCAACAGGCGCTGCAGCCCTTGCAACGCGACGACATGTTCGTCTACCGCCACGACGGCCAGGCTTTCTACGCGCCGCGCACCCTGGTGCAGCTGGTGGCGGTACGCGCCGCCAATCCCGGCGCGCGGATACTGGCCGGATCGACCGACGTCGGCTTGTGGGTGACCAAGCAGATGCGCGACCTGGGCGACATCATCTACCTCGGCCAGGTGAGCGAACTGAACGCTGTCGCCAGCCGCGACGGACAACTGGAAATCGGCGCCGGCGTAACGTTGAATGACGCCTATGCCGAGATCTGCAAGCACTATCCCGAACTGTCGGAAATGTGGCAGCGTTTCGCCTCGCTGCCGATCCGCAACGCCGGCACCCTGGGCGGCAACGTCGCCAACGGCTCGCCTATCGGCGACTCGCCGCCATGGCTGATCGCACTCGGTGCGCAAGTGGTGCTGCGCGGTCCGGCCGGGCAGCGCGCGATGCCGCTGGAAGCGCTGTACCTCGACTACATGAAGAAAGACATGCAGGCCGATGAATTCGTCGAAGCCGTGCGCATCCCGCTGCCGCATGCCGGGCAGCGCTTCCGCACCTACAAGCTGGCCAAACGCTTCGACCAGGATATCTCAGCCGTCTGCGCAGCGTTTTCGATCACGCTGGCCGGCGACACGATCAGCGATATCCGGATTGCCTACGGCGGCATGGCGGCAACGCCGAAGCGCGCCACGCTGACCGAGGCCGCCCTGCGCGGCCAGGTGTGGGGCGAAAGCGTGCTGGAAAACGCGGTAGCGCTGATGACGGACGACTACAAACCGTTGTCCGACATGCGCGCCTCCAGCGAATACCGGATGAAGACGTCGCAAAACCTGTTGCGCCGCTTCTGGCTGGAAACCCGCATCGATGCGCCGTTGCGCAGCGATCAGGTGAATCCTTTTGTGTGTGCCTGAGTCGACATCATGAATAAGCAAACTGAAGTTTTTATGAAACCAACGCCGCAAGGCAACAGTTCGGCCTGGGCCGAAGTCGGCCAGTCGCATCCGCACGAATCGGCGATATTGCATGTGCTGGGCGAAGCTACCTATACCGACGATATCCCGGAAGCGCAAGGCACTTTGCACGCCGCGCTCGGCATGTCGCAAAAGGCCCATGCCCGGATCCGTTCGATCAACTTCGACGCGGTGCGCAGCGCGCCTGGCGTGGTGGCAGTCTTCACCGAGGCCGACATCCCCGGCACCAACGACTGCGGTCCGATCCTCCACGATGATCCGATCCTGGCCAAGGACCTGGTCGAATACGTGGGGCAGCCGATCTTCGCGGTGGTCGCGGACAGCCACGACAATGCGCGCCGCGCGGTGCGCAAGGTGGTCATCGATTATGAAGAGCTGCCGGCCATCCTGACGCCGCAAGCGGCGCATGCGGCGAAATCCTATGTATTGCCGCCTATGCACCTGGCGCGCGGCAATGCGCAGCAAGCTTTCGAAACCGCGGCGCACCGCGTCAGCGGCCAGCTGTATGTCGGCGGCCAGGAACAGTTTTACCTGGAAGGCCAGATTTCCTACGCCATCCCGAAAGAACAGAACGGCATGCTGGTGCTGTGCTCGACCCAGCACCCCACCGAGATGCAACACGTGGTGGCGCATGCGCTGGGCGTGCATTCGCATAACATCGTGGTGGAATGCCGGCGCATGGGCGGCGGTTTCGGCGGCAAGGAATCGCAATCCGCCTTGTGGGCGGCAGTGGCGTCGATCGCCGCGGCCAAGCTGAAACGTCCGGTCAAGCTGCGCGCCGACCGCGACGACGACATGATGGTGACCGGCAAGCGCCATTGCTTCTATTACGATTACGAAGTGGGTTACGACGACGCCGGCCGGATTGTCGCCGCAAAAGTCGACATGGTGAGCCGCGCCGGCTTCTCGGCCGACCTGTCGGCGCCGGTGGCTACCCGCGCGGTCTGCCATTTCGACAATACCTACTACCTGTCCGATGTCGACATCAAAGCGAGCTGCGGCAAGACCAATACCCAGTCGAACACCGCCTTCCGCGGTTTTGGCGGCCCGCAGGGCGCGATTGCGATCGAATACATCGTCGATGAAATCGCCCGCAACCTGGGCCGCGATCCGCTCGATATCCGCAAACTGAATTTCTACGGCCGCAACGATGAAGAAGGCCGCAACGTCACCCAGTACGGCCAGAAAATCGTCGACAACGTGATCCATGAACTGGTGGCCGAACTCGAAGCCAGCAGCGAATACCGGCAACGGCGCGCCGCCATCGAAACCTTCAACGCCGGCAGCCCGGTGCTGAAAAAAGGCTTGGCGCTGACCCCGGTCAAATTCGGCATCGCCTTCAACGTCACCCACTTCAACCAGGCCGGCGCGCTGGTCCACGTGTACACCGACGGCTCGGTGCTGGTCAATCACGGCGGCACCGAAATGGGCCAGGGCATCAATACCAAGGTGGCGCAGGTCGTGGCGCATGAACTCGGGATCCCGCTGGAACTGGTGCGCGTCAGCGCCACCGACACCAGCAAGGTCGCCAACACGTCGGCCACTGCGGCGTCCACCGGTGCCGACCTGAACGGCAAGGCCGCGCAGGATGCCGCCCATACGATTCGCCGGCGCCTGGCGGAGTTCTTCGCCAAATTGCATGGCGGCGACGCCAAGGCGGTGGTGTTCGCCGCCGGCGCAGTCCATCTCGGCGAACACAGCATGGCTTTCGGCGACCTGGCGCAGAAAGCGTATCTGTCGCGGGTCCAGTTGTGGTCGGATGGTTTCTACGCCACGCCAGGCTTGCACTGGGATCCGAAAACCATGACCGGCCGCCCGTTCTCCTACTTCGCTTACGGCGCCTCGGTGTCGGAAGTGGTGGTCGACACCTTCACCGGCGAATGGAAGCTGCTGCGCGCCGACGCCTTGTACGATGCCGGCCAGTCGCTCAATCCGGCGCTGGACATCGGCCAGGTTGAAGGCGCTTTCATCCAGGGCATGGGCTGGCTCACCACCGAAGAACTGTGGTGGAACAAGGACGGCAAGCTGATGACGCACGCACCGTCGACTTACAAGATCCCGGGCGTTTCCGACTGTCCCCAGGATTTCCGCGTCAAGCTGTTCAAGAACCGCAACGTCGAAGACAGCATCCATCGCTCCAAAGCCGTCGGCGAACCGCCTTTGCTGCTGCCGTTCTCTGTCTTTTTCGCGATCCGCGATGCGATCGCCAGCGTCGGCGGCAAGCGCTTCAATCCGCCGCTGAACGCACCGGCGACCAGCGAAGCGATCCTGAAGTCGGTCGACGCGGTGCGCGCCATGGCGCGCGCTGCCTGACCGGGAGGCACATCATGAGCAACTGGCTGGACGCACTCACCACGCTGATTACGCAACCCGCGCAAACCACCACGGCGATCCTGGTCACCGTGGCCCAGGTCGAAGGTTCCGGTCCGCGCGAGCCGGGCGCAAAGATGGTGGTGACCGCAGTCGGGCAGTTCGACACCATAGGCGGCGGCCATCTCGAATTGCAGGCGGTCAGGATTGCCCGCGAGATGCTGGACGAAGGCTTGTCGCTGAGCCGCGAGCGCCGCTTGCAGCGTTTTTCTCTCGGGCCATCGCTGGGCCAATGCTGCGGCGGCGTGGTACACCTGGCGTTTGAACGGGTGACCCCGGCCGCGGCCGACTATTTCAGTTTCCTGCAGCGCCGCCTGCGCGAAGCAGAGGACAGCTGGCGCCTGGTGGCGCTGGACGACGCCGCGCCGCCGGCTTTGTGCGACGGCGACGGCGAACGCCTGCACGGACCGGGACGGTTGCCGACCCTGCCCTCTTTGTCGACGCCATCCGTCAACGCCCTCGGCGCCTGCCTGGTCTTGCGCGACGATAACGGCAAGCGCTGGCTGCTCGATGCCTGCCTGGCGACCCGGCCGCTGCTGTTCCTGTTCGGCGCCGGCCATGTCGGCGCGGCCATCGTCAGGGCGCTGGGCGACCTGCCGTGCCGGGTAGTCTGGATCGACGAGCGGGAAGAAATGTTCCCGGACGAATTGCCGGCCAATGTCCGCGTGGAAGCAACCGATACGCCGGAAGCCATCGTGGATGGCGCCCCGGCCGGCTCCAGCTTCCTGGTCATGACGCACAACCATGCGCTGGACCAGCGCTTGTCGGCGCAGATCTTGCAGCGCGACGGCGTGGCCTGGTTCGGCCTGATCGGTTCGAAAAGCAAACGCATGCAGTTCGAACATCGTCTGCACGAGCGCGGCATTGCTCTTGAACGGCTGGCCGACATGGTCTGTCCGATCGGCATCCCGGGCATTGTCGGCAAGGAGCCGGCGGTCATCGCCGCCTCGGTCACCGCGCAGCTGCTGCAGGTCTGGGAACAGATCGCCAGGCAACAGCAGACCGCGGCGCCGCAGTTGCACTCGCAGCTGGTCAGCCCGATATAGTTCGCATCAGTTATTCATAGCAGCGCTTGCACGCGCTTTCATTCAAGGATAGTTTCATGGCAGTCATCAGCTTCAGCAATATCGACCAATCCTCCTTGCAGGCATACCGCGCCGGCGTTCTCCATTTCCATGCCGATCCGGCGCACCATGCCGACGCTTATGCATGGCATGAAGACGGCTTGCTGCTGGTGGCCGACGGCAAGGTGGTGGCGGCCGGCGATTACCAGCAGCTGTCGGCGCAATTGCGGGCTGAGCTGAAAGGCGAACTGAAGATCCAGGACTACCGCGGCAAGATCATCATGCCCGGCTTCATCGATACCCACCTGCACTACCCGCAAACCGACATGATCGCGTCGCCGGCGCCGGGTTTGCTGCCGTGGCTGGAAAAATATACGTTCCCGACCGAGCGCAAGTTCAGCGATCCGGCCCACGCCAAGGATGTCGCCACCTTCTTCATCGATGAGTTGCTGCGCTGCGGCACCACCACCGCGATGGTGTACTGCACCGTCAATCCGGTTTCGGTGGATGCCTTCTTCAGCGCCAGCGAAGCACGCAACCTGCGCATGGTGACCGGCAAGGTGCTGATGGACAGGAATTGTCCTGAGTTCCTGCAAGACACCGCCGAAGGCGGCATCCGCGACAGTGAAGAGCTGCTGAAGAAATGGCACAAGCGCGGCCGCCAGCTGTATGCAATCACGCCGCGTTTTGCGCCGACCTCCAGCAACGCCCAGCTGCAACTGGCTGGCGAGCTGGCGCAGGCGCATCCGGACGTCTACCTGCAAACCCACGCTGCGGAAAATATCGATGAAGTTGCCTGGGTTAAGTCGCTGTTCCCCGAATCGCGCAGCTACATGGATGTTTACGACAAATACGGCATGCTGCGTCCGCGCTCCATGTACGGCCATTGCGTCTGGCTCGATAACCATGATCGCCAGCGCATGGCGGAGACGCAATCGGCTATCGCGATCTGTCCGACTTCCAACCTGTTCCTCGGCAGCGGCCTGTTCGATTTCAAAGGCGCCGATGCGGCGGCCGTGCCGTTGTCGCTGGCGACCGACGTCGGCGGCGGCACCAGTTTCTCCATGCTGCAAACCATGAACGAAGCCTACAAGGTGGCGCGCATGGCGACCACCTACCTGCCGGCAATGCGGATGTTCTACCTGGCGACGCTGGGCGGCGCGCGCAGCATGCAGCTGGAAGGCACGATCGGCAATTTCGCGGCCGGCGCCGAAGCCGATTTCATCGTGCTCGATCCGCAAGCCACGCCGCTGCTGGCGCGCCGCAGCGAACGTACCGAGAGCCTGGAAGAACTGCTGTTTGCGCTGGCCTTGCTGGGCGACGACCGGGCGATTGCCGCGACCTATGCCGCCGGCAAGCTGGTGCATAGCCGGACTGCGGCCAGCCAGTAAAAAAACAGCCCGGTTTGACCGGGCTGGCTGCTTGCATCAGCGTCGTTGCCAATCGTGTTTCATGGCCGCAGCGCATACTTGTTTTCGCTGACGCATTCATAGCGTTGCAAGACATTGCCGCTGTCGTCGACGCTCTCCAGGTACACATCAAACTGCCACAGGCGCGCCATATGCCGCAGGATTTCGTCGGTGCCGTCCGCCAGCGGCCGGCCGTCGCTGCGGAAATGGCGCAGCGTCAGGCTGCGGTCGCCGCGTGTGTTGACCGACCAGACCTGGATGTTCGGTTCGCGGTGGTTGATGTCGTACTGCCGTGACAGGGCTTGCCGCACATACTGGTAACCGGCGTCGTTATGGATCGCCGAGACTTCCAGTTCGCTGCGGTTCTCGTCGTCCAGTACCGCGAACAGGCGCATGTCGCGTATCAGCTTCGGCGACAGGTACTGGGCGACAAAACTCTCATCCTTGAAATTGCGCATCGCGTAATGCAAGGTGTCCAGCCAAGGCGTTCCCGCCAGTTCGGGAAACCATTGCCGGTCTTCGTCGGTGGGCTTTTCGCAGATGCGGCGGATGTCGCTCATCATGCCGAAGCCCAGCGCATACGGATTCATGCCGCTGTAATACGATTTGGTCACCGGCGGCTGGTACACCACATTGCTGTGCGAATGCAGGAACTCCATCATGAAGCCGTCGGTCAGCTTGCCCTCGTCGTACAGCGTGTTGAGGATGGTGTAATGCCAGAACGTGGCCCAGCCTTCATTCATGACCTGGGTCTGGCGCTGCGGATAGAAATACTGTGCGATCTTGCGCACGATGCGGATCACTTCGCGTTCCCATGATTCCAGCAGCGGGGAATTCTTTTCGGCGAAATACAGCAGGTTCTCTTGCGTCTCGGGCGGGAAGCGCCCTTCCACCTGCTCGGCCGCTTCCGATTTTTTCTCCGGCAAGGTGCGCCACAATTCATTGACCTGCGATTGCATGTATTCGGCCCGCTCGCGCCGTTGCGCCCGCTCTTTTTCCAGCGACAGTTTCTGCGGCCGCTTGTAGCGGTCGACACCGTAATGCATCAAGGCATGGCAGGAATCGAGCAGTTCCTCGACCTTGGAAAAACCGTAGCGTTCTTCGCATTCGGCAATGTAGGCCTTGGCATAAACCAGGTAATCGATGATGGCGTGGGCGTCGGTCCACAGCTGGAACAGGTAGTTGCCCTTGAAGAAAGAATTATGCCCATACGCCGCATGCGCCACCACCAGCGCCTGCATGGTCATGGTGTTTTCTTCCATCAGGTAGGCGATGCAGGGATTCGAATTGATGACGATTTCGTAGGCCAGCCCCATCTGTCCGCGCTTGTAGTCGCGTTCGGTCATCAGGAAATGCTTGCCGAACGACCAGTGCCGGTAATTCACCGGCATGCCGGCGGAAGCATAGGCATCCATCATCTGTTCGGCGGTGATGATTTCGAGCTGGATGGGATAGATATCCAGCTTGTAATTGGCCGCGACGCGGGCAATCTCATCGTTGTACAGCTCGATCAGGTCGAAAGTCCAGTCGGACGGACAAGGCAAGGGCTGGCGGATCAGACGGTCGTTCATGACTGCACCTGCTTTTCAAACAGTTCGCGGAACACCGGATAGATCTCGCTGGCAGCCTGCACTTTTTTCATGGCAAACTGGGGATTGACCGCAGCGATCTGCTGATATTCTGTCCATAGGTTCTGTTCTTCGACGGTAACCTGGATGTAGGCGAAATAGCGCGAGCGCGGCAGTATTTCAAGTTCCAGCAGCTGCCGGCATTTGGGCGAATCGTCATTCCAGTTATCGCCGTCGGAGGCTTGCGCGCCGTAGATATTCCAGTCGCCCGGCGGATAACGGTCGTCGATGATCTGCTTCATCAGCTCCAGCGCGCTCGATACTACCGTGCCGCCGCTTTCCTGGGAATGAAAGAAGGTTTCTTCATCGACCTCGTCGGCGCGCGTGTGATGGCGGATGAAAACCACTTCGATATGTTCATAGTTACGGGTCAGGAACAGGTAAAGCAGGATAAAGAAACGCTTCGACAAGTCTTTGCGCTGCTCATCCATCGAGCCCGATACGTCCATCACGCAAAACATCACGGCCCGGCTTGACGGCTGCGGCACCTTGACCCGGTTGACGTAGCGCAGGTCGAAAGGATCGATGAACGGAATGCGCCAGATGCGCCCCTTCAGGTGATGGATATCGTCCTCCAGGCGCTTGATTTCATCACGCCGGTCTTGCGGATCGGCCTTGAGCGTCTCCATCAGCAATTCCAGCTCGCGCAGCTTGACCACCAGCGGCGAACCAAGCGCAATCCGGCGTCCCAGCGAGCTGCGCAGGGAACGCACGATGTCGATGTTGTTGGGCGTGCCGTCTGTCGAATAGCCGGCGCGCATGTTTTTCCAGCTCGGCACCGCCAGCAGGTTGGTCTTGATCAGGCGCGGCAACTCCAGGTCTTCAAAGAAATACTGCATGAATTCTTCGCGCGAGAGCTGGAACACGAACTCGTCTTCGCCTTCGCCGTGGTCGCTGGCCGAGCTGCCGCCACCGCCCTGGCCGCCTTCCGGGCGGGCAATGCGGTCGCCTTGCAGGTAATCCTGGTTGCCGGGATGGACCATCTCGCGCTTGCCGCCGGGGCCGTGGCCGAATACCGGTTCGCTGATGCCCTTGCGCGGGATGCTGATGCTCTTGGCGTTCTCGATTTCCTTGATGCCGCGGTCGCGCACGGCTTCCGTCACCGAGCGATGGATGGCCGCCCGGAAGCGCCGCAAGAAACGCTCCCGGTTGGCAATGCTTTTGTTCTTGCCAGACAGTCTACGGTCGATTATCTGATGCAACACGGTCGGCTCTCCTAGGGTGAGTCGCTGCATTTATCCAATGCGTGCCCAATTCCCACCTTACGACGATTTGCGCACGCGCAGATACCATTCGCACAGCAAGCGCACCTGTTTCGGCGTGTAACCCTTGCTGACCATGCGATTGACGAAATCTTCATGCTTGCGCAATTCTTCGTTCGAACCTTTGGCGTTGAATGAAATGACCGGTAACAAGTCTTCGGTATTCGAGAACATTTTCTTCTCGATCACCACGCGCAGTTTTTCGTAACTGGTCCAGAGCGGATTCTTGCCGGCGTTCGAGACCCGTGCGCGCAACACGAAATTAACGATTTCGTTACGGAAATCCTTGGGATTGCTGATGCCGGCAGGTTTTTCGATTTTTTCCAGCTCGCCGTTCAAGGCCGCGCGGTCAAAGCTTTCGCCGGTGTCATGGTCGCGGAATTCCTGGTCCTGTATCCAGAAATCGGCATAGGTAACGTAGCGGTCGAAGACGTTCTGGCCGTATTCGGAATACGATTCCAGGTAGGCGGTCTGGATTTCCTTGCCGATGAACTCGGCATAACGCGTCGCCAGCGTATCTTTCACGTACGACAGGTATTTCTGCTCGACCTCTTGCGGGAACTGCTCGCGTTCGATCTGCTGTTCCAGCACATACATCAGGTGCACCGGATTGGCGGCCACTTCGGTCGAATCGAAATTGAATACGCGCGACAGTATCTTGAAAGCGAAGCGGGTCGAGACCCCGGTCATGCCCTCGTCGACACCGGCATAATCGCGGTATTCCTGGAACGACTTGGCTTTCGGATCGCTGTCCTTCAGGTTCTCGCCGTCATACACCTGCATTTTCGAGAAGATGCTGGAGTTCTCCGGCTCGCCCAGCCGCGTCAGGATGGAAAACTGCGCCATCATTTTCAGCGTGCCCGGCGCGCAGATCGCCTTGCCCAGCGATGAAGTGCGGATCAGCTTTTCGTAGATCTTGATTTCTTCCGACACCCGCAGGCAATACGGCACCTTGACGATGTAGATGCGATCCAGCAAGGCTTCGTTGTTCTTGTTGTTGCGGAACGCCTTCCATTCCGACTCGTTGGAGTGGGCCAGGATGATGCCGTCGAACGGGATCGCGCCGAAACCTTCGGTGCCCTTGAAATTGCCTTCCTGGGTTGCAGTCAGCAAAGGATGCAGCACCTTGATCGGCGCCTTGAACATTTCGACGAACTCCAGCAAACCCTGGTTCGACAGGCACAGCCCGCCGGAGTAGCTGTAGGCGTCGGCATCGTCTTGCGAATATTGCTCCAGCTTGCGGATATCGACCTTGCCGACCAGGGTGGAAATGTCCTGGTTGTTTTCATCGCCCGGCTCTGTCTTGGAAATCGCGACTTGCCGCAGGATCGACGGATAGCGTTTGACCACGCGGAACTTGCGGATGTCGCCGTTGAACTCATGCAGCCGCTTGACCGCCCACGGGCTCAGTATCGATTTGAGATAGCGGCGCGGGATGCCGTACTGTTCTTCCAGGATGGCGCCGTCCTCTTCGTAATCGAACAGGCCCAGCGGCGACTCGTTGACCGGCGATCCCTTGAGGGAATAGAACGGCACATGCTCCATCAATTGTTTGAGGCGTTCGGCGATCGACGATTTGCCGCCGCCCACCGGACCGAGCAGATAGAGGATCTGCTTGCGTTCTTCCAGGCCTTGCGCCGCGTGCCGGAAATAAGCGACCACTTGTTCGATCACTTCTTCAGCGCCGTAGAATTCCTTGAACGCCGGATAGACCTTGAGCACCTTGTTGGCAAAGATCCGCGACAAGGAAGGGTCGTGCCGCGTATCGACCTGATGCGGTTCGCCTATCGCCATCAGCATGCGTTCCCCGGCTGTTGCATAACAGCTGGGGTCAGTCTTACAAAGCGCAAGATATTCTTCTAAGGAAAATTCTTCTTCTCTGGTTTTGTCGAACCGACTCGCAAAGCTGCTGTAGATATCCATATCACCCCCGCATCAACGATGTTGCGAAAACAAATTGAAGATTATTTCTACCGAATTCGACCTCTTCAGATACGCACAGTTCCTTGGTCAGCCAGCTTCGTTTTTCGATGCGGCCCAGAAGAGGATTACACGATTTGATTCTAAACCTTTTTCTAAGATGCAACAGGGTTTTCTGTTTTTTCATTCCACGGTGCGACCTTGAATAAAATCAACATCCCCGGCAGCGCCAGCACAAAACATAAAATGAAAAAATGGAACCAGCCGGTTTCAGCAACAATATAACCGACCGAGGAATTGATAAAGGTGCGCGGCACCGCAGCAAGGCTGGTAAACAGGGCGTATTGGGTCGCCGTGTAGCGCGGATCGGTGGTGCGCGCGATATAGGCCACGAAAGCGGCGGTGCCGAGGCCGACGCCGAACGCCTCGCCGCCGATCACGATGGCCAGCACCAGCGGATCCGGGCCGGCCTGGGCCAGCCAGGCAAAACCGAGGATGGTCACAGCCTGCACCACGCCGAAGATCCACAAGGCGCGGTTAATCCCGATCTGCACCATCCAGATGCCGCCGACCAGGCCGCCGACCAGGCTGGCCCACAAGCTGGTGGTCTTGGAAATGACGCCGATCTGGGTCAGCGAAAAACCGAGATCGATATAAAACCTGGTAGCAAGCGCGGTCGCCATGCTGTCGCCGAGCTTGTACAGGAAGATGAAAGCCAGCACCCACAACGCGCTGCGCCAGCCGTCGCGGGCGATGAATTCCTGGAACGGCAATACCACAGCCTGCCGCAGGTTCTTGGGCGGCGCGCCGTATACCGCCGGTTCCTTGATCATCAGGGTACAGACCAGGCCCGGCAGCATGAACCCTGCCGTGATCCAGAATACCGCTTGCCAGCTCATGTGGTCGGCCAGGAACAGCGACAAGGCGCCCGGCACCATGCCCGCTACCTTGTAGGCGTTGACGTTGATCGCCGCACCCAGGCCCTGCTCGCTGTCGGGCAGGATCTCGCGCCGGTAGGCGTCGATCACGATATCCTGGCTGGCCGACAGGAACGCCACCAGCGACGCCATGAAGGCAATCGCCGCCACCTGGGCGTGCGGATCAAGCATGCCCATGCTGCCGATGGCGACGAACAGGCTGGCCTGGGTCAGCATCATCCAGCTGCGCCGGCGGCCCAGCTTGCCGAAATGAAAGCGGTCCATCAGCGGCGACCACAGGAATTTCCAGGTGTAGGGAAACATCACCAGCGCGAACAGGCCGAGCGCTTTCACATCAAGGCCGGATTTACTCAGCCAGGCTTGCAGCAAACTGAGCAGGATGAACAGCGGCAGGCCAGAACTGAAGCCGAGGAAGGCGCAGATCAGCATGCGCCGGTTGAGATAGTGATGCCAGGGATTTGAATCTGATGTCATGGATGCGCCCGCGGCGGCGGGAGTTCAGGATAAACCGCCAGGCTGCGGCTTCAGCAGCAGCCCGGCGGCATATCCTTTATTTTTTAGGTTATTTCTTACGAAATCGGAATACCGCAAGACTACCACGCCAGTTTGGCAGCACCGAGATCGGCCGGCCATCGTGCAGGGCGACGCATTCGAGCACTTCCAGGCCGACTTCATTGGCCAGCTCTTCAAAATCCTTGATGGTGGCGCAGCGCAGGTTGGGCGTGTCATACCATTCGTAAGGCAAGGACTTGGACACCGGCATACGCCCGCGCAACAGCGCTACCCGGTGCGGCCAGTAGGCAAAGTTGGGGAAGGAGACGATTGCTTCGCGGCCGACGCGGGCGATGTCGCGTAATACTCCTTCAACATTTTTCATCATCTGCAGCGCCGACAGGCACAGCACCGTGTCGAAGGCGTTGTCGGCGAACAGCGTCAATCCGGCTTCCATGTCTTGCTGGATCACCGAAACGCCGCGCGCCACGCAGACCGGAATCTTGGCGTCGTCGATTTCGACGCCATAACCCGCGCATTGCTTGTCGGACTGCAGGTAATCGAGCATGACGCCGTCGCCGCACCCCAGGTCCAGCACCTGCGACTCGCCGCGCACCCAGTGCGCGATAAAGGCCAGGTCGGGCCGCAAGCTGCTCAATTGATCAAAATTCATGTACTGCTCCTGCTGCTTCAGTCACTGCGCTCGGCGCCGCCGGCTGTTCCAGCTCCTGCCAGATCCGGTTGTAATATTCGCCCACCACGCTCATGTAACGCGGATCGTCCAGCAAAAATGCATCGTGGCCGTGCGGAGCGTCGATCTCGGCGTAGCTGACGCGGCGCTTGTTGTTGACCAGGGCCTGCACTATTTCACGGCTGCGTTCCGGCGAAAAACGCCAGTCGGTCATGAACGAGACCAGCAGGAACTGCGCCTGGGTCTTGCTCAAGGCGAGGGTCAGGTCGCCGCCGTATTCCTTGGCCGGATCGAAATAATCGAGGGCCTTGGTGATCAGCAGATAGGTGTTGGCGTCAAAGTATTCGGAGAATTTGTCGCCCTGGTAGCGCAGATAGGATTCGATTTCAAAATCGATGCCGAAGCCGAACTGGTAGGCGCCGGAACGCAGGTCGCGGCCGAATTTCTCGGCCATGTCGTCATCCGACAGATAGGTGATGTGGCCCACCATGCGCGCCACCCGCAAACCGTTCTTGGGCACCACGCCATGGGCGTAATAATCGCCGCCATGGAAACCGGGATCGGTCAGGATAGCCTGGCGCGCGACGTCGTTGAAAGCAATGTTCTGCGCCGACAGCTTGGGGGTCGACGCAATCACCACGCAATGCCGCAGGCGGGTTGGATAAGCCAGGCTCCAGGCCAGCGCCTGCATGCCGCCCAGCGAACCGCCCATGACGGCGGCGAACTGCCTGATGCCAAGCGCATCGGCCAGGCGTGCTTGCGCTTGCACCCAGTCTTCCACGGTCACCACCGGGAATTCCGCGCCGTATGGCTTGCCGGTGGCGGCATTGATGTGCATCGGACCGGTCGAACCGAAACAGGAACCCAGGTTGTTGACGCCGATGACGAAGAACTTGCTGGTGTCGAGCGCCTTGCCCGGCCCCACCATGTTGTCCCACCAGCCGACATTCTTTTCATCGTCCTGGTACACGCCGGCGACGTGATGCGAGGCGTTCAGGGCGTGGCAGACCAGCACCGCATTCGACTTGTCGGCGTTGAGGCTGCCGTAGGTTTCATACACCAGCGTGTAATCCGCCAGCAGCGCGCCGCTTTGCAACTGCAGCGGCGTCGCGAAATGCATGGACTGCGGGGCTACTATTCCTTGGGACATGGCTGGTACGGTAGGCATGAGAGTTGTATGGAAATAAAAAAAGCCCGAGAGCTTTCGCTAATCGGGCTAAATTCTGGGCTTGTACGTCAAGCTCGCTTTAGCCGTATTTATTTGGCATCGCCTGGTCCTTGGACCGGGTGATGCCGCGCGCCCGCAAGCTGAGGTGGTGAAACCATTCAAATCGGCGCGATAAGCTTAAGAATAACCAAGTCGGGGCCTGGCGTCAAACCTGAACGCATGGAACAGGTAATTATTATGCGGTCATGCGCATCTGGTTGACTGCCGCCGCAATCGCGCTCGGCTCGGTGTTGCGCAGGATTTTCCGGGTTTGCAGCGTCAGTTCGTCCAGGTCGCTGTTCAGTACTTCCTGCTTCACCGCCAGCAGCTGCGCCGGATGCATGGAAAATTCCAGCAAACCCATGCCCAGCAGCAATCGGGTGAACTTGACGTCGCCCGCCATTTCGCCGCAGACCGACACCGGGATGCCGGCCTTGCGCCCCAGCGCGATCACGGTCGACAGCAGGAACAGGACCGCCGGGTGCAGCGGATTATACAAATGCGCTACTTCGTGGTCGACGCGGTCGATCGCCAGCGTGTACTGGATCAGGTCATTGGTGCCGATCGACAGGAAATCCATGCGCTTGATGAACATCGGCAAGGCCAGCGCAGCTGCCGGGATTTCGATCATGGCGCCGGTCTGGATCGCCTCGTCGAAGGCGACGCCTTCATCGCGCAGCTGCTGCTTGGCTTGCGCGATCATGGCCAGGGTCTGGTCGATCTCGAAAGCATGCGCCAGCATCGGGATCAGCAGCTTGACCTTGCCAAAGGCCGAAGCGCGCAAGATTGCCCGCAGCTGCGTCAGGAACAGCTGCGGCTCGGCCAGGCAGTAGCGGATCGCGCGCAGGCCCAATGCCGGGTTGAGCGCGGTCTGTTCTTCGGTGTTGATGGGCTTGTCGGCGCCGACGTCCAGCGTGCGGATCGTCACCGGCCGGCCCTTCATCGCCGTTACTGCCTGCCGGTAGGATTCGAACTGCTCATCCTCGGTCGGCAGCTCGTGCTGGGGGCCGATGCGGCCCATGAACAGGAATTCCGAACGGAACAGGCCGACCCCGCTGGCGCCGGCATCCATCGCCGCCGCGCAATCGCTGGGCAGTTCAATGTTGGCCAGCAGGCTGATTTCCGTGCCGTCCAGGGTCACCGCGCGGGTCTTCTTGATCTTGCCGAGTTTCCTGCGCGAACGCAGCAGGTGCACCTGCCGTTCGCGGTATTGTTTGAGTATCACTGTTGCCGGGTCGACAATGACAACACCGGCGTCGCCGTCGATGATGATCCAGTCGTCCTGCTTGATCAGGCGCGAAGCGTTGTTCATGCCGACCGCGGCCGGGATATCCAGGCTGCGCGCGACGATCGCGGTATGCGAATTCTGGCCGCCGAGGTCGGTGACGAAACCAGCGAACGCGCGGTCGCGGAACTGCAGCATGTCGGCCGGGGAAATGTCATAGGCGACCACCACGATATTGGCGAACGAAGCGCCGTCGCTGTCGACTTCCGGCAACCGGGTGGAGGTGCCGGTCAGCACTTTCAGCAGGCGTTCGCCCACCTGCAGCACATCCATCTTGCGCTCGCGCAGGTAGGTGTCTTCGATTTCATCGAACTGCGCCGACAATTCGTCGATCTGGGTTACCAGCGCCCACTCGGCGTTGTATTGGCGGTTGCGGATGATATCGAGCGACATCTCGGCCAGCATCGGGTCCGACAGGATCAGCAGGTGGACGTCGACAAAGGCGCCCAGCTCGGGCGGCGATTCTTTCGGCAGGTCGGCGCGTATGGTCTGCAGCTCGGTACGCACCCTGGTGACGGCGTTCTGCAAGCGCTGGACTTCGGCTTCGACCTCGGTTTCGCCGATCAGGTAATGTTTGACGTCCATCGCCGCCGGCGCCAGCAGATGGGCGCGGCCGATCGCGATGCCGCGTGAAACCGGGATGCCGTGTAAGGTGAAAGATGCCATCTGGTCGCCCAATTTTATACATTGTGGAGCAGGACCCGGGAGACGCCTGGATCAACCTTGCGGCGAATTGCGCTCCCGGTGCGGCCCTGTCCTCAACTGACTAGATAAAACGTTTAAATTGCAAAGAAAATAATTGGGCAGTGCCCGGACACGCGTCTCGGCGCGTCCGTTCACAAATCAGGATCATTCCCCCTCGCCGAACTTGTCTTGAATCAGCTGGTATAAGGCATCAAAGCAGGTCTTCTCATCCTCGCCGTCGGCTTCCAGCAATATCGTGCTGCCCTTGCCGGCCGCCAGCATCATCACGCCCATGATCGACTTGGCGTTGACGCGGCGCTTGTTGCGGGTCATCCAGACTTCACTTTTGAATTTGCTTGCCAGTTGCGTAAATTTGGCTGACGCGCGAGCGTGCAAGCCGAGTTTGTTGATGATTTCGATTTCTTGTTGAATCATTTGTCTTTTATCTAATATTGGATTTATTGAAAGACCCGGCCCTGGCAAATCAGTGCGCCACCCGCACCCGGTTATCGACCCTGACCGCCCCGCCCTGGCCGCCGGCCAGCGCCATTTCGGTCACCACGTCCAGCGTGTCGTTGCGATAGGTCAAGGCGCGCAGCAGCATCGGCAAGCTGATGCCGGCAATCACCTGGGTCTGGTTGCCGGTGCAAAACGGCAGCGTGCAATTGGATGGCGTACCGCCCATGACGTCGGTAATCACCAGCACCCCCGAACCATCGTCCAGGCGTGCAGCGGCCTGCTTGGCCAGTTTTTGCACTTCGACGGGATTCTGGTCGGCGACCACGTCGATCGCTTCAAGCCGCTCCGGCGTCTGGCGAAACACATGAGAGGCAGCCGCGATGAATGCCTGGCCCAGGGGGGCGTGGGTTAAAAGGAGAATGCCAATCATAGTTTCAATTTCAAATCCGGCTTACGGATTCGTCCCGGTTTACAACGGTTTTACAGCAACGACCATCCTGGTCCACAGCTTTGGCTGTCAACAACCAGAACAACAAAATAAGTTACAGCGCCGCTTCCAGCGCGTCGATAAACATCTCGGCGACATCAAAACCGGCCTGCTGCTTGATTTCCTGGAAGCAAGTCGGGCTGGTGACGTTGACTTCAGTCAGATAATCGCCAATCACATCTAATCCTACCAGTAACAGGCCGCGCTGTGATAACACCGGCCCAAGTGCTTCGCCGATTTCACGGTCGCGCGCCGTCAGCGGCTGCGCCACGCCGACGCCGCCGGCCGCCAGGTTGCCGCGCACCTCGCTGCCTTGCGGAATCCGCGCCAGCGAATAGGGCACGACTTTACCGCCAATTACCAGCACGCGCTTGTCGCCGGCGACAATTTCCGGGATGAAGCGCTGGATCATGATGGTGCGATGGCCGTTGTCGGTCAGGGTTTCGATGATCGAGCCCAGGTTCAGGCCGTCTTGCCGCACCCGGAAAATACCGGTGCCGCCCATGCCGTCGAGCGGCTTCAGGATCACATCCTGGTGTTCTGCGTGGAAGGCGCGCAAGCGTGCCGCATCGCGCGTCACCAGGGTCGGCGAGGTGTATTTGGAGAATTGGGCAATCGCCAGCTTTTCATTGTGGTCGCGGATCGCCTGCGGTTTGTTGAATACCCGGGCGCCTTGTGTTTCCGCCAATTCCAGCAGGTAGGTGGTGTAGATGTACTCCATGTCGAAAGGCGGGTCCTTGCGCAACAGGATCGCATCGAATTCCGACAGGAACATGGCGGCGGGCGCGCTGGCCCGGTACCAGTCCTTGTCGTCGCCGGTCAGGCTGACGCGCACCACGTTGGCGGTGACAACCCCGCTTTCCAGCGCCATGTCCTTTTGCTCGAACGCATAGATGGTGTGGCCGCGCTTGACGGCTTCGACCATCATGGCGTAAGTCGAATCCTTGTACGTCTTGAAGGTATCCAGCGGATCGGCGAGGAAAGCTATTTTCATTTTCTATCCTGTATTAGTATTCTTTGCACATCAATCGTTTTATCTGATCAGTTGGGGACAGAGTCGCACAGACCGTGTAATTCGCCACGCTGCGGTGGCTCTTAAACCCTACCCGGGCAGCTCTGTCCCACAATCAGTATTCCTCTGGATTGGGATCGGTCTTTTCCATTTCAAGCGAAGCCGCCAGCAAACCGAGACGTGCGACCACGCCATACATATAGAAGCGGTTCGGCGCGGTAGTGCCCGGCTTGGCCAGCATGTCCGGCAGCGCATGCTGCTGGGCGAACGCCAGCGGCACGAAATGGGCGCCCGGCGCATTCAGGTTTTCATTGATGCCGCGTTCGGCATGCACGCGGTAAAAGCCGCCGACCACGTAACGGTCGATCATGTACACCACCGGTTCCGCCACCGCATCATTGATATGCTCGAAAGTATGCACGCCTTCCTGGATGATCAGGTCGTGGATTTCGCCGCCGGCCTTGCCCAGCGACAGCTTCTCGCGCTGCTTGCGGCTCAGCTCCTTGATCTGGCTGACGTCGGTCACGCTCATCACGCCCATGCCGTCGGTGCCGGCGTCGGCCTTGACGATCACGAACGGTTTTTCCGTGATGCCGTATTCCTTGTATTTCTTGCGGATCTTGGCCAGCAGCGAGCTGACGGCGGCCGCCAGCTTGTCGTCGCCGTCCGCCGCGTCGAAATCGACCTGGTCGACCTTGGCGAAGAACGGATTCAGCATCCACGGATCGACATCCACCAGCTTCGAAAACTTCTTCACCACTTCGTCGTAGGCCATGAAATGGTTGCTCTTGCGGCGCACGGTCCAGCCGGCGTGCAGCGGCGGCAGCACATTCTGTTCGTTCAGGTTCTCCAGTATCGACGGCGTACCGGAAGACAGGTCGTTATTCAGCAAAATGGTGCACGGGTCGAAATTCTTCAAACCCAGCCGGCGGCCGTTGGCGGAGCGCTCCATCGGCTCCAGCGTAATGGTGCTGCCGTCCGGCAATTCGATCGTCTGTGCTTCTTTCACGCTTTCATCGAGCGTACCCAGCCGTACATGCAAGCCGGTCTGGCGGAAAATCTGCATCAGCCGCGCCACGTTCTGCAGATAAAAGGTATTGCGCGTGTTCAGTTCCGGCAGCAGCAGCAGGTTCTTGGCGTCCGGACAATATTTTTCGATGGCTGCCATGGCCGCCTGTATCGCCAGCGGCAACATTTCGGGCGAAAGATTGCTGAATCCGCCCGGGAACAGGTTGGTATCCACCGGGGCCAACTTGTAGCCCGAGTTGCGCAGGTCGACCGAGCAATAGAACGGCGGCGTGTGCTCTTGCCATTCCATCCGGAACCAGCGCTCGATAGCCGGGGTGGCTGCGAGGATTTTCTTTTCCAGATCGAGCAAAGGGCCGTTCAGGGCGGTGACAAGGTGCGGAACCATATAAAACTTTCTTTTGGGAACTATGCAGCGAACTTGCGCAACTGCCCATGACAGGAATGTCTTTCAGGACTCCCATGACAGGCAAGAGACGCAGATTCTAACGGGAAATGCATTATTTCGCCGGTCTACCGCCGGGATGCCATCCACGGCGACGCTCCGGCAGGTGCGTCTATGAGCCAAGTTTACATCGGGCCGGTCGCGAATTTTTAAAGTCCCGGAAAAACAAAAAAGCGCCGTCAGGCGCCTTGTAAATCGTGTCACATTGTTATCGGATTCGAGCGTAATTGCCGCTAACCCCTCAGGATCAGATCCGTTTATACATGAAGCTGCTGTCGCTCAGCTTGCCGGTGGTCGAGCGGGCATAGGCGGGAACGATGCCGGCCAGTTCAAATCCGAGCGAGCTATACAGGGATTCCGCCGCGTCGCCGGTGCGTGTCTCCAGGAACAGCAGCGAGCGACCATCGGCGCGCGCAATCGTCTCTGTCTTTTGCATCAGCACGCGCGCCACGCCTTTGCGCCGCACGTCGGGATGCACCAGCAGCTTGGAAATCTCGGCGCGGTGGCGGCCGTTGGCCGGCGCCGCTAGCACCAGCTGCACGGTGCCGACGATCTGGCCGGCAAAGCGCGCCACCAGCAAGCGCCGGCCGCCGCTCACCAGCGAGCCGCTGACGCCGTACCAGAATGAAAAAGCATCTTCGGTATTCGGCGTATCCAGGAATCCGATGCTGGCGCCCTGCTCCACGCACGCCATCAGGATATCGGTGAGCGGCCCCACCACCTGATCGAACTGGTTCGCCTTGACGTCTTCAACCGTGCATGCGGTCAGGCGTTGCGGGGTGATGGTCGGGTCCAAGCTGGAATCTCCTGAAACGGCTACGTCAAAAAAACAAAATCCCAGGACGAGCCCGGGATTGCATCGAACATCGCACCGGATAGCCAATGCTGCAGCTATCCGGCGCAATCAGGCAGGACTCAGTCGTGATAAGCAGATTCGCCATGGCTGGAGATGTCCAGGCCTTCGCGTTCTTCTTCTTCGGTCACGCGCAAGCCCATGACGATGTCGACCAGCTTGAATGCGACCAGCGACACCACGCCCGACCAGACCAGGGTCGTCAGCACGCCTTCAAACTGGATCCACAGCTGGCCAGTGATCGAATAGTCTGGCAGCACTGCATTGGTGACATAGTCATAGATGCCGACGCCGCCCAGGCTAGGCGCCGCAAACACGCCGGTCAGCAATGCGCCCAGGATACCGCCGACGCCATGCACGCCGAACACGTCCAGCGCATCGTCCGCACCAAGCAGGCGTTTCAGGCCGGTGACACCCCACAGGCAGATGAAGCCAGCCAGCAAGCCCATGATCAGAGCGCCCATCGGGCCGACGAAACCGGCGGCAGGCGTAATCGCCACCAGGCCGGCGACCGCACCCGAAGCGCCGCCCAGCATCGACGGCTTGCCCTTGCCGATCCATTCACCGGCGCTCCAGCTCAACACCGCAGCGGCAGTCGCCAGCAAGGTATTGATGAAAGCCAGTGCGGCGCTGCCGTTGGCTTCCAGCGCGGAGCCGGCGTTGAAACCGAACCAGCCGAACCACAGCAGCGAAGCGCCGACCATGGTCAGGGTCAGGCTATGCGGCTTGAATGCTTCCTTGCCGAAGCCGACGCGCTTGCCGATCACGTACGAACCAACCAGGCCCGCGATAGCGGCATTGATATGCACCACGGTGCCGCCGGCGAAATCGAGCGCGCCCTTCTGGAACAGCCAGCCGCCGGTAGCGGTCAGTTTTTCCGCAGCAGCGGCGTCGGTAAAGCCATCAGGACCAGGCCAGAACCAGACCATGTGCGCCATCGGCAGGTAAGCGAACGTGAACCACAGGACCGTGAACACCAGGATCGCGGAGAACTTTGCGCGCTCGGCGAAGGCGCCGATGATCAGCGCACAGGTGATCGCGGCAAACGCCCCCTGGAACACCACGTAGGCAAACTCAGGCACTACCACGCCTTTGCTGAAAGTGGCGGCAACCGAATCCGGCGTCATGCCGTGCAAGAACAGGCGGCTGAATCCGCCGAAGAAGGCATTGCCCTCGGTGAACGCAATGCTGTAACCGTAAAGTATCCACAGTACGATGATCAGCGAGAACACCGTGAAGCATTGCATCAGCACCGACAGCATGTTCTTGCTGCGCACCAGGCCGCCGTAGAACAGGCCCAGGCCCGGCAAAGTCATCAGGATCACGAACGCGGTCGATACCAGCAGCCAGGCAGTATCGCCCTTGTTCGGCACCGGCGCCGCAGGCGCGGCGGCAGCCGGAGCGCTGGCGGCCGGAGCGGCCGCTGCCGGCGCCGCAGCAACCGATGCCGCAGGCGCGGCAGCCGGAGCTGCGGTGGAAGCATCCGCACTGGCAGCTGCCACGCTTGCGCTAGCGCTTGCCGATGCCTCGTCGGCGGCACGGGCCGGCAACATGGAAGTAGCCGCGATCAGCGAGCAAGCCGCCAAAATCGTAGCAAACGTACTTTTGATGTTCATATTTTTTATCCCCTTAGATTGCATCTTTGCCGGTTTCACCGGTACGAATACGAATAACTTCCTGCAGATCAAATACAAAAATCTTGCCGTCGCCGATCTTGCCGGTGCGCGCCGCGTTTTCAATCGCTTCTACCGCCTGTTCCAGGATGCTGTCGTCCACCGCTGCTTCGATTTTTGTCTTCGGCAGGAAGTCGACCACGTATTCGGCGCCGCGGTACAGCTCAGTATGCCCTTTCTGGCGGCCGAAACCCTTGACCTCGGTCACGGTAATGCCTTGCACGCCAATCGCCGAAAGCGCTTCGCGCACCTCGTCGAGCTTAAATGGTTTGATGATTGCTGTAATCAGTTTCATGTCGGCCTCGTTGTTTTATCGAATTTAGGAATTCAGCTCACTCAGGTTTTGCGTAATCCGGCTTTGCTTTAAGCTCATGTCCTGGTCAGTTGGGGACAGAGTAATTCTGTCCCCAATGCGTCAGAAGGTCTTCGCTACCGAAAACACTACCCCGTTGCGGCCCAGGTTCTTGCCGCTCGGGCTGACGTACGCGCCATCCTTGGCGTCGGTGCCGACATAGGCCAGTCCCAGCGTCACGCCGGCCAGCTGCTCAAAGGTCTTGGTGGCGCCGATTTTCCAGTCGGTGTAGCTGCCGAAGCTGAAATGCTCCACTGTCTGGTGGCCGAGGTGCAGCCCCAGCGTGACGCCCGCGCCGACATCGAAATTGGCGCCGGCATCGTAATAAGCGCTGTTCTTGCTGTCGACCGTGCCGAACAGGTTGGTCAGCGCATGCGAGTACTTGAAATAGGCCGGGCCGTAGCCGATCTGGCCATACAGCTCGAAAGTGTTGGCGTTGCGGCCGATCTGGCTGTAGTTGTTGGTCGGGTAGTAGTAGTACAGGCCGCCGACGTCATAGGTGAAGCCGCCAGGCAGTTCGCCGCGCTTGCCGCCGTAGATGTCCCATTCAACCGGGCCCTTGCCGCCGGTGCCGGTATGGGCGCTGTCGACCGCATCCTTGATCCACTTGATATTCGACAGCCAGGTGCCCGCATACAGGCCGGTAGGGTTGTTGGTGTAATCCGCACCGCCCTGTATCGCCGGGTCAAAACGCGTTTGCGAAATGCCGCGGAAGCGGTAGTCGTTGACCGCGCCAATGTTGTAACTGATCTCGTTATCCGGCTTGGCGTCTTCGGCGTGAGCGAGACCTGCGGAGAAACTTGCTGCTATTGCTGCGGCTAAAATCAGCTTTTTCATGGATGTCCCTGTTGGTATGTTGAATGAAAAACCGCTAAATCAGTACTCCTCGGACTTTCCATAGCAGAACCCATGCCAACTGCGCCGATCTCTCCTTTTCCATGGCTGCAGCCCCTTGTGGGGCGTTTTACTCACTGCTTTTACTGATTGTTAACTGCAGGATGTTCTTGCACAAAAAAATCGGCAAGGAAATGCACCATAATAATGCACGCATTTAATTGAGCATTATTTTGGTGCGAAAATATGAAGAGAAGACTACATGACGCCCTGTAGTCGGCTACAAATCAAGTCCAGGCTTGCCGCAGGGATAACAGTGCGCGCCCGATGGCCGCTTCGTCGACACCGGCAAAACCCAGCGCCAGGCCGGCTCGATGCTGCGGATTGACTGCTTGCCCAGGCAGGCAGAACCGGCTCATGGGATTGAGCTCAACGCCGGCGGCGATGGCCTTGGCCACCAGGTCAGCCTCCTGTCCGGCGCTCGCCAATGGCAGGCTCAGGTGCAAACCGGCGGCGACCTTGGGCAAAGGCAGCTGCTGTCCGAACAATGGCGCCCAGCCTTCCAGCAAGGCGTCACGGCGCGCGCGGCTGGCGCGCCGCATGCGCCGGATGTGGCGTTGGAAATGACCGGCCGCGATGAATTCGGCCATCACCGCCTGGTCCGCGGCCGGCGGATGGCGGTCGCCCATGGCGTGCAGCGCGGTCAGCGCCGGCACCAGCTTGGGCGGCAGCACCAGGTAGCCCAGCCGCAAACCGGGAAAGGCGATTTTTGAAAAGGTGCCGACATACAGCACGCGCCCGCTGCGATCGAGCGCCGCCAGCGGCGCCAATGGCGTGCCGTCGTAACGATATTCGCCGTCGTAATCGTCTTCGACGACCCAGGTGTTGTGGCGCTCGGCCCAGGCTAGCAGTTCGAGCCGGCGCGCCAGCGACAGCGTGACCCCGAGCGGATACTGGTGCGACGGCGTCACATACGCCATCCGGCAATCAGCGTGCTGCGCAAGTTGCGACGTGTCCATCCCATCCTGGTCCAGGGCAATCCCCACCAGCTGCGCGCCAACCACCGCCAGCGCTGCAGCTGCAGCCGGATAACAAGGATTTTCGATAGCGACCTTGTCGCCGGCATCGAGCAGCAATTGCGCGCACAGGGCAATCCCGTGCTGCGCTCCGGCCGTGATGACGATTTGCGACGGTTCGCAAGCCAGCCCGCGCGCCTGCCGCAGGTAGGCCGCAATCAGCTCGCGCAGCCGCAGGTTGCCGGCGGCGTCGCCGTAACCCATTTCCGCCAGCGGCGCACGACGCCAGAACTGGCTTTGCAGACGGCCCCAGATCTGGTTCGGAAACAAGTCATAGGCGGGAATCCCGAGCCGGAACGCGCGCGCCGGCCCGGCCGACATGCGGCGCCGTGTCTCATATCCGCTCAATCGCCCCTGCATGGCCGATTGCCGCATGGCGGGCGCTGCCGCGGCCTGCGCATCCGGCTCGGCAACAACTGCCGCCGCCAAGCCATCGGCATAGGTGCCGTCGCCCACCCTGCTGCTGATGTAACCCTCGGCGTACAGCTGCTCGTACGCCCGCACCACGGTATTGCGCGACACCTGCAAAGCCAGCGCCAGGTTGCGCGAAGTGGGCAGCTTGATGCGGTAAGTGCCGGGCGTGGCCAGGATCCGCCGGCGCAGCGCCAGGTAGAGCTGCTTGGCCAGGCCGTTGCCGCCGTCCAGCGTAATGCCGGCTGGATCGAGGTTCATCAACAGGAGCGGAGGCGCAATCTTCACATTGGACCTATAAATATAATCAATCTTGGATCTTTGATGATACCAACTTGCGGCGCTACGATAAACGCTGTTGTGCACCCGCAGGCATTTATCGTCATCGTATTTCCACAGGAGGTTATCTTGGCATCCGCACCACGTTCATCGATTCAGATCAAGCCGCTCAGCGAGCAGGATTTCGCCATCTGGCAGCCGCAATGGCAGGGCTACCAGGATTTTTATGAAGTCGATATTCCGCAAGCCACGCGCCTGGTCACCTGGCAGCGCCTGCTGGATCCGAAGGAACCGGCGTTCGGCGCGCTGGCGATGGCAGGCGGCGAGGCGGTCGGCCTGGTCCACTGGATTTTCCATCGTTCCTGCTGGACAGTGGAAGATTCCTGCTACCTGCAAGATTTGTACGTCTCGCCGCAACAGCGCGGCGCCGGCGTCGGCCGCCGGCTGATCGAGCATGTCTATGCGCAGGCCAAGGCGGCCGGCAGCACCCGCGTGCATTGGCTGACGCACGAAACCAACAGCACCGCGATGCAGCTGTACGACCGCATCGCGCAACGTTCCGGTTTCGTGCAATACCGCAAGCAGCTCTAGCGGCGGAAGGATGGGTGGTTATGGCTTAAACTGCCCCGCCGGACCAGAATTCCGATGTCGGGTTTGCCTGTATCGGTTATCATTTTTCTTATTTACCTTGAAGGGCCGATCATGAACAAACCCAACTTTTTTGACGACATCCAGGCCAAGATCAACCAGGCCATCGAAAACTCTCCCGCCAAGGATATCGAGAAAAACGTCAAGGCCATGCTGGGCCAGGGATTCTCCAAGCTGGACCTGGTCACGCGTGAAGAATTCGACGTGCAGGCCCAGGTGCTGGCAAGCGCCCGCGCCAAGCTCGAAGCGCTTGAGGCTCGCGTGACCGAGCTTGAAGCGCAATTGAAACGCCCTTGATGCCGAGCCAGTGACGCTGGCGGTACTGAGAAGCCGGGCGCTGGCAGGCATGCAGGCGCCCGCGGTCACGGTCGAAGTCCACCTGGCCAACGGCCTGCCATCTTTTACCATCGTCGGCCTGCCCGAAACCGAGGTCAAGGAATCCAAAGACCGGGTCCGCGCAGCGCTGCAAAATGCGCGTTTCGAATTTCCCTCGCGCCGCATCACGGTCAACCTGGCGCCAGCCGATCTGCCGAAAGAATCGGGCCGTTTCGATTTGCCGATTGCGCTCGGCATCCTGGCGGCTTCGGGACAAATGCCGTCCGACCAGCTCGATCAATATGAATTTGCCGGGGAACTGTCGCTGTCTGGCGAATTGAGGCCGATACGCGGCGCGCTGGCGATGACTTTCGCCATGACCGCGGACAGCGGCGAACGCCGCGCTTTCATCCTGCCGCGCGGCAATGCCGATGAGGCGGCGCTGGTTGGCGATGCTTGCATTTTCCCGGCTGACAGTTTGTTGCAGGTATGCGCTCACTTTTCCTCTCTGCAACAGGAAACAAAACTGTCGCGCCACACAGCGGAGCCGCAACGGCGGCTGCCTCCCTACCTCGATTTCAGCGACGTCAAAGGACAGGCGCAGGCCAAACGCGCGCTGGAAGTGGCGGCGGCCGGCAACCATAGCGTGCTGCTGGTTGGCCCTCCGGGCACCGGAAAATCCATGCTGGCGGCGCGTTTTCCGGGAATCCTGCCGCCTATGAGCGATCGTGAAGCGCTGGAATCGGCCGCAGTGCAGTCGCTCACCAGCGGTTTTTCCGGCGCGCGCTGGAAGGTGCGGCCATACAGGGCGCCGCACCACACTGCGTCCGGCGTGGCGCTGGTGGGCGGCGGCAGCCCGCCGCGTCCGGGTGAAATTTCCCTGGCGCATCGCGGCGTCTTGTTCCTCGACGAACTGCCCGAGTTCGACAGGCGTGTGCTGGAAGTATTGCGCGAGCCGCTCGAATCCGGCCACATTACGATTTCGCGGGCCGCGCGCCAGGCCGATTTTCCCGCGCAGTTCCAGCTGCTGGCGGCGATGAACCCCTGCCCTTGCGGCTACCTCGGCCATGCGGCCAAGCCATGCCGCTGCACGCCCGACAATATCTTGCGTTACCAAAACAGGATTTCGGGACCGCTGCTGGATCGCATCGACATGCAGATCCAGGTGGCGGCCGTGCCTCACGATCAACTGCTCAAACAAGCCGATGGCGAATCTTCCACCGCGATCGCGGCCCGGGTGGCGCAAGTGCATGGGTTGCAGATGGTCCGCCAAGGCAAGCAAAACAATGGCTTGTCAGCCAATGAAATCGACCGCTTCTGCAAGCCCGACCAGGCCGGCGAAAAACTGCTGAGCGACGCGATGGCGCACCTGCACTGGTCGGCGCGCGCTTACCATCGGGTATTGAAAGTGGCGCGCACCATCGCCGACCTGGCCGCGGCCGATATCATCGGCGCAGCCCATGTGGCGGAGGCGATCCAGTACCGGCGCGCGCTGCAGGATAAATGAATCTTATGCCTGCTCAAAAAGACGCGGCGCTGCGTTCTTCGCCTGGTTCAGCAACAGTTCCGCCGCCTGCCAGGCTCGCTCCGCGGCCGACGGATCGTTGAACGCACGAGCGTCAATCGTGGCGCCATCGAGCAGCATCACAAACACGCCGGCCAGCTGTTTTGCGGCCTTGTCTGGCACTATCTCCAATAATAATTCTTCAAACCACCCGAACAATTTCACCCTGTAACGGATTGCCACTTCCGACACGCCAGGATAGGCAGTGCCAAATTCGGCAAGCGCCCTCTCGAATAAGCATCCGGCGAATTCAGGACTGCGAAACCAGGCTCCGTACCAGTCAAAAATGGCTTTGATGCGGGCGCCGGCATCTTCCATCGGCGCCAGCTGCCGAGCGATGCTGTCGACGATGAAAGTGAAGCGCTGCCCCAGGACCTCCCCGATCAGGTCGTTTTTTCCTGCGAAATGACGATACATGGTCATTCTCGCCACGTTTGATTCA
This sequence comes from Collimonas rhizosphaerae, assembly GCF_038896935.1. Taxonomy (NCBI): domain Bacteria; kingdom Pseudomonadati; phylum Pseudomonadota; class Betaproteobacteria; order Burkholderiales; family Oxalobacteraceae; genus Collimonas; species Collimonas rhizosphaerae. Next base: position 175,672 of record NZ_JBANDC010000006.1, read on the forward strand.
TCAATGATCCGATCCACGCCGACAGGATGGAAACCATGCGCAGAAAACAGCTCAGTCGCCTTATCCACTATTTGCTGGCGCTTGCCAGCCCCTCTTGTAATGTTGCCCACTAACTATCTCCAATGGAAATACCACAACGTCTCCACACGCCATCAATCATCTGAATAACATTTTGACAACCGACGTTTTCTGACGATAACGGGTGCAGCCTATCATTGGGCGGCTCTAGCAACGTTCAAGATTGCCAGATGGATATGACGAAATACTGCTACATGCACGTAGAACGGACTATATCTTTTAGTTTTCATTTGAAATATTTCTATACTTCCAGGCAATTTCCCGCAGTGTTGCAAGCTGCATGCTTGCACCATTAAATACAAGAGCAGGAAACTCAAGACGCGGCTGGAAGTCCAAAAATCATCAGGACTGGAGGCCATATGTTTAGCAAACCGAAAACCTACAAGGCCGGACATGATGGTTACGTTTCGGAAATCACGCTGTTCCTGGACAAGTTTCTGGAAGAGCACCCTGAAGTGATTGATGAGCAAAGCCGGGGCTGGCACATATTCTGGGATCGCGACGTCGACCTGGACGAACAGAACAGGGCCGGCAAGGACAGCGTGCCGGCCAAATCTTATTACTACAGCTGAATGCGCAGATAGCAATCCGGTTTAAGCTGATTTTAATTTGCGGCCGCTAAGATGGTTTCCGTAGGCGCGCCAGATCCATCTCTTCACCGTCGCGCCGACTTCTTTTCCTCATTCCGCCATCGCCCGTGCCGGGAGATGCATTTTTGGAGGAAGCATCATGAACAAGCGCTCTCTTTTTGCCGTATCAGTATTGCTGGCGGCCAATCTGGCCTTTGCGGCCGATGCCGTGCCGGGCCGGCTGCAACCGGTCACCAGCGGCGCCGTCACTTACTTGTCCGGCGGTATCGGACAAGACGAATCGACCGCCATACAACAGATGGCCAAAAATTATTCGCTGGAGCTCGAGTTTGTCATCAACGCCTCGCCCCGCGCCGAATTTACTTCTGACGTGCAGGTGAAGATCAGCGACGCCAGCCACAACGCAGTCCTGGATACCGTATCAAAAGGGCCTTTCCTGCTGGCGCAGCTGCCGGCAGGCCGTTACCGCCTTGAAGCAACCAAGGACGGCAAGAGCAAGGCTCAGGATGTGACAATCAAACAGGGATCGCATCAACACATCATGTTCGAATGGACCGAGTAGCGGATCTGCAACATCGCCGGCAAGGCCCGGCAACGGCAATTCAGGACTGCGGTGCAATGGGATCTGGCGATTTTGGATGGCTGTTAAGAAAAATGCATAGCCTTGATCAACATTTAGTTCGTGACAAACAGGAGTGCTGGCGTAGTATATAAATGAAATGAATGCTTAAGTTCTTCACCAGATAAATATGTCTCATCGGAAACATGTCTCTCGGAAAAGGAGTTAACAATAATATTTTCATTGGCTGGCTTGAAAACTGCTTACTCGATCATTACCTTCTGTCTTAACTACCGGGAGCGCATATGAACCTGATTTATAACAGTGACCAATACAGCGTCGTCGAATTTGGTGCCGATGAACAACGCGAAGCCTTGCGCTTCGGCGGCTATGAAATCGTCGATAAATCATTCAAGCGTGAGATTTTCATTGCTGGTGCCTTGGCCGAGTTTTTCCGTAAAGGAGTCGAAGATCTGATCGCGACCGAGCCAAGCATCGAAGATATCGATGCCTTTTTAGGCAATTACGACTCGATGATGAGTCAGCCCGTAACCTTGCAGTAATTTCTTTTCCGATCCACTTCGTTTCAGTCAACCTGCGGTTGCCGGCGCCGCCGGCTTCATCGGGAAGACTGGGGCGGCCTCGCCGTCTCCGCGGTTTCATCGCAGTCCGCTTCCTTTCGTCCCTTCATGTACGCCAATTCCAGTCCGATCCATAGTGCCCAGAGCGGCGTCCATGACCAGCTTGCGGCCACCGTCGCCAAACACGCGGCGCATGTTTTTCAAAAACCGGTCAGCATCTACAACCAGCGCGCTTTCGATGAGAGCATGGCGGCCTGGCGCGCTGCCGGCAGCTTGCCGCTGATCCTCGATGCGGGTTGCGGCGTCGGCCTGTCAACCATGCACCTGGCGGTGCTATATCCCGATCATTTCGTGATCGGCGTCGACCAGTCGGCAGACCGGGTCGGCCGCAACACCCTGTGGCCGGGCACGGCGCCGCTGCCCGGCAATTTCATGCGGATTCGTGCCGACCTGGTGGATTACTGGCGCCTGCTGCTGGCCGCAGGCGTTTTCCCGGCGCGGCATTATTTGCTGTATCCGAATCCATGGCCGAAGATTGGCCAGCTAAGCCGCCGCTGGCACGGCCATCCGGTGTTCCCTGATATCGTCGCGCTCGGCGGCATCCTGGAATGCCGCAGCAACTGGCAGATTTATGTGGAGGAATGCGCCAGCGCCCTGAGCCAGCTCAGCGGCAAGGAGGTTGGCTGCGAAGCATATCTGCCGCAACAGCCGATCACTCCGTTCGAGAGCAAATACCTGGCGTCCGGCCATCGTTTGTGGCGTTGCCAGGTTAACCTCGGCAAGCATTGAATCCCGCCGGCCGGAGCGGCTAGCGGGGGTACTCCGGCAGCTCAGATTTCGACTTTGGTGCCCAGTTCAACTACCCGGTTTACCGGGATATGGAAAAAGTCAGACGGCTTGGCGGCGTTCTGGTACATCCAGGCGAACAGTTTCTCGCGCCACAGCTGCATGCCAGGAATCTTGCTCGGGATCACGGTGTCGCGCGCCAGGAAAAACGACGTGTCCATGACATCGAACTCCAGGCCGAACTGGCTGCTGGCCAGGGCCATCACGGTATGGACATCAGGCGCTTCCTTGAAACCGAAAGCGGTGCGCAGGATGTACACATCGTTGCCCAGTTCCTTCAAGGTAAGGCGCTTGTCGTCTTCGACGAAAGGCACGTCCCAGATACTGATCTTCAAGAAAAACACGCGCTTGTGCAAAATGCGGTTGTGCTTCAGGTTGTGCAGCAGCGCTACCGGAACCGTGGCCACATTGCCGGTCATGAATACCGCCGTGCCTTCCACCCGGTGCGGCGGATGGGCTAGCAAGCCTTCGACGAAAGGTTCCAGCGGAATGCCTTCGTCCTTGGTGCGCTCGCGCAGCAGCATGCGGCCGGAGTACCAGGTCATCAGCAGGAAGAAGGCAAAACCGCCCAGCAGCAGAGGGAACCAGCCGCCGTCGACGATCTTCAGCAGGTTGGCCGCAAAGAAAGCGAAATCGACGATGAAGAAGGCGCTGATGACCAGCGCCACCAGGAACGGGTTCCATTTCCAGACCGTGCGCATGACGACTGCCGCCAGCACCGTGGTGATCAGCATGGTAGTGGTCACCGCAACGCCGTAAGCGGCGGCCAGGTTGTCGGATTTCTTGAACGCCAGCACCACCGCCACCACCAGTATCAGCAGCATCCAGTTGATCACCGGCACATAGATCTGGCCGCGTTCGTCTTCGGAAGTGTGCAGGATGCGCATGCGCGGCACGAAGCCCAGCAAGATGGCCTGGCTGGTGAGCGAGAACGCGCCGGAAATCACGGCTTGCGATGCAATCACGGTGGCAGCCGTGGCCAGGATCACCATCGGCAGCAGCAAGGCGTCAGGCACCATCAGGTAAAACGGATTCTGGATCGCGCTCGGATTGGTCAACAGGTTTGCGCCCTGGCCAAAATAATTCAGCATCAGGCAAGGCATCACGGTAAACAGCCAGGCAAAGCGGATCGGCCGGATGCCGAAGTGTCCCATGTCGGCGTACAGGGCTTCGGCGCCGGTCAGCACCAGCACCACCGAACCCAGCACGATGAAGGCTTGCAGCGCATGCTGCTGCATGAAGGCAAAAGCATAATAAGGATTGATCGCGGCCAGGATTTCAGGCGCCTTGATGACGTTGTAGACGCCCAGCAGGCCGAGCGACAGGAACCAGACGAACATCACCGGCCCGAACAGTTTGCCGACCACCGTGGTGCCGTGTTTCTGGATCAGGAACAACGCGATCAGGATCACCAGCGACAGCGGCACCACATAGCGGCTTAGCCCCGGCGTGGCGATTTCCAGCCCTTCCACCGCCGACAGCACCGAGATGGCAGGCGTGATCACGACGTCGCCGTAAAACATGCAGGCCCCGAACACACCCAGCATCATCAGCAGCTTGGCGCGGCCGGAACCGTTTTTTGCGGTGCGCAGCGACAGCGCCATCAACGCCAGCACCCCGCCTTCGCCGTTATTGTCGGCGCGCATCACGAACAAGACATATTTCAGCGAAACCACGATCGTGATGGCCCAGAACAGCATCGAGATAATCCCCAGCACTCCGGCCGGTGTGAACGGGATGCCATGTTCCGTGCTGAAGCACTCTTTCAGCGCATACAGCGGACTGGTGCCGATATCGCCAAACACGATGCCCAAAGCAGCCAGCGTAATGATGTGGAAACGGGATGACTTGAATCCGGCGCTATTGCTGTTTTGCGTATTGCTCATGTTCTCTCTCTTATTGGTAAGGGCAAGTCTGGCTATGGCCCGCTTACTTCAATTTGATATTTGCTTGAAACTTTTTGCGGCATTGCACAAGGAGGCGGATTTTACTCTCGAACCCGGGACCGGCACTAATTTGGAATGCTGCCGCCGTTGCTAAAATACATCCCCGCGCCCATCAATTTGTGCATATTTATGGTCAAGTTTAGCGAATCAGAGCGGTATTTATTGATAACAAAAGGCTATCATATTTGTGTTAACCGGCATTTTTCAACGCCAGCGCCCGCTCATACAGGGCGTTTTTCTTTTGCCCGGTAATTTGCGCCGCCAAGGCGGAAGCTTGCTTGATCGACAATTCCGCCAGCAGGATCTGCAAAACCCGCTCGCCTTCCGCACTATCGTCGAGCACGGCCGGCGCCGCTTCGACCAGCAGCACGAATTCGCCCTTCTGCCGGTTGCCGTCGGCCGCCAGCCAGGCCGGTGCGTCACCCAGGGGGCAGCGGTGCACGCTCTCGAACAGCTTGGTCAACTCGCGCGCCAGCACGATTTGACGATCCGGGCCGAAAGCCTGCAGCAAGGCATCGATGGTTTCCAGGATCCGGTGCGGCGCCTCGTACAGCACCAGGGTCGCAGCCGCGCCGGTCAGGCTGGCCAACACGATTTCGCGCTGCCGGGCCTTGCTCGGCAGGAATCCGACGAACTGGAACTGGTCGTTGACCAGGCCGCTGACCGACAGCGCGGTGACCGCCGCCGACGGCCCAGGCAGCGGCAAGGCGCGCAAACCGGCGCGCAGCACGGCGTCGACGATGCGCGCGCCAGGATCGGAGACTGCCGGCGTGCCGGCGTCCGACACCAGCGCGATGCGCTCGCCGGCCTGCAGCCGGGCCACGATTTTTTCCGCAACTTCCCGTTCGTTATGTTCGTGCGCCGCCAGCAAGGTCTTGGATAAACCGTAGCGGCCCAGCAAATGGGCGGTATTGCGCGTGTCCTCGCATGCCACCGCGTCGACCATGGACAATACGTGCAAGGCGCGCAGGCTGATATCGCAGACATTTCCGATCGGTGTGGCCAGCACATATAATGTCGACGCGGGATACGCTTGCTGCGCCACCTCATCCAAAATTGCTGGGTTGATGAGGTTGCTGGCAGATTGATGAGTCATGGGGAGTAATGAATGTTATATAAATGGGCCAGGCTGGCTTTGGCGATGTGTATCCTGTTCAACGGATTGTGCCCGCCTGCGCTGGCAAACACAACCACTGCGGGCGCCGCTGACCCCGATGGCGGCGCCGACACCATTCCGCTGGCCAGCATCGCCTTGCTGCTGCCCCTGCGCTCAGGTCCTCTGGGCGCGGCGGCCGACGCCGTGCGCGGCGGCTTCCTGAACGCCTATGAACGCGACAAGAATGGCCTGGCCGTGACCGTGATCGAAGCGGCCGACACGCCTGGCGACATGCTGGCAGCCTACCTGACCGCCAGCAAGAAATACGATATCGTGGTCGGCCCCTTGTCGCGCACCGGCCTCACCGCCATCATCCAGAACGGCAAGATAGAAAAACCGACCATCGCCCTGACCCAGCCGGATTTTTCCGGCGGCAAGGAAATCGCCCTGCCGGCGCAGCTGCTGCCGGTCGGCTTGTCGATCGAAGCTGAAGCGCGGCAGGTGGCGAGCTGGGTCGGCGCCGACTATGCGCCCGGCACGGTGTTCGTGCTGAGCACCAGCACCACCTGGCAAAAACGCGTCGCCAATGCCTTCATACAGCAGATCCAGGGCAGCGGACTGCATGCCGACCTGATGACCTTGAACCTTGAAGACGGCACGTTCAACGCCGGCGCGCTGGCGCAGCTGCAGCAACGGATCGAAAGCGAAAAACCGCGCCTGCTGTTCGCCGCCCTCAACGCCGACCAGGCCCGGCAGATTCGCAGCGCAGTCGGCCAGGAAACGCCGATCTTCGGCATTTCCCAGCTCAATCCGCTGACCCTCAACGACAACAATCCAGAACACCAGATCCCTGAACTGAACGGCGTACGGCTGCTCGACATTCCCTGGCAAGTGGAAGCCGACCATCCTGCCGTGATGGTGTATCCGCACCAGCCGGTGGCCGCCGACCAGCGCCGCAATGCCGACCTGGAACGGCTATATGCATTGGGCATCGACGCCTTCCGCATCGCGCATGAAATCGCCGCGCGCAATACGGTATTCCAGATCGACGGCGTGACCGGCCAGCTGAACATCAGCTTCGGCGTCGGCATGCCCAGCTTTGAGCGCATAGAACCGGCCGCGGCCTATCAGAACGGCGTCGTCACGCCGCTGGGTGCGCCCTGATCCGGCCCCGCGCCTGATGCAACCGTTGAAAGCGCCGACGCCGCGCCAGGCCAGCGGCCGGATGGCGGAAGACCGCGCGCTGGCCTACCTGCAGCAACGCGGATTGAAACTGGTCGAAAGGAATTTTCGCTGCAAGGGCGGTGAAATCGACCTGGTCCTGGCCGAGCCGGTTTCCGGCCTGCTGGTTTTTGTCGAAGTCAGGCAGCGCAACAGCCGGCGCTACGGCGGCGCCGCAGCCAGCGTCACGCGCAGCAAACAAGCCAAGCTGATCATCGCCGCCGAAGTGTTCCTGCAGCGCTACGCCCAGCCGCCGGCCTGCCGCTTCGATGTGGTCGCCATCGACGACGACGCGATCGAATGGATCAGGCAGGCGTTCGAAACATGATTAAGCTGCCGGCTTGACCGCTATAATCAGGCCACGATAACCATGGCAAGCATATCAGGCAGGAAACTAAGCAGAAAACTGTCCTGCCGGCGACGCGGACCACAAACCCCAGCATTCCACACAGAATACCGACATCATGATAAATCAACGCATCCTGGCGCACTTCAACGAAAGCGCCGAACTGAAAACCCGTGCAGCGGAAGTCCTGGCGGGCCCGATTGCCAGCGCGGTTGAACTTATGTTCTCTGCGCTGTCCAATGGCAACAAGATTCTTGCCTGCGGCAACGGCGGCTCTGCTGCCGACTGCCAGCATTTTGCGGCGGAACTGGTGGGACGCTTTGAACGGGAGCGGCTGCCGTTGCCGGCGCTGGCGCTGACTACCGATACTTCGATCATCACGGCGGTCGGCAACGATTACAGCTATAACGAAATCTTTTCCAAGCAGGTGCAAGCGTTTGGACAAGCCGGCGACGTACTGTTGGCGTTCTCGACATCGGGCAATTCCGCCAACGTGCTGGCTGCCATCGATGTCGCGCTGGAACGCGACATGCGCGTCGTCGCCATGACCGGCAAAGGCGGCGGCGCCATCGGCAAGAAACTGACTGAAGCAGATGTCCACATCTGTGTGCCGCACGACCGCACCGCGCGCATCCAGGAAGTCCATCTGTTAACGATTCACTGCTTATGCGACGGCATCGATGTCGCTTTATTTGGAGGAGATGCGAATGATTGATCGGCAAAACCCGGGTTGGAGCAACTGGCAGCGTCCGTTGGCTGCGGTAGCATTGTGCGGCACAGTGGTGATGGCTTTGCAAGGTTGCGTGGCGCTGGCGCTGGGCGGCGCTGTCGCCGGCGGCTTCGCCGCGACGGATCGCCGCACCCTGGGCGCGCAGACCGAAGACAAGGCCATCATGGTCAAGGCTGAAACGCGGATTCCCGGCGTGGTCGGCCAGGACGGCCACGTCAACGCCACCAGCTACAACCGCAAGGTGCTGCTGACCGGCGAAGTGCGCGACGATGCCGCCAAGGCAGCGGCTGAGCGCGAGGCCCAAGCCATCGAAAACGTGCATGCGGTAGCCAATGAACTGGCGATCGGCGCACCGTCGACTTTCTCCGCGCGCTCCAACGATACCTTCATCACCAGCAAGGTGATCGCCTCCCTGGTCGACGCCAAGGATGTATTCGGCAACTCGATCAAGGTGGTGACCGAACGCGGCAATGTCTACCTGATGGGCCGTGTCACTGAACGCGAAGGCAAGCGCGCCGCCGAAATCGCGGCAGGCGTCAGCGGCGTGCAAAAAGTGGTCAAGGTGTTTGATTACATCACCGAGGACGAATTGACGCAGATGTCGTCGGCGCCAAGGGAAAGCAGCAAGGAAAACGCCAAGTAATCGGCCTGCCTTTAGGGGCTGGATGGAATCCGGCTTGCTTTTCCGCTTCTTGTCATATAACGTTGCCGCTGGACAAATTGTCCGGCGGCTTTTTTTTGGGGAAAACCATGATCGGCTTCATCATTTTTCTGGCAATCGTGCTCGCCATCGTGTTTTGGGCGGTCGGTATCTACAACCGCCTGGTGAGCTTCCGCAACCGGTTCAAGAACTCGTTCGCCCAGATCGACGTGCAGCTCAAGCGCCGTTACGACCTGATCCCCAACCTGGTGGAAACCGCCAAGGGCTACATGAAGCATGAACGCGAGACGCTGGAAGCGGTGATCGCGGCGCGCAACCAGGCCGTCAGCGCCAATGCCAAGGTCGGCGGCAACGCCACCGACGCAGCGGCGGTACAGCAGATGGCGGCCAGCGAAGGCGCGCTCAGCGCCAGCCTGGGCAAGCTGTTTGCGTTGTCGGAAGCCTATCCGGACCTGAAAGCCAACCAGAACATGATGCAGCTGACGGAAGAGCTGACCGGCACTGAAAACAAGATCGGCTTTTCGCGCCAGGCATATAACGATAGCGTGATGGAATACAACACCGCGATCGAACAATTCCCCGGCTCGATCTTCGCCAACATGTTTGCTTTCAAGCCGGCCGAATTGCTGCAGGCAACCGAAGCGCCTGAAGAACGCAAGGCGGTCAAGGTGACGTTCTAAGCCCGGCGCGCAAGCGTAGCTGAAGCAGCGCGCATGACTTTCTTCGAACAGCAGCACCAGGCGCGCCAGGAAACCAGGAAACTGGTGTTCCTGTTCGTGCTGGCGGTGATCGCCATCGTGCTGGCGGTCAACCTTGCCATGGCGCTGTTATGGACGTTCAAGTTCGGCAGTCACCATGAGGTGCTGCGCCAATATCCGAAGGGCTTCTTCGAAGTCAATACCCTGGTCACGCTGCTGCTGATCGGCGGCGGCACCCTGATCCAGACCTTCAACCTGCGCGATGGCGGCGACGCCGTGGCGCAAATGGCCGGCGGCCGCATCGTCTCTCCCGCCAGCGGCGACCTGCAGGAACGGCGGCTGTTGAACGTGGTGGAAGAAATGGCGCTGGCGTCCGGCATTGCCTGCCCCAAGGTCTATCTGCTGGAGCGCGAAGATGCCATCAACGCCTTCGCCGCCGGCTACAACCAGAACGAGGCGGTAGTCGCGGTCACGCGCGGCACCTTGAACCGGCTCACGCGCGATGAACTGCAAGGCGTGGTCGGCCACGAGTTCAGCCATATCCTGAACGGCGACATGCGCATGAACATCCACCTGATCGGCGTCTTGTTCGGCATCCAGATGATCGCCGGCTTCGGCCAGCAGCTGATGAACTTCGGCCGCTTCTCCGGCAGCCGCAGCGACGACAAGGGCCCGCCGTGGCAGCTGGTGCTGTTCCTGGCCGGGCTGGCGTTGTTCCTGGTCGGCTATATCGGCATCTTCTTTGGCCGCCTGATCAAATCCGCGGTGTCGCGCCAGCGCGAATTCCTGGCCGACGCCAGCGCCGTCCAGTTCACCCGCAATCCTGAGGGCATAGGCGGCGCCTTGCGCAAGATCGGCGGTCTCACCGACGGCAAGAGAATCGGCTCGCAGATCGATCATCCGAATGCCGAGCAGCTGTCGCACATGTTCCTTGGCAGCGCCCGCCCCAACCTGCTGGACGGCTGGTTCGCCACCCATCCGCCGCTGGCGGAGCGCTTGAAGCGCATCTACGGCCGCAGCATGTCGCCGCTGGAAGCGCCGGAACTGGCGGTGCCGTATGCCGCCAGCGAAGAACGCCTGCCTGACCTGCCGTTTGCCGCTGCTGCTGCCGGCCTGGCGGGCGCAGCGGCGGTACCGGCAGCCGCGCCGGCGGCCGGCGGATTGCCGACGCCGTCGCTCGAATTCGGCAACAGCAGCGGCAAAGCCGCGCTGTCATCCCAGCTCAACGGCGCGGTGCGCGATCCTTTCTCGGCGCGCGCGGTGGTCTATGCCCTGCTGCTGGGTGAAGGCGCAGAGCGCGCAACGCAGCTCGCGCTGCTCAAGCAGGAGGCGCCGCAGCAGGCAGCGCTGACTACTTTCCTGGAGGAATCGATTGCGCAGCTGCCGCTCAGCGCCAGGCTGCCCTTGGTTGACCTGGCGATGCCTGCATTGCGTCAGCTGGCGCAAGCCGAGCGCGACAAGATGCTGGCGCTGGTGGACCAGCTGATCGCCGCCGACAGCCGCATCACGCTGGCTGAGTTCGTGCTGCAAACCATCCTGGCGCGCCGCCTGGCGCTGCGCTCCGGGCGCCTGGTGCCGGTCAGGTTCAATCGCCTGTCCGAACTGAGCGGCGACATCGCCGTGCTGCTGTCGCTGGTAGCGCATGTGGCAGTGCCGGCCAACCATGCCGATGCTGTCGGCGCGCGGCTGGCGGCGTTCCTGCGCGGCGCCCGGCTGTGCCCTGAACTCAATCTCGCCGCCCAGCACTATTGCGACGGCGCCAGCCTCGGCTTCCCGCAGGTAAGGCTGGCGCTGGACCATGCCAACCAGCTGGCGCCGCTGGCCAAGCCGCAGCTGGTCAAAGCCCTGCTGGCCGTGGCTGACGATGGCGCCCCGCTGCAGATCGCCAGCGCCGACATCCTGCGTGCAATCTGCGCCGGCATCGAAGCGCCGATTCCGCCCGCGGTGGCTGCCACTTATCACGCCTACCCGTGGCAATTCGACAACTGACCGTTAATTTCGGGGCTTTCGGCAGAGCCGCTCCCAGATAGTTATAATGGGTCTTTCCGGGTTTCGCCCGTACTGGATTCTGTCATGCAAGCTCAAGTTGAAAACACCGCCGGCAAACGGCTCTGGATCAAGGTTGCAGGCGCCGCCGCGGTGGTAGCGCTGGCGCTGGCCGGCTACCTGTCGATGGCCAACACCCATGCGGCGCCCGATGTCACGTTCACCAATATCAAGGGCGAACAGGTATCGCTGAAGAGCTTGCGCGGCAAAGTGGTGATGGTGAATTTCTGGGCCACCAGCTGCACCACCTGTGTCGCCGAAATGCCGCAAATGGTGCAGACCTACAATATGTACAAGGACAAGGGCCTCGACTACGTGGCCGTGGCGATGAGCTACGATCCGCCCAACTACGTCATGAATTTCGTGCAAACCCGCAGCCTGCCGTTCCAGGTCGCCCTGGATACGCAAAGCAAGCTGGCCGATTCCTTTGGCGACGTCAAGCTGACGCCGACCACTTTCGTCATCGACAAGCAAGGCAACATCATCAAGCGCTACGTGGGCGCGCCCAAGTTTGAAGAGTTGCATGCCTTGCTCGACAAGGCACTCGCGGCAGCATAAAAAAAGGCGCTTCAAGCGCCTTTTTTCATATCCGCCTTTTTGCCAGGCTTATCTCGACGTCGCCGCGCGCGAAGCCGTGTCATACAGGCCCGAGGCGGTGCGCAGCAACTTGGCGGCGTCGCCCAGCGCCTGGTTCGACAAACCGGTGTCCGACAGCACGGTGACCAGGCACTCCTCGCGCATTTCACGGTATTTGAGGCACAGCGCGTAACCGCTTGCCGTGGCGGAAAAATACGCTTCCTTGCCGACTTTCCCGCTTTCTATGTAACCGGCTTTCACCAGTTTCTTCAGCGCGTAGCTGGCGATGTGCGTGTCCTCGATATTCAGCACAAAGCAGATGTCGGCCAGGCTCTTTTTGCGTTCGCGATGGCAAACGTGGTGCAGCAAGGATACTTCAACCGGCGTCATGTCCTTGACGCCGGCCGCCGACATGCAGCGCGCCATCCAGCGGTTGAATGCATTGCCGGCAATAATCAACGCATATTCCAGTTCCGACAGCTCGACGCTGCTTTCCGAAGCCAGGTGGGCGGAAGACAGGATTTTAGGTGCGGCGACGTTCATACATTTCTCACAAAACGACAAGAAAAATCAATCATACAACCAGTTGTACCAAAAACCAGAGTGAATTCAAACCGACACTCCAGCAACATTACACGCTATTTACATACAAATTATTGACATTTTATTTTTGATGAAGGATATTGCCCTTTGCTTAAACTCTGATTTACAAAGAGTAAGCTTGTTGGGGGTAGACTGATTCGGCAGGCTGCGACGGCTGCGAACTTGTTCCGCCATTTTTCTTTGCAATACAACGTGTTGTCCCAGCAATCGAGGAACAGGGCCTTGCAACAGCCAGGCCCGGCGCCGCGATTGCCGACCATTCTGCCGAAGGAAACCAGTCGCAATGACCCAAGCCGTCATACAAGTTCTTGGCGAAAGCGCCCTGATATTGCATACAGGAGCCAGCGCCACCCTGGATTGCCAGCAGCGCTTGTGGGCCATCGCCGCCAAGGCCGCGCATTGGCCGCACGTACGCGATGTGGTGCCGGGCATGAATAACCTGACTGTGCTGTTCGACCCGCTGGCGGCCGACGCCGGGCAGCTGGCGGACAAGCTGCAGAACGCATGGGACGCAGCTGCCACCAGCCAGAAAGCCGGACGGAAGATCGACATCCCGGTTACCTACGGCGGCGCCTGCGGCCCCGACCTGGAAGAAGTCGCGCGCCACACCGGCCTGTCGCCGGCAGAAATCGTCAAGCGTCATACGGCGGCTGAATACATCGTCTATTTCATCGGCTTCCAGCCCGGCTTCCCTTACCTGGGCGGCCTCGACCCCCAGCTGGCCACACCGCGCCGCAGCGAGCCACGGCTAGTGGTGCCGGCGGGGTCGGTCGGCATCGGCGGCAGCCAGACCGGGATCTATCCGGCAGCCTCGCCCGGCGGCTGGCAACTGATCGGCCACAGCGCGCTGCGCCTGTTCGATCCCGCCGCCAATCCCCCTACCTTGCTGCAACCGGGCGACCGCGTGCGCTTTGTCGCTAGCGAGGTGATCGCATGATCAAGATCATTCGCGCCGGCCGCATCAACTCGGTTCAGGACATGGGCCGCAGCGGGTTCCGCCATCTCGGCGTCTGCCAGTCGGGGGCGCTGGACCGCACCGCGCTGGCCATCGCCAACCTGCTGGTCGGCAATCCGCACGGCGCCGCCGCCATCGAATTCACGCTTGGCCCCTGCGAGCTGGCGTTCACGGCCGATTGCCGCATCGCCTTGGGCGGCGCGGATTTCGCGGCGACGCTGGACGACAAGCCGCTGCCGTCATGGTGGAGCGTGCGTGCGCGCGCCGGCCAGACCCTGAAGCTGAACGCAGCGCGGCACGGCATGCGCGCCTACCTGGCAGTCTCCGGCGGCATCGACTCCGCCATCCAGCTGGGCTCGCGCGCCACCGACCTGCAAGCCGGTTTCGGCGGCCATGGCGGCTGTGCGCTGGCCGAAGGCGACAGCCTGCCAACCGGCGCGCCGGACAACCCCGGAGCAGCGCTGCATACCGCGCCGTCTTTCGGCGTCCGCCCGCCCTCCTGGTACGAAACCGACGATACAGAAACGCTGGCGATCCGCGTGATCCCCGGCCCCGAATATGAGTTATTCACGCAAGCCGCGCAAAAGACTTTCTGGAACAGCGACTGGACCCTGACGCCGCAAAGCAACCGCATGGGCTTCCGCCTGAGCGGCCCGGAACTGAAGATCAAGAAAGGCAGCGACCTGCTGTCCCACGGCGTGCTGCCGGGCGTGATCCAGGTACCGCCTGCCGGCCAGCCCATCGTGCTGATGGCGGATGCGCAGACCACCGGCGGTTATCCGAAAATCGGCGTGGTGATCAGCGCTGACCTGGCCAGGCTGGCCCAGCTGCGCTTTAACCGCACCATACAGTTTGTCGAATGCGACGCCGCCCAGGCGCGCGAAGAATTACGCCAGGACGCCTTGTATCTGCAGCAGATCGAAGCCGCGATGCACTGGCTGCGTCCGGCCAGATAGGAGCAGACGATGCCCAAGAAAAAATCACAGCAGGTAGACCTCAACGCCGACCTCGGCGAACAAAGCGACGGCAGCGATGAAGCGCTGCTGGCGCTGGTCAGTTCGGCCAATATCGCTTGCGGCTGGCATGCCGGCAGCGCCCTGATGATGCAGCAATGCGTGGCCTGGGCGGTGGCGCAAGGCGTCGCCATCGGCGCCCATCCCAGCTTTCCCGACCGCGACAATTTCGGCCGCACCGAAATGCAGCTGCCGGCCAATGAAATCTATAGCGGCGTGCAGTACCAGATCGGTGCGCTGGCGGCGATCGCCGGCGCGCACGGCGTCCAGCTGACGCACGTCAAGCCGCACGGCGCGCTGTACAACATGGCGGCGCGCGACGCCAAACTGGCGGACACCATCGCCGCCGCCATCCGCGACGTCGATCCGGGCCTGGCCCTGTTCGGCCTGGCCGGCAGCGAACTGGCCGCCGCCGCCCGCCGCGCCGGCCTGCATGCCGTGGAAGAAGTGTTTGCCGACCGCGGCTACATGGCGGACGGCAGCCTGGTCAAGCGCGGCACGCCCGGCGCCCTGATCGAAGACGAGGAACAGGCACTGGCACAAACCATGCATATGATCCGCGAAGGCAAGGTCCATGCGATCGACGGCAGCTGGGCGCCGGTCAAGGCCGACACGGTATGCCTGCACGGCGACGGTGCACACGCGCTGGCCTTTGCGCACCGCATCCATGACGAGCTGACACGGCAAGGCATTGCCATCCGCGCGCCGCGGGCGGTAGCTGCCGACACCCTGTTTCCGCTGCTGGGTTAAGAAACAGCAACACCAAGCAATACCAGGCAACACCAGAAAATCAACAGAATCGACGGCGCAGCAACGACCGTCTCAACATGAGGAGATAGCAATGACCGTAACAGAATTGTTGCCGCTGATCGGCATACCGATCGTAGTAGCCGGCTTCGCCTTCAAATTCAACCCCTTGCTGGTGGTGACCGTGGCGGGCCTGGCGACCGGCTTGTCGGTCGGCATGGATCTCGGCACATTGCTGGAAACCTTCGGCGAAAAATTCGTCAACAGCCGTTCGCTGGCGACCTTCCTGCTGATCCTGCCGGTCATCGGGCTGCTTGAAAGCTATGGCCTGAAAGAGCGGGCGCAGGACTGGATCGCCAGCCTGGCCAATGCTACCTCGGCACGCATCCTGATGCTGTATTTCGTATTGCGCCAGTTCCTCGGCGCGCTCGGCCTCACCTACATCGGCGGCCAGGCGCAAACCGTACGGCCCTTGCTGGCGCCGATGGTGGAAGGCGCCGCAGTCGCTAAATACGGCGAACTGCCGGTCCCGATCCGCGACAAGATCCGCGCCCATGCCGCCGCCTGCGACAACATTGCCGTGTTCTTCGGCGAAGACATTTTCATCGCCTTCGGCGCGGTGCTGCTGATGGACGCCTTCCTCAAGGAAAACGGCATCAGCAATATCGAACCGCTGCATCTCGGCTTGTGGGCCATCCCGACCGCCATCGCCGCGCTGATCATCCACATGACGCGCCTGACCCGGCTCGACGCCAGCATCCGGCGCGACGTCGAAGCCTGGCAAAAATCCACAGGCCAGGAGGTGGCAGCATGAAGACCCTTCTCACCATCAACGAGATTTATTACCTGGTCGGCATCATCGTCATGCTGCTGGTCGGCATGACATTGCGCGACAAAGGTAATCCGAAACGCCTGACCACGGCCTTGTTCTGGTTCCTGTTCGGCGCGGTGTTCCTGTTTGGCGACATGCTGGTGGCCGGACTCGGCAAGCCGCTGGCCTACCGCGTCATCGGCAGCGTGGTCGTGGTGATTTCCCTGATCGCCGGTTGCGGCCTGCTGTCGGCCGGCTCTTACAAGCAACGCAGCGCTGAAGAACGCCAGGCATCGGCCAACCGTTTCGGCAACTGGATCTTCCTGCCGGCGCTGCTGATCCCGCTGATCACCGTCCTGTGCACCGTGCTGCTGAAGAATGTCTCGGTCGGCGGCGTCTACCTGCTCGACCAGAAGCAGTTGACGCTGGCGGCGCTATGCGTAGCCAGCGTCTGCGCCATCCTGGCCGGCTGGAAACTGACTGGCGGTACGCCGCTGCAGGCCGTGCGCGAATCGCGCCGGCTGGTCGACGCCATCGGCTGGGCCGCGATCCTGCCGCAGATGCTGGCCATGCTGGGCGGGGTGTTCGTCGCCGCCCAGACCGGCAAATCGGTGCAGGAAGTAGTCACCCTGTTCGTCAATCCCGACAACCGTTTCATGCTGGTCGTGATTTACTGCGTCGGCATGGCCTTGTTCACCATGATCATGGGCAACGCCTTTGCGGCCTTCCCGGTGATGACCGCCGGCATCGCGCTTCCATTCCTGATCACAGGCCAGCACGCCGATCCGGCGCCGCTGGTCACCATCGGCATGCTGGCAGGTTATTGCGGTACGCTGATGACACCGATGGCCGCCAACTACAACATCGTGCCGGCGGCGCTGCTGGAGCTGACCGACAAATACAAGGTGATCAAGATACAGATTCCTACGGCGCTGACACTGCTGGCCGCCAACGTACTGTTGATGTACTTCATCGCGTTCCGCTAAGGAGATACCATGCACCTGACCCTTGACCAGGTTTCCGCCTTCGCGCGCTTGCCCTTGCGTTCGCTGCGCCACGAGTACCCTAACCACATCATGCATGTCTTGAACGGACCGCAGGATGCGTTGTCGCCGCGCGTCCTGCACCCGGTGTTCTACGGCTGCTACGACTGGCACTCGGCGGTGCACGGCTACTGGCTGCTGGCGCGCTGCGCCCGGCTGTATCCGGCGCTGCCGCAGCAGGATGAAATCGCTGCGCTGTTCGACGACCACTTCAGCGCCGCCAACATGCAGCAGGAACTGGCGTATTTCCAGGCGCCGGGACGGGTCTCCTTCGAACGTCCCTACGGCTGGGCCTGGATCATGGCGCTGGCGCAGGAACTGGAAACCTGGCAGCACCCCAAGGCCAAGGCCTGGCTGGCGGCGATGGAACCGCTGACGGCTGAAATACGCAGCCGCGTGTTCAGCTATTTTTCCAAGCTCGGTTATGCGATCCGGGTCGGCACCCACTACAACAGCGCGTTTGCCTTGAAGCTGATACTCGATTTCGCGCGCCACCGCAACGATACGGAATTGGAAAACGCGATCGTCAATGCCGCCTGCCGTTACTTCATGGGCGACAGCAATTACCCGGCGCACTACGAACCCGGCGGCGACGAATTCCTGTCGGCGGCGCTGACTGAAGCCTTGCTGATGGCGGACGTGCTCGAGGCCGATGTGTTCGTCGACTGGTTCGCCCAGTACCTGCCGGCGCTGGCCGATATCGACCGCCTGATGAATCCGGCCGACGTCAGCGACCATAGCGATCCCAAGATCGCCCATCTGAACGGCTTGAACCTGAGCCGCGCCTGGTGCATGAAGCGGATTGCCCGGCGCCTGCCGGAAAACGACCCGGCTGCCGCCACGCTGGCCGCGGCGGCGCGGCGCCATATAGAAGCCGGCCTGCCGCATGTCGTCAGCGGCGAATACGCCGGCGAGCACTGGCTGGCGACATTTGCCATGCTGGCGATGGAAACAGTCAGCTAAGGCGGAACAGCACATGACCCGGCACACAATTTTGCTCACCGGTTTCGAGCCGTTCGAACAGGAACCGCTTAATCCGTCGTGGGAGGCGGTGCGCGCGCTGGACGGCTGGCCATGCGCCGGCGCCCACGTTGCGGCGCGCCAGCTGCCCTGCGTGTTCGGCCAGGCATTGCAAGTGCTGGAGCAACTGATGGAAGAACTCAAGCCGGCCCTGGTGATCTGCGTCGGCCAGGCCGGCGGCCGCAGCCAGATGTCGCTGGAACGGGTAGCGATCAATGTCGACGATGCGCGGATCGCCGACAATGCCGGCCGCCAGCCCATCGACCAGCCGATCCGCAGCGGCGGCCCGGCAGCGTATTTTTCAACGCTGCCGATCAAGGGCATGGCCAAGGCGATGCGCGCTGCCGGCATCCCCGCGGAAGTGTCGCAAACCGCCGGCACTTTCGTTTGCAACCATGTGTTCTACGGCTTGATGGACCGGCTGGCGGCGCATGCACCCGCGGTGCGCGGCGGCTTCATCCATATCCCTTACATTCCGTCGCAGGCGGCGCGTCATCCCGGCCAGCCCAGCCTGGCGCTGGAAACGCTGGTCGAAGGTTTGCGCATCGCACTGCAGAGCGCCATGACCTTGCAACAGGATGTGGAAGAAGGCGGCGGCCAGCTGCACTGATTGCAGCAGGTGCGGATCGCGTTAATTTCCTGATGCCGTGCAGGCGATCTTGTATCATTGGCTTAATGGGGACAGGCCCTAGCTACAGGAAACCGTATGTCGGAAACTCAAGTCGTGGTCGTTAGTCCCGAAGGCGAGTTATACGCCGGGAGCGCCGGGTTGGTCACTCTGCCAGGCATCGCCGGCTCGCTCGGCATCTTGCCCGGCCACACGCCGCTGCTGACCCGCCTGAGGCCGGGCGCGGTCCATATCAAGCGGGTGAGCGGCGAAGACGATTACATTTATGTCGCCGGCGGCTACGCCGAAATCCAGCCGCACTCCGTCACCATCCTGGCCGACACTGCGATCCGCGGCAAAGACCTCGACGAAGCCAAAGCCACCGCGGCCAGGCAGCAGGCCGAGGAACGTTTGCAAAACCAGGCATCGAATATCGACTACGCCATCGCGCAAGCCGAACTGGCGGAAGCCACGGCGCAACTGGCGACGCTGGCGCAAATGCGGCGCGGTAAATAAGCTGGTTTAGGCGCCGGGCGCCTTGTCGCAGATCACCGTGATCGCGGCCTAGGCGCCCAGGCAAGGCCTATCGCGGCTGTGGCCTGTCTTGGCCCGGTCGGCCTGGCCTGTTGCCGCCATGCGACGGCCGGCCGCCTGGCGGCTTCGCTCCTTGCGGCGGACGGTGCCCACCGCCGAATCCGGGCGGCCGCGGCCGGCCCGGCGCCACTACAGGCGGTTTCGGGAACGGCCTCGGCGGCGGCCGCACCACTACCGGCGGACGCGGCCGATGGTGCGGACGATGCGCCCAATGCGACTGCTGCCCGTACCACGGACGTCCGCGATAATTCTGCCCCCAGTAAGCGCCGATGCTGAAAGCGATGATCGGCAATCCGATAGCGCTGCCGTAAGTGATCAGCGGCACCTGGCTGCCCTGGTAGGGATAGTTCAGGTTTTGCGCAAACACCCAGCCGCGGTTGCCGTCAGGGAGCGACACATCGCACCAGCTATAGCCGTTGATACAGCCAGCCACCGTTACCGGAGTGCCCGGCCGCAGCTGGGCCACCAGCGGATAATCACGCGCCGGACCGGCGCGCAGGTTGACGTTCTTGCTGGTGAATGCCTGCTGCTGGGCGATTGCCGCAACAGGCAGGCCGAGGCAGGCAACTGCAATCAGCGGTAACAGACGGATGCGAAACATGACCACCTCCAATGGATTGACAATCGATGCCGGGCGCAGCCAAGAATACCGCGAAAATTACCCCATGGAAATATATGATTCACTGATACCCGCTATCACGCAGCATGGCGATGAATAGCCGCAAGGTGGCCGGCATCTGGCGCCGGCTCGGATAATAAAGGAAGAATCCCGACATCGGCTGGCACCACGCATCCAGCACGCGCAGCAGGCGGCCTTGCTCTATCGATTCCTGCGCCTGCGCTTCATAGACATACGCCAGGCCGATGCCGTCGAGCGCGGCGCGCAGTATCAGTTCATCGTCGTCCAGCAGCAAAGGGCCGTCGACCGCAATCGCCAGCGGCTCGCCGTCTTTGCTGAACTCCCAGGCATACACCGCGCCGCTGGGGAAGCGGCGGCCGACGCAAGCATGCTGTTTCAGTTCCTGCGGCTGCCGCGGCAGACCCCGGCGCGCCGCATACATGGGCGAAGCCACCACGATCAGGCGCACCGGCGGCCCCAACGGCAAGGCGACCATGTCCTGCGCCAGGCTCTCTCCGAAACGGATGCCGGCATCGAAGCCGCCGGCGACGATATCGACCAGGCCGTCATCGGTCACCACTTCCAGCCGAATCTGCGGATAAGCCGCCAGGAAACGCGCAAACAACGGCGCCAGCAGCAGCCGCGCCGCTGGCCGCGGCACGTTCAGGCGCAAAGTGCCGCGCGGCGTATCGCGGAAATCGTTGAGCCGCTCCAGCGCTTCGCCGATCTCGCGCAACGCCGGCTCCAACCGCAGCAGCAGCTGCAGCCCGGCTTCGGTCGGCGTCACGCTGCGCGTGGTGCGGTTGAGCAGGCGCACCGCCAGGCGCGTTTCCAGCGTCCGTATGGCATGGCTCAGGGCCGACGCGGAAACGCCGCACTCGAGGGCCGCCTTGCTGAAACTGCGATGGCGGGCGACGCAGGCAAATGCATCCAGTTCGCTGAGGCCGGGTTTATTCATTCATGAATTATTTTCAGTATTTCATTGAATATAACATGGCTTATCGCCAGCAATGATGGAGAGGATACTGGCTTCAATCCCACTACGAAAGGAATTTCCCATGAAAACCCGCACATTAGGACGCAACGGCCTGCAAGTCTCCGCACTCGGCCTCGGCTGCATGGGCATGAGCTTCGGCTACGGCGGCGCCGATGACGCGCAGTCTGTCCGTACCCTGCAGCATGCCGTCGAACTGGGCGTAACCCATTTCGATACCGCCGAAGTCTACGGCCCTTATGTCAATGAAGAACTGGTCGGGCGCGCGCTCAAGGCAGTCCGCGGACAGGTCACCATCGCCACCAAGTTCGGCTTCAGGATTTCGCCGCATGGCGAAGGCGTGGCGCGCATGGCCGGCGTCGACAGCCGGCCGGAACATGTGCGGACCGCCGTCGAAGGTTCGCTCAAGCGCCTTGGTGTGGAGACCATCGACCTGCTGTACCAGCACCGGGTCGATCCGCAAGTCGCCATCGAGGATACGATGGGCGCGATGGCCGAGCTGGTGCGTGCCGGCAAAGTACGCCACCTGGGCCTGTCGGAAGTCTCCGCCGCCACCCTGCGGCGCGCCCATGCAGTGCATCCGATTGCCGCCGTGCAGTCCGAATATTCCTTGTGGAGCCGCGACCAGGAGAATGAAGTGCTGCCGGCTTGCGCCGAACTGGGCGTGGGTTTTGTGCCGTACAGCCCGCTCGGCCGCGGTTTCCTGACCGGCAAGCTGAGCACCACGCAAGGACTGGCGGCCGACGACTACCGCCGCACGCTGCCGCGTTTCCAGGATCAGGCGATGCAAAGCAACCGCGTCCTGCTTGAAGCGCTGGTAACGCTGGCCGGCCGCCGCGGCTGCACGCCGGCGCAGCTGGCGCTGGCCTGGCTGCTGGCGCAAGGCGAACAGATCATGCCTATCCCCGGGGTCAGGCAGATCAAGCATCTGGAAGAGAACGTAGCAGCGGCTGATATCGTGCTGCGGACCGACGAACTGGCTGCCATCCGCGCCGCGCTGCCGGACGAAAAAATCGTCGGCCAGCGCTACGGCGCCAAGGAGCTGGAAATGATCAATCTTTGATCAGGGAGGGTTTCGATAAAGCCAGCACCAACCGGATCGCTGAAGTGGCGCGCGTGAACGTTGGCTCGCTTTATCAAGATTACCTGGGCAATGAGGCGCTGGTTGCCGCCGGCTCGCAGATCGACAGTTGATTTGGTGGTGTGCCAATCGTCGGAAGCCGTGTTCCACTGCATGATATCGCTCGGCGTTGTGTAAGCACGCCAGACCTTGGCGATGGGAGCATTGATGAAAGTTTCGACGGTGATTTTCGTGACCATGATTCTTGCTGTCATTTGCTGTCAAGCGGTTGAAATGTCTTATCGGCGGGTTGCGCACGGAGCGTACCGGGAGGTACTCCATGCAGGCGCTTGAAGGCGCGGCTAAACGATGCTTCGGATTCGTATCCCAACTGCCGCGCCACATCAGCAACGGTCAGCTGGCCATGCCGCAACCAGGTGCCGGCAATGTGCATGCGCCACTGTGCCAGGTAGCGCGCCGGCGACAGGCCAACGGCGGAGGTGAAGCGCTCGGTGAACGCAGAGCGCGAAAGCGCGGCGATACGCGCCAGCGATCCGACCGACCATAGATGGCCGGGCTGGCGGTGGATGGCGGCGACTGCCCGCCCTATGCGGGGGTCTCGGACTCCCGCCAGCCAGCCCTTCGGATCGGCATCGTACGCTTCGGCCCAGGCTCGCACCAGATGCGTCACTACCGCGTCGGCCAGGCGCGCCATCACCGTCGCCGACCCTATGCGGCGGGCTGCCACTTCGGCCGCCATCAGGGACAGCAGGGTAGGAAGTGCCGGGTCCGCTGGATCGGTGCTGCGCAGCAAGACAAGCTCCGGCATCAACTCGGTGAGAGGGTGCACCGCCGGCTCTTCGAATTCGACGGCGCAGCACACGATTAGCGCGCGGGCGCCGCCGCCGCCCGCGCGCATATTGTGAGTTGTCGGTCCGATGGTGTCCTGGTCGAATTCTTGCAGCGGCCGCACGGCCGAGTTCGGATCATCCGCGATGGCGTGGCCCGTGCCGCGCGGTAGAAAAGCAAGGTCGCCTGTTTCGATCCAGACCGGTTCTTGGGACGGCAAGCGCAGCCAGCAACCGCCTTCGACGACGAAATGCAGACACACGCCGTCTTGCTGCGGGATCGCGACGCCCCAGGGCGCAGTCATATCGGTTCGGCAGTACGAGGCGCGGGTTAGCCTCAAGTCCTGAAGGACTGGGCTCAAATGGTCTGGTGTTCGACTTGAGGCGATGGGCTGGAAGCGGTTAGTCATCGGGCTGGGCGACTCGATTCAGAAGTTGGCGCTGGATATCGGGACGTGGCACCGATGCCGGCGCCATCGGCACCGGCGCCTCGAAGCTTCGTGTCGCCCAGGCGGCCGGCAGGGCCAGCGTGCACAGCGCCAATCCTACCAACACAACCGCGCTCACGTCAAACCGCACCAGCGCCCATCCACCCGCCAAGGATCCGGCCGCGATGCCCGCGTTGATGGCGGAGGCGCTCAGCGACGCGGCAAGATCGCCGCCTTGCCCGGCCAGTCCGACCACACGGATTTGAATGGCAGGAACCATGCCGAAACCGATAATGCCCCAGGCGGCCAAAATCAGCATCGCCATGAATGCACCAGAGCCAAAAAAGTAAAGTGAACTGAGCACGGCCAGCAGCAGCGCGTTGGCGACCACGATAGTGGCGCTTGCGTTGCGGTCTGCCAGACGGCCGCCAGCGAACATGCCCGCCGCGCTGGCGACGCCGTAGACCAGCAGATAGGCGGCGATTGACTTGTCCGTCGCCCCGGCGACTTGCTTGAGATACGGTGCGATATAGGTGAAGACGCTGAATTGTCCGCCCATCAACAACGCCGCCACGGCCAGCAGCGCCAATACGCGCGGTGCAAACGCAGCGCGCGCCTGTGCCATGGTGCCGACGGCGGCCCCGGCCTCGTGGCGCGGAACGATCGCCAGCGTCGCGGCCCACGCCAGCGCACCGAGTGCGGCGATGCCCGCGAACACCGCCCTCCAGCCCATCGCCTGCGCCATCCAGGTGCCTAGCGGCACGCCCAGCACGGTCGCAACGGCGACGCCGCCAAATACCATGGACATGGCCTGTCCGCGCTGCCTGGCGGGCACCAGTCCCGCGGCTACGACAGACGCCGCTCCCACGAACAGCCCGTGCATGGCGCCGGGCACGAAGCGCGCCAGCGCCAGCAGGCCAAAATGGCGAGAGACAATGATGACGACGTTAGACGCGACAAACACCGCCAGCGCCAAAGCCAGCACAAAGCGGCGCTCGAACCGCGTCGTCAGCGCAGTGGCAATGGGGCCGCCAATGGCGATGCCCAAGGCATACGCCATCACCAGGTGGCTGGCGGTGGCGATTGGTATCGCCAGGTCGCGAGCGACAAGATCCAGCACGCCGACAACGACAAACTCGGCCGTGCCGAAGACGAACGCGCTCAGCGCCAGCGCAAACAGCGCGGTTTGCGCCCTGGCCTGCGGATTCACGGGGCGGTGCGGGTGTAAACCGCGCGCGTTGCAAGCCGTTCCTTGTCGCCTGGACGCGTGAAGTACAGCTCGATCGTGTGGCGATCGTTGCTCTCGATGCGGATCACGGTGCGCATGGGAATCGACTTGCCGGCATACGCTTCGCCAGCCACGCCTTGGTCGGTGAACACGCCGGTCAGGCTGATGGCGGTCTGAGGGCCGGAGCCGGTGCTGCTGGCATAGCTCATCATTTCGGAGTTGACGGCATCAATGGTGACCCACTCATAGCGCCGGTCCATATTGCTGTAGCCTAGCCAGCCACGCCGCCAATAGCGTGCCCCCTCCAGGCTGCCTTCGGTCGTGTCCTCCAGATAGCGTCCGCCTGCAACCCATTCGCGCCGGGCCACAATGTCATCAGATGTGATGGGCGGTTCGTCATCCCGGCGCCCCAAGGTACCGTAGATACCCATCTGGACATGCCATGTGCCGACCAGCGGGGCGATCGCCGCATGGCCAGCGCCAGGCAGCCCGCGGCGTATCCACGCCGGCAGCTCCGCCGCTGCCGAACGGGCGCCCGGCGCCGGCAGATTGCTGTCTTGCGCGAGAACAAGGGGCGCCTCGGCGATGAGGGCAGTGAAGGTCAGCGCCGCTGCGCACCAAGGTTTCCAATGAATAGTCATACAGGTCATCCAGTTTGATTGGGTTGCGTTACGTGAGCCAGCGGCCGTAGCGCGGCGCCGCCGGTCCCGAAGTTCTCGGTAAGCAGTCTGACAGGTACCTCGGCTCCACTCTATGACCGTTTGACCGGTTTGCATCGCTGATTGTCTGGTGATCAGGCGATGGAATAGCCGCCGTCAACGAGCAGGCCGTGGCCGGAAACGAACGAGGCGTCATCCGAGGCAAGGAAAGCCACGACGGCAGCTATCTCTTCCGACCTGCCGGCACGGCCGGCAACGGTCGAGGCTGCGAAGGTGTCCTTCGCCTCGCTGCTCGGCCAGATGCGGTCTTGGAACGGGGTGTCGATGATGCCGGGATTGACGGCGTTGACCCGCACGCCTTGCTTGAACAATTCTATCGACGCCGTCTTGGTCAGGCCGAGAACCGCGTGTTTGCTGGCGATGTAGAGGCCCGCATTGGCGAAGCCGATGACGCCGCCCATCGATGCATTGTTGATGATGGTGCCGCCGCCTTGCGCCAGCATTGCCTTCGCTTCATGCTTCATCGACCAGAAGACGCCGCGGACATTGGCGTTGAAAATCGTGTCATACGTTTCATTCGATTGCTCCACGAAGGGTGTGAACTCACCTTCGGTACCAGCATTGTTGAAAGCAACGTCGATCCGGCCATAGAGCGAGATGGTCTTGGCAACCAGGTCGATCACATCTTGTTCGATATTGATGTCGGCGACGACGGCCGACGCTTCGTGACCATCCTTCCTGATCTCGGCGACGAGCGCGTCGATTTCGGCCCGGCGGCGGGCGCTGGCGACCACTTTGGCGCCACGGCGGGCCAGTTCGATGGCCGTGGCGCGGCCGATGCCGGAACTGGCGCCGGTGACCAGCGCGACTTTTCCGGAAAGAGTTTGGGGTGAGACGGAAGCATTCATTTGTTTCTCCATAATCAGTAAGTTGAGGGCTAAGGAAGGGAAAAAGAAAATTTCGCTGATTCCTTGGACGCTATTCTGCAACTTGATATTGATATGATAAAGTAGTCAATATTCCTTACAATACTGAATAATATTCATCAATGGAAAATTCCGAGCTTGCCGAACTTGCCGTGTTTGCCGTGGTGGCGAAGTACCTGAGCTTTCGCCAGGCAGCCACCGAACGAGGCACATCTGCGTCAGCGATCAGTCATTCGATACGCAGCCTGGAAACCCGGGTGGGGGTACGTCTTTTTCATCGCACCACGCGCAGTGTTTCGCTGACTGAAGCCGGGGAGATATTGTTTACTCGGCTGGGGCCGGCATTTTCGGATATGCGGGCAGCCGTGGATGAGTTGAACTCCTTCCGCGCCACGCCTTTCGGTACAGTCAGGATCAATGTTCCCAACTCGATTGCTCCCTTTGTACTCGGCGATGCGATGGAGCTGCTGCTGAAGCGCAATCCCGGACTGAAGCTGGAGGTGGTGGCCACCGACACGCTGGTCGATATCGTGGAACAAGGTTTCGATGCGGGAATCCGCTTCGGCGAACGTCTATCGCAGGACATGATCGCGGTTCGGATCAAATCGAAGTTCCGCTTCACCGTCGTCGGCTCGCCCAGCTATTTCGAAGGCAAGCAGCCACCTTTGACACCCCATGATCTGCACAGCCACACATGTATCCGATATGCATTTCCCAGCGGAACGATCTTCAATTGGGAGTTCTTCAAGAACGGCGAGACCGTTCAGGTCGAGGTCTCGGGGCCGTTAACGGTCGATAGCCAAGAATTAATGGCGGATGCCGCGGCGCGAGGTTTGGGCCTGGGATACGTCTGGGAAGACCGCGCCGCGCCTTATCTGCGCGATGGCCGGCTCAGGCGCTGCCTCGAGGACTGGTGTAATGTCGACGAAGGGCTATTCCTCTATTTCCCAAGCCGCAGGCACCAGTCTGCCGGTCTCAGAGCATTGATTGAGGTAATGAAGGCATAGGTAATAGTTCGCTGTTGGAATTGCAGGCCGGGCAGCGGACCTGCTCCAAAATCCTTGTTGCCATCAAATACATGGCGCAGCGTGTCGGAAGTGACGTATTTCTGACGACATAGGTCGCCGGGTTTTTCCGGTAAACAACCGAGGACTACGCTGAAGCGATGTTGGTAGCAACGCCGGCGTCATGCGCCTGCTGGTCGGCATGGTAGGAACTGCGCACCATGGCGCCCACCGCGGCGTGCGCGAAACCCATCTTGTAAGCTTCCTCTTCATACATCTTGAACACGTCAGGATGCACATAGCGCCGCACCGGCAGGTGGTTCCCGCTCGGCATCAGGTACTGGCCGATGGTCAGCATGTCGACATCGTGGGCGCGCATGTCGCGCATGACTTGCAAGACTTCTTCATCGGTTTCGCCGAGGCCGACCATGATGCCGGATTTGGTCGGCGTGTTCGGATGCAGGGCCTTGAAGCGTTTCAGCAAATTCAGCGAATATTCGTAGTCGGAGCCTGGCCGCGCTTCCTTGTACAGGCGCGGCGCGGTTTCCAGGTTGTGGTTCATGACGTCGGGCGGCGCCAGGTTGAGGATCTCCAGCGCGCGGTCCATGCGGCCGCGGAAGTCCGGCACCAGGATTTCGATGCGGGTGTTCGGCGACAGCGCACGCACGTGGCGGATGCACTCGGCAAAGTGGCCGGCGCCGCCGTCGCGCAGGTCGTCGCGGTCGACGCTGGTGATGACGACGTAATTCAGTTTCAGCGCAGCGATGGTCTTGGCCAGGTTTTCCGGCTCGTTGACGTCAAGCGGATCGGGACGGCCGTGGCCGACGTCGCAGAACGGGCAGCGGCGGGTGCACTTGTCGCCCATGATCATGAAAGTGGCGGTGCCCTTGCCGAAACATTCGCCGATGTTCGGGCAGCTGGCTTCTTCGCATACCGTGACCAGGCTGTTGGCGCGCAGGATGTCCTTGATTTCATAGAAACGCGACGATGGCGAGGCCGCCTTGACGCGGATCCAGTCCGGCTTTTGCAAACGCTCGACCGGGATGATCTTGATCGGGATGCGCGCAGTCTTGCTGGCGCCCTTCTGCTTTTCGGACGGATTGTAGCTGGCGGCGGCAACGCTGGTTTCGGCAGGCAGCGACGGCGTGGTTTCTGTGGTCATGGTCTAGGCGTTTCCTTGCGGGAGTCCAGGGAAGGGACTCAGTTAAAACGGTCAATCAGTTTGTGAGCAAGCGCTAACTGCATCTCAGAGAGAGCTATATCAACGCCCAGTGTTTTCATATCGACGGTGGCGAGGCCTTCGTAGCCGCACGGGTTGATCCAGGAAAAAGGCTCCAGGTCCATGCTGACATTGAGCGACACACCGTGGTAAGTGCAGCCGCTGCCCCTTACTTTCAAGCCAAGGGCGGCGATCTTCGCACCTTGCCAGGCGCCGTCGGCAATATAAATCCCGGGCGCGCCGGCCTTGCGTTCACCGGCCAGATTATACGCTGCCAGCGTGTCGATCACCGCCTGCTCGATGCCCTGCACGAATTCCCGCACGAACAGGCGGGCGGCGGGACGCCGGCGGCGCAAGTCCAGCAGCAGGTAAATCACTACCTGGCCCGGTCCGTGGTAGGTCACTTCGCCGCCGCGGTCGGTCTGTATCACCGGGATATCGTGCGGCGCCAGCACGTGGCTCGGATCGGCGCCCAAACCCAGCGTAAACACCGGCGGGTGCTCGACGATCCAGAGCTGGTCCGGGGTATCAGCGGAACGGGAATCAGTGAACGCGCGCATCGCGTCAAAACTGACGGAGTACGGCTCGACGCCGCGCTGGATGATCTGGGGGCTGGGCGGATGATCGGGGGAACGGAGCTGCTGCACGCTGGACATAAGCGCAAGTGTAACGAAAAAAAGCGGCCGGCGTGCAGAAACGGCGATACGCCGCGGCTGGCACGCCGGCGCGCGGTCAGGTCCTCAGGGGGCCAAGTAAACTCTCGGGAGATTGCCAGTTCGGCAAGGCGCGGATGCGTTGCAGCCAGGCGATCACATGCGGCGGCAGCGCGACTTTGGCGGCGTCGGCCCAGAACAGGTAGCCGCACAGGGAAAAATCGGCGGCGGTCGGCAGTTCATCGATGATGAACGCGCGGCCATCGGCCAGTTCCGCTTCCAGCCTGGCGATATCCGCGTCAAACCGGCCCTGCAGCCAGTCGACGGCGCCGGCAGGGTATTCCTGCGGCGCAAAGCTGCGCGCCCAGCGCAGCTGCGGCAAACACATGCCGAGCCGGTTGGCTTCCCAGAACAGCCATTCGTGCACGCGCGCCATGCGGCTCGCCGATTCGGCGCCGAAACCGCCCGTGTGCTGCGCCAGGTGGCAAAGGATGGCGTCGGATTGCGCATACGGCTCGCCGTTGTGCACCAGCAACGGCACCTGGCCGAACCTGGCCAGGCTGCGAAACGGCTCCGGCCGCTGGCCGTGCGGCTGGTCGATATCGATTGCCTGGTAATCGTGGACCACGCCGCTGACCGCCAGCATCAAGGCGACCTTATAGGCGTGCCCCGAATTTGCATTGCCGTAAAGCGTGATCTCGTCTTGCATGCCGGACATCAGGTCAGCAGGCTACAGGACGGGCGCCCAACGGCTTGCCGAGGCCGGCGCGTACGCTGGCAGCCGGCAGGCGAGTCGATTGCCGCTGGATCTGCACCACGCTGTTGCCCTTGACGGCTTCGATGACGATATGGCTGTCGGCGGCAACGTTGAGGAACTGCCCGGCATGCAGCCAGTAGTCGTCGCCTTGTCCTGCCACCGTCACCCATACGCGGCCTTGCATGATCTGCAGGGTCTGGGCCACCGGGGCAGTGACCGACATGGCTTGGCCGGCGCCTATGGACAACGATTCGTTAGCTAATAATTTTCTCATGATGTCACTCCTTGAAACTGCTGGTATATTGGATGCCACATCAGCCGATGAACCGCTTGATATAGACATTCCTTGTTTCTACAGAGCCATTCTAGTCGTGCGGTAGGCGGTTGCAAAACGAGTAATTTTCCTTCCCCTTGCTAATTTTCCTCATATAACATGGCTGATCTCAGAAAACTGCCGAATCTCTCCGCCCTGCGCGCCTTCGAGGCCGCCGCCCGCAACGACAGCTTTTCGCGTGCGGCCGAAGAAATCTATGTGACGCCAGGTGCGATCAGCCATCAAATCCGGGCCCTGGAACAAGAACTGGGCATCATGTTGTTCAGCCGCCACGGTAAACGGATCACGATCACCGAGCAGGGGCAGCGTTTTGCCGCCGTCATCCGCAAATCCCTGAATGAAATCGCGTTTGCCGCCGAAGCGCTGAAGATGGACGCCAAGCAAAAGCGATTGACGATTTCCGCCCTGCCCTCGTTTGCCGCGCGCTGGCTGGCGCCGCGGCTGTGGAAATTCATCGACCTGCATCCCGATACCGAGGTGGTGCTGCAGTCGAGCAACCACCTCAACGACTTGGAACGTGAACCTATCGACGTCGGCCTGCGCTACGGCCTGGGGCATTACCCGGGGCTGGTGGTGGAGAAACTGATGGATGATTTTTACTATCCGGTGGCCAGCCCGAACTACCGCGGCGGCAAGTTGCCGAAAACGCCGCAGGAACTGGAACAGTGCAGCCTGTTGCGGATGGATACGGAATCGTCCTGGCTGCCGTGGTTCGAGGCGGCCGGCATCGACCTGGTGGAGCCGACCGGCGGCTTGCTGATCGAGGACGCCTCGATGCTGCTGCGTTCGGCTTCGGACGGCCTGGGGATTGCATTGACGCGGCACGCGATTGCGCTGCAGGAGATTGCTTCGGGAGAGCTGGTGCGCTTGTTCGACGTCGTCGCGCGCTGCCCGCTATCCTATTATTTCGCCTGCACCAAGGAAGCGATGAGCAAACCGCAGGTGCAGGCTTTCCATCGCTGGCTGCTGGACGAGGTGAGGGCTTTCAAGGCGCAAAGCGAATGGCCCGGGGCGCCCGAGCCATGATTCGCTTTACAGGACCATCTTCACCATCGGATGCGACGACAGCGCCCGGTACAGGTTATCCAGCTGCTCGCGGTTGACGGCATACACATTGGCCGTCAGGCCGGTGTAATTGCCCTTGGACGACGGCCGCACTTCCAGCTTGTCGATATGAAAAGTAGGATCGTGCTGCACCACCACGCCGATGATGGTCTCTGCGAAAGCATCGTGCGTCGGCCCCATGATCTTGATGGGGAACACGCTTGGATATTCGATCAGGCTGTCGGCTGGATCGATTGGCTTGGTCAGGTCGGTCATGGTCTTTACTCTTTAGTGATGTTACTGGCAGGTAGTTTACTCCGTGTAGCGTTTCGTATGTAATGGAGCTTCAGAAATGGTGGATTTTCGTGCCAGGCTAGGCGCAAACCGGAGCGATAGTGGTGCTATCGCGAGGATTTGCAACGACGCATGGCGCGAAAAAACACCGTTTATGAAGTTTCATTACATACGAAACGCTGCACCAGCTCATCGGCGGCATGCAATTCTGCAGGAACGGCTTGTTCAAATGAAAACAGGGTGGAAATTTCCACCCTGCAACCATCCGTCCGGCTATCCGAAAGAAA
Organism: Collimonas rhizosphaerae; assembly: GCF_038896935.1. Classification (NCBI taxonomy): domain Bacteria; kingdom Pseudomonadati; phylum Pseudomonadota; class Betaproteobacteria; order Burkholderiales; family Oxalobacteraceae; genus Collimonas; species Collimonas rhizosphaerae. Next base: position 207,393 of record NZ_JBANDC010000006.1, read on the forward strand.
CCGGTTCGTTTCAGGCAGCAGCCTTGGCTTGCTGATAAGCCTCGTATAACTGCTTGTATATGGGGCCGGGAGCGCCGTTTCCAATAGCCTTGCCGTCAATCGACACCACCGGCAGCACTTCCTTGGTGGCCGACGACAGCAGCACTTCATCGGCAGCGAACACCTCTTCGCGCGCAATCCGGCGCGCTTCGAACGGAATGCCGCCGGCGGCGCACAACTCCTCGATCAGGCGGTAGCGGATGCCTTCCAGGATCAGGTTGTCCTTGGGCGGCGCCATCAGCTTGCCGTGCTTGACGATCCAGACATTCGACGACGACGCTTCGGTCAGCCAGCCGTCGCGGAACTGGATCGCTTCCACCACGCCGTGCTCGGCGGCATTTTGCGCCGCCAGCACATTGCCCAGCAGGGAGATCGACTTGATTTCGCAATGCAGCCAGCGCTGGTCTTCCATCGAAACGCAAGGCACGCCGCTGGCGCGCAGCGCGTCGCTCGGCAATACCAGCGGATTGGTCATGATGAACACGGTCGGCGCCAGCGCTTCTTTCGGGAACGCGTGGCCGCGCTTGGCGACGCCGCGCGTGACGTGGATGTAGACCATCTGGTCATGCGCCGGATGGGCGTCGATCACGCCCTGGATCAGCGCCAGCCACTGCTCCCTGTCATGCGGATTTGTAATACTGATTTTCGCCAGGCTGCGGAACAGGCGCGCCAGGTGGTGCTCGGAACGGAACAGCCTGCGGCCGTAGATAGGAATCACCTCATACACGCCATCGCCAAAAATGAAGCCGCGGTCGAGTACCGGGATGCGCGCTTCGGACAGCGGCGTCATGCTGCCGTTAAGATAAACCAGCGGGTCTTGCATGATCGGATTCCTGAAAAAGTAGAGGATTCAATTCTGGCACAGCGCCGGCGTGCAGGGTATGCAAAAAAAGTATGCGGAAGACAGGCGGATGCGCCGCCTCCCCTTTTCCGCCACGACAGGATGATTCCGGTGCGATGCGGTAGCATGTGCATACTTCAACTTCGAGGAAGCGCCCCTCTCGCTTTCTTCTCTTATCCCGACCATGACCACCACCCCCGTCCTCACCCGCTGCGCCTGGGCCAATCCCGCCAATCCGCGCTACCTGGCCTACCACGACGAAGAATGGGGCAAGCCCTGCCACGATGAGGTGCGGCTGTTCGAAATGCTGAACCTGGAAGGCGCGCAAGCCGGCCTCAGCTGGGAAACCATCCTCAACAAGCGCGACAACTACCGGCGCGCGTTCGACAACTGGGACGCCAGGAAAATCGCCCGCTACGACCAGGACAAGGTCGCCGCCCTGCTGGCCGACGCCGGCATCGTCCGCAACCGCCTGAAGATTGCCGCCGCCATCAGCAACGCCCAGGCTTATCTCAAGCTGCGCACCGAAGCCGGCGGCCTGGCGCCTTTCCTGTGGGCCTATGTGGACGGCAAGCCGATCCAGAACGAATGGACGCTGCTGGGCGGCAATCCTGCCACGACGCCCTTGTCCGACCGCATTTCCAAGGACCTGGCCAAGCGCGGCTTCAAATTCGTCGGTTCCACCATCATCTACGCCTACATGCAGGCGATCGGCATGGTCAACGACCATTGCGTCGAATGCTTCCGGCACCAGGCGGTGGCAGAGTAACGCCAAGAGTCATTGAACGCCGCGAAACCGGCTCAACCGGCTTAAAGCGGCTCAGTCCGCCTGCCGGCCGCCCGCAGCCGCCAGCAGGTGGGCGACAACCTCGGTCAGCTGCTCGACCAGTTCCGGATCCATGTACTGGTATTCGTCCGGAATATCCAGCACGTGGATGGTCTTGTGCTCCAGCAGGCGCCCGAACTCGGCGACGATGCGGTTCTTGTGCTTTTTCTCCATCACAAAAATCACATCGGCCCAGCTGATATCGCCGGCGCTGATTTTCCTGCGCGCATTCGGGCTGGTTCCGGCCGAGCGCGCCTGTATCCCGGGCTGGCGCCGCCATACCTGTTCGCCTGTGGGGCTGCGCCATTGGTTGCGGCTGCAGACAAAGAGTAATTTGGTCATTTACCGGTTTGCCGGTGACGGCGATTTATTTATTCTGGCAACATGGTACATCGCGCGCCGCCCCTTTCCGTCTTTACAGCGTTCTGCTACATTGCCGCCATGCCTAAACTGACCTTAGACCGGATCCTGCAATCGCAGGGTTTCGGCAGCCGAAAATATTGCCGCGAGCTGATTGAAGACGGCGAAGTCGCCATCAACGGCGCCGCCGTCACCGACTACAAGTCCACGCCCGACACCGACGGCCTGGTGTTCACCCTGTTCGAGGAAGAATGGACTTACCGCGAACACGTCTATATCGTGCTCAACAAGCCGGCCGATATCGAATGCTCGCGCAAGCCCAGCCACCATCCCGGGGTGCTGAGCATCCTGCCGGAACAATTCAGCTGGCGCGACGTGCAGCCGGTCGGACGGCTCGACCACGACACCACCGGCCTGCTGCTGATGTCGGACGACGGCAGCTTCATCCATGCGCAGTCGTCGCCCAAGCGGCATGTGCCGAAGCTGTACGTCGCCACCACCCACGATCCTGTCACCGAAGAACTGGTGCAGAGCCTGCTGGCCGGCGTCAAGCTGCATGACGAGCCGCAAACGCTGGCGGCCGTCAGCTGCCGCGTGCTGGGCACGCATGAAATCGAAATCGTGCTGGAACAGGGCAAATACCATCAGGTCAAGCGCATGCTGGTCGCCGCCGGCAACCATTGCTCAGCCTTGCGCCGCACCGCCATCGGCGGCCTGACGCTGGAAGCGCTGGAACTGGAATTGGGAGAATGGTGCTATCTGGAACCGGAGCACCTGGCCCTGCTGGTGCCTGCGTAGCGCGAAAAAAAGCGCAGGACCTGAGTCCTGCGCTTTTTGCTTCCGGGAGCTCCCGGAAATCAGTGCGAGCGGATCATGGTGCCGAACGCCTGTTCGGTCAGCACTTCCAGCAACAGCGAATGCTCGATCCGGCCATCGATGATGTGCACTGTATTGACGCCCGACTTGGCTGCATCCAGCGCCGATGAAATCTTCGGCAGCATGCCGCCGGAGATGGTGCCGTCCTTGAACATTTCGTCGATTTCACGGGCTGACAGGTCAGTCACCAGGTTGCCTTGCTTGTCTTGCACACCAGCAATATTGGTCATCATGATCAGCTTTTCCGCATGCAGGATCTCGGCGATCTTGCCGGCCACGACGTCGGCGTTGATGTTGTATGCCTGGCCGTCGGCGCCAAAGCCGATCGGCGAAATGATCGGAATGAAGGCGTCGTCCTGCAAGGCTTTGACCACGGCCGGATTGATGGCTTCGATTTCGCCGACAAACCCGATGTCGAGGAATTCGCCCGGTTTTTCCCGGTCCGGCATGCGATATTTGCGGGCCCGGATCAGGCCGCCGTCCTTGCCGGTCAGGCCAACCGCCTGGCCGCCGTAGTGGTTGATCAGCATCACGATATCCTGCTGCACTTCGCCGCCCAGCACCCACTCCACCACTTCCATGGTTTCTTCGTCGGTGATGCGCATGCCTTGCACGAACGTGCCCTGCTTGCCGATTTTCTTCAGCGCATTGTCGATCTGCGGGCCGCCGCCATGCACCACCACCGGGTTCATGCCGACCAGTTTGAGCAGGATCACGTCGCGCGCGAAGCCGTGCTTCAGGCGTTCTTCGGTCATGGCGTTGCCGCCGTATTTGACGACAATGGTTTTACCGTGGAATTGACGGATGTAAGGTAACGCCTCGGCCAGAATTTCCGCTTTGATTCCTGGTGCAACGTTGGCAAGATCGTTGGTCAAATCGGCCATGAACAGTCCTACGAGAGAGTTCCGAAAAGCTGGGGGTGCTGCGTGGTCGCGGCGCGGTTCAATACCGGTGGCTAACGACCCGTCGACCTGAAACAGTTTGTCAGAAGAAAGTAAAAAGGTGCAAAGACTGCAACTCTGGGGGAGTTAAAAATCGCTGCGCGATGGATCAGCGCGATTTTACATGGAAATGCGCTTGCTTAGGTACGGCTGACACGCCAATAATCATGCGATGTTGCGTAGATATATCAATGCCGGGAAGATGGTTATCCTGACAGCGGTTTCCCTCACTACGCCCACAAGCCTTCAAAGGATAAACGGAATGGCGCAATGTCCCGCCTGCCGGCAACAGTTCTCCTGCGGCGCCAGCCAGCATGCGAGCCAGCCCTGCTGGTGCAGCCGCCTGCCGCCGCTGGGCGGCGCCAGCCTCACGGCGGCAGGATGTTATTGCCCGGATTGCCTGCAGCGCCTGCTGCGGCACGAACAAAAACAGGCACAAGAACCGGCCGCTGGAAAAACCTTGCCCTAAGGACTAAGGGCAGCTGCGCACTTCCTGGGCAGGAAAATCCAGCTTGATCTTGTCGAAGGCAAGCTTGGCGTCGCCGCCCAGGTCGCGCAGCTGGAACGCCACCTTGCTGGAACTGACGCTGCGCGTGCCGACCTTGGCGCCGCTCAAGCCGCGCTTGGCCAGGCTGGCGACCTGCTTTTGCGCCGCTTCGTCGGTCTTGAAAATGCCCAGTGAAATGCCATAGCGCAGCGGACTCGAATCCTGGATCACGAAAAAGTCGCTGATCCCCAGCCGGCGCACCTCGTCGGCCTTGGCGTCGGCCGCTTCCTTGCTGCCCAGCGACGGCAGGTAGACCATGTGGCTAGCCACTTCCTGGGTTTCACGGCGGACAAATTTGACGGCCGGCACGCGTTCCGCCAGCTGGCTCGAAAAACGCCGCGCTTCGGCCGCGGTGAAATTGCCGACTTCGGTGCAGGCCACCGGCGCCAGTTCAGCGGCCGTGGGCGCCGGCGCCAGCGCGGCGCTGGCGAGCGAGGCAACCGCAGCCGGGGCCATAACGTTCTCGGCCGCGGTCATCCTGATCTTGTCCGGCTGCAGCTGCCTGCCGATGCGCGCCGGCTCCCTGCCGTCGCTGTAGAGCGCGCCGAGATAGCCTTTTTGCATGGCAAACAAGGCGGCATTCGCCAATAACAACAGCCAGAAAATTATTTTCAACATGGTTCAGATAGTTGCCGCGGCAGTTTGTAGACCGATCAATACCAGATTATCAACTGTTTCGTGGGCGATGGACAGGTAGGGCGCCACCAGCGCCGCCGAACCGCCGGCCACGACACAAAGTATATGCGCGCCAGATTGCCGGCCCAGCAACGCAAAGGCCCGTTCGATGGCGCCGACCTGGGCGTTGATGCAGCCGCTGATGATGGCGTCGTCGGTGTTGTCGGCAAACAGCGTGTTGACTTGCACATGGTCCGTCACATGCGGCAATCGCGCGGTGCTGCGCGCCAGCGAGGTCGCCATCAAGCCCAGCCCCGGCAGTATCATGCCGCCGCTGAACACGCCGTCGGCGCTGACCGCATCGATGGTGGTCGCCGTGCCGCAGGTGGCGACCAGCAGGGTCTGCTGCGGAAACAGGCGTTGCGCGCCGAGCGCTGCGGCAAAGCGGTCGCATCCGAGCTGCGCCGGGTCGCGGTAAGCGTTGCGCAGGCCGGCCAGCTGCGGCAGCGAAACAAACCAGTGGGGCCGCACGGCAGCGCCGAAAACCGTCTCCAGCAACGTCTGCAGACGCTCTTGCACATGTTCGCCAGCAACGTTCGAAACCAGTATGCGCGTCACCGCCAGCTTGCGCCAGCGTTCGCTCAGCGCCACCAGTTCGCCCAGCGCCGTCGAACCGCTGTCGAGCCACGCGCCCGCCAGGTCGCCTGGCTGCGGCATGGCCGTAAGCGCCCATTTGATGCGGGTATTGCCGACATCGATCAACAGCATGCCCATGGTTCAGTCTTCCTTCGGCCGCAATGAAATGTCGCCGGCCATGATCGCAATCGGGCTGCTGCCGCCATCGGTTTGCAGCAGCAGGCGTCCGATCTGGTCGATACCCAGCGCGCGGCCTTCATGCAGCGTCTTGCCCTGGTCCAGGATCAGCACCTGCTGGCCGGCAAACGCATGCAGCCGGTTCCAGCGCTCGACGAAAGCCGCCAGGCCGGCGTTTTCGAATTGCCGCATGGTCTGCGCCAGCGCGCTGAGCAGCGATCCAAGCAGCAGGTCGCGGTCCTGCGCCGCCGCCGCCGGCAGGCTGGCGGTGCGGCGCCCGATCTGTTCCTGCAGCTGTTCCGGCATGGCGAGATTGATGCCGATGCCGACCACCGCCCATAGCTGCTGGTCCGGCGCGGTCGCGGTTTCGATCAGGATGCCGGCCAGCTTGCGGCCGCCTTGCAAGACATCGTTCGGCCATTTCAGCTGGACCTCGACGCCGAAATCGGCCAGGGTCTCGGCAATCGCCACGCCCACCGCCAGCGGCAGGCCGACCAGCGTTTGCAACGGCGCGGCAAACGGCCAGGCCAGCGAAAACGTCAGCGCCGCCGACGGCGCCGTCAGCCACGCGCGGCCGGCGCGGCCGCGGCCGGCAGTCTGCGTCTGCGCCGCCAGCAAGGTCGGCGCGCCGAGCGCCCTGGAGCGGTCACCGCTGGCGACGCGCGCCAGCAGGTCAGCATTGGTGGAGCCGGTCTCGGCCACTACCTCGACCCTGCACTGTTCAGCGTGGTAGCCGGCAAATGCGGTGATGCGGGCGGCCGACAAATGGCTCGCGGGCGAAATTGGTGCAATAAATTGGACAGTCATGCCGCGCATTGTAGCGGGAGTTATGCCGGAATGCGGCTCGCCATGCGCGGGATTCCCCATGAAAACACAATAAAAAACAACGGCGCCGCTAATCCGTATGGCATATTTCTCTGGAAACCGTTAAATCGCTTGTCCGAGCGGCGTTTCCGGCCGGGTTTTATCACTGCCGTAATAGTCTGGAAAGCAATTCTCCCTTAAACTGACACGATGCCGAACCCAGATTCCACTACTCCTGTTCTCGATCTTAAAGATGGCAGCCTGGTAGCCGCCCGCGGCAACTGGCAGGTGCATGCCTTGACGCAGCCGGGGGTGATCTGGGAATTGCAGGCCAAGCTGAGAAAACTGGGCGGGAAAAACGACGCATTGCGCTGGGATTTGTCGGGGATCGGCACGCTGGACCATATCGGCGCGCAATTTCTGTGGAACGCATGGGGCAAAACCCGGCCCAGGCAACTGACCTTGGCGCCGCAGCACCGCGATTTTTTCCAGCGCCTGGCCAGCGCCGGCACCCTGGCATTACCGCCCAAGCCGCCGCGCCGCCGCCTGCTCAACGTGATTTACGACATCGGCGCCGAGATGCTGGAGCATGTGTCCGGCTTTATCACCCTGCTGGGACAACTGGTGCTGGATTTCCTGCGCATGGTGCGCGCGCCGCAGCGGGCGCCGTGGAAAGAGATTTCCGCCAACGTCTACCACGTCGGCTACCAGGCGCTGGGAATTACGGCGCTGGTCGGCTTCCTGATCGGCGTGGTGCTGTCGTTCCTGTCGGCACAGCAATTGCATACCTTTGGCGGCGATATCTACCTGGTGAACATCCTCGGCATGAGCATTATCCGCGAACTGGGGCCGTTGCTGGCGGCGATCCTGGTGGCCGGCCGCTCCGGCTCGGCGATCACCGCACAGCTGGGCGTGATGCGCGTGACCGAAGAACTCGACGCGATGCTGGTGATGGGCTTGCCGCACGGCTTCCGGCTGATCTTGCCGCGCGTGCTCGCGTTGCTGGTGGCGATGCCCTTGCTGGTCATCTGGACCGACGCCATCGCGCTGCTGGGCGGGATGGTCGCCGCGCAGTTGCAGCTGGGTTTGTCGCCGACTTATTTCCTGCAGCAGTTGCCGAACGCAGTGCCGCTGCCCAATTACCTGATCGGCCTCGGCAAAGGCGCGGTGTTCGGCGGCCTGATTGCGATGGTGGCCTGTTATTTCGGCCTGCGCATCGAACCGAATACGGAAAGCCTGGGGCACGGCACCACCACCTCGGTGGTGACCGCCATCACCATCGTGATCGTGGCCGATGCGGTGTTTGCGATCATTTTCAGCGGCGTGGGATTCTGATGGCCGAGCACGCACCCATCATCGAGGTCGACAAGCTCTGGACCCAGTTCGGCCAGGCGGTGATCCACCAGGACCTGGACCTGCGCATAGAAGCCGGCGAGATCGTCGGCCTGGTGGGAGGCTCCGGTTCCGGCAAGACCACGCTGGTGCGCCAGATACTCGGGCTGAACCGGCCGACCAAGGGCAAGGTGATGGTGTTCGGCACCGATATCAGCCAGGCCGATGTCGACCAGATGTACGCGCTGCAAAACCGCTGGGGCATGCTGTTCCAGCAGGGCGCCCTGTTTTCGGCGCTGACCGTCCTCGACAACGTGGCGCTGCCGATGCGCGAGTTGCGCGCCTTGCCGGACCGGCTGATCAGGGACGCCGCCCTGCTCAAGCTGCAGATGGCCGGCATCGGCCCTGAACATGCGCTGAAAATGCCGTCCGACCTGTCCGGCGGCATGGTCAAGCGGGTGGCCCTGGCGCGTGCGCTGGCGCTGGAACCGGAACTGCTGTTTCTCGACGAACCGACGGCCGGGCTCGATCCGGCATCGTCGGCCGCTTTTATCGAACTGATCCGTTCGCTGCACAAAGACATGCGCCTGACGGTAGTGATGATCACCCACGACCTGGAGCCGCTGCTGGCGTTGTCGACCAAGATCGCGGTGCTGGCGGACAAGCATGTGATCGCCTACGACACGCCGGAGCGCGTGATGAAAGTGCGGCATCCGTTCATCGAAACATTTTTTCTTACTGCTAACCGTTTTGAGCATGAAACTTGCGGATAAATGCAGAAAGCGTAAATAGGAAGTCTTATGGAAAATAAAGCGCATGCCCTGATCGCCGGACTGTTCACGGTGGCCTTGCTGATCGCGGCGCTGTTCGGCGTCATGTGGTTCAACAGCGACCGGGTGGAACGGATCCCTTACCAAATCGCCACCAAGCTGTCGGTGCCGGGCCTCAATCCGCAAGCCGACGTGCGTTACCGCGGCCTGGATGCCGGCAAGGTCGACACCATCACCTTCGATCCGAAATCGCCGGGGCAGATCCTGATCAAGATCAAGGTCAATCCGGATACGCCGATGACGCAATCCACCTTCGCCACCCTGGGCTACCAGGGCGTGACCGGGATCGCCTATATCCAGCTCGACGACGACGGCAGCAAGCCGCTCAAGCTCGACAGCAGCAAGCAGCACCTGGCGCGCATAGAGCTGCGGCCGAGCCTGTTCGACAACCTGCAGAGCAAGGGCGCGGTGATTCTGTCGCGCGCCAACGATACGGTGGAAAGACTGAACAGCCTGCTCGATCCCGAGAACCAGAAAACCATGGTGAAAGCGTTCAGCGACGTCAGCAAGACCGTCAACGAATACCAGGGCATCCCGCAGCAGCTGCAGCCGACCCTGAACCAGCTGCCGGCCCTGACCAGCCAGCTGAACCAGGCGCTGGCCTCGGTCACGGCGCTGTCCAACAACATGATGGTGCTCAGCAAGAACCTCAACACCTTGACCGCCAGCCTGCAAGGACCGGACGGCGCTGTCGCCAACCTGGCCGGGGCGGTGCAGAATATCGGCTCGGTCGCCAATGGCGTCGAATACGATACGCTGCCGCGTTTCAATGTGCTGACCACGGAAGCGCGCTCGTCGATGCGCAGCCTGAACCAGACCCTGGACCATCTCAACCAGCAGCCGCAAAGCATCCTGTTCGGCAGCAAGCCGCTGCCTCCCGGACCCGGCGAAGCGGGTTTTGTCGCCCCAGGAAAATAAACATTCGCGCGGCAGAGATCGCACTCTGCCGCCAACCGATTAAAGGCATGCCATGACCGCTATCTTGAAAACCCTGTCGTCGTTCCTTGCGATTGCCCTGGTCGCGGGCTGCGCCAGCAAGGTCGACGCGCCGACCCAATACGACCTCGGCCTGCTGCCTCCCGCAGCCGCGACCGCCGCGCCAGCCTTGCCCGCCGTCAGCGTGGCCGACGTCAATGCGCCGGCCTGGCTGGACAACAACATGATGTATTTCCGCCTGGCCTACGCCAACCAGCTGCAGCCCCGGCCATACGCCGCCAGCCGCTGGACCATGCCGCCGGCGCAGCTGTTCCAGCAGCGCCTGAAATCGCGCCTGGCCCAGGCTGGCGGCACGGTGCTGGCGATGTCGGACGCCGCGCTGAATATTCCTTTGCTGCGCATCGACATGGATGATTTCACGCAAACCTTCGATACTCCCGCGCACAGCCTGGCGACGCTGCAGGTACGGGCTTCTCTGTTCAACGGCCGCACGCTGCTGGCGCAAAAGAGCTTCAGCCGCCAGGCCGCGACTCCCAGCGCCGACGCCGCCGGCGCCGCCAGCGCTTTCGTGGCGGCCAATGACGGCGTGATCGATGACCTGATGAGCTGGCTGGCGACAGTGGCGCCGAAAAAATAATGACGCAACAAGCAACCGTTTCAAATTCTTCAGCCGCGTCGTCGTTTGCCCGCGTCAGCCTGCTGATCTACCTGCTGCTGATCATCTACGCCAGCTGGTATCCGTTTGCCGGCTGGCGCGACCTCGGCCTGACCGCCTTCGCCTACCTGGGCGCGCCGCTGCCGCATTACTGGACCGTGTTCGATGTCTGGACCAATATCGCCGGTTACCTGCCGCTAGGCATGCTGATGGTGCTGTCGTTGCCGCGCTCGCGCCGCTGGTCGCCGTATTGGTCGGTATTGCTGGCGACCCTGGCCGGCATCCTGGTCTCGGGCGCCATGGAGGCAGTGCAGACTTTCCTGCCGACCCGCGTCGCCTCCAACCTGGACCTGATGACCAACAGCGCCGGCGCCTTGCTCGGCGCGGTGCTGGGCGTCATCCTGCGGCCGCGCTTCGGCCCCGACAGCCGCTTGCTGCAGCTGCGCGAGCACTGGTTCAACCGTGAAGCCAGCCAGGGCATGGTGGTGGTCGCGCTGTGGCCGCTGGCGCAGATTTATCCGCTCAGCCACCTGTTCGGCTTCGGCCAGTTCACCTCCATGCTGTCGACCTGGCTGTCCGACCTGCTGGAACAGCCGATCGACCTGCAAGCCTGGCTGACCAACGATATCCAGTTCAGCGCCGACCAGTACTGGCTGACCGAGACCATCATCACCGCCTGCGGCCTGACCGGGGCCGCCTTGACCTTCCTGATCCTGCTGCGCCAGCAGGCGCCGAAATTGCCGCTGACCTTGCTGCTGGTGTTTCTCACGCTGATGACCAAGATCCTGGCGACGGCGCTGCTGTTCGCGCCCGACAACGCCTTCGTCTGGCTGACCCCCGGCTCATTCGGCGGCCTGCTGATCGGCGGCCTCATGCTGAGCGGCCTGGCCTATGCGCCGCAGCTGGCGCAACGGCGCCTGGCCGGGCTGACCCTGGCCATATCGCTGTTGCTGGTCAATGTCATGCCGGACAATCCGTATTACACCGAAACCGTGCAAACCTGGTCGCAGGGGAAATTCCTGAACTTCAACGGCGTCGCCCAGTTCCTGGCCCTGCTGTGGCCGTTCTGCACGCTGTGGTTCCTGTTCCATCCGATGCACAAGCGGCGCCGCGAGCTGGCGCAGCGCGACTCGCGGCAGCCCCGCTCCTGAAATCAAAATGGCGGCGGTGTATGATTCCCGTCTGTATTGGTCAACTATTCCAGAATCCTGCCATGAGCGATAAGCCGTTTTACGAACACCACGTATTTTTTTGCCTGAACCAGCGCGAACCGGGCGAACGCGTCTGCTGCGCCAACGCCGGCGCCCAGGCCGCGCAGGAGCATGCCAAGCGCCGCGTCAAGCAGCTCGGCCTGGCCGGCGAAGGCAAGGTGCGGATCAACAAGGCCGGCTGCCTCGAACGCTGCGAAGAGGGGCCGGCGCTGGTGATTTATCCTGAAGGCGTCTGGTACACCTACGTCGACAATGAAGACATCGACGAAATCATCGATGTCCATATCGTCGGCGGCAAGATTGTCGAACGCCTCAAAATCTAAGCAACACGCATTCCGTCGCCATCAATCAGAACCATCAATGCAATGAACGCCCAAACGCTTCCCTTTTTCATCGCCGGCGCTGTCGGCCAGCTCGAATGCGCGCTAGACCTGCCCGATCCTTCAACCTTCGCCGCGCCGCGCGGCCTGGCGCTGGTGGCGCATCCCCATCCGCTGTTCGGCGGCACCATGGACAACAAGGTAGTGCATACGCTGGCGCGCGGTTTCCTGGCGCTGGGTTATGCCACGGTGCGCATGAATTTCCGCGGCGTCGGCAAATCCGAAGGCGTGCATGACGAAGGGCGCGGCGAAACCGACGATATGGCGCTGCTGCTGGCCCACATGCGCCAGCAGTATCGCGACCTGCCGCTGGTGCTCGGCGGATTCTCGTTCGGCACTTTCGTCCAGGCGCAATTGCAGCAGCGCCTGAACCAGGCCGGCACGCCGGCCGACCGGCTGGTGCTGGTCGGCACCGCCGCCGGCAAATGGCCGATGCCGACCGTGCCGGCCGACACCATCCTGATCCACGGCGAGCTGGACGATACGATTCCGCTCGCTGCCGTATTCGAATGGGCGCGTCCGCAAGACATCCCGGTAATCGTGATTCCCGGCGCCGATCATTTTTTTCATCGCCGGCTGCAACATATCAAGAATCTCATGGTCGAAATGTGGCGTCGCTAAAAGACGCGGTTTAAAGACGATGCAAGCATGCTGGCATAGTGTTTAAGCCGTCCGGGGAGGCAGTGGGGCTATAATTCTGTCGGCATGGTTGTATGCGGTTGTTTGCTTGCCGCCTCCGCTTACGCATTTTTCAACCCCTTAAGCAGATAAAGTTGCTCATCGTCTACACCAGTTGTTCACATGATGCAGCTCTATCGCTACTGATTTCATTACTCGATACTCCATGAAAAAAATACTCGCGGCGCTTGCTGCCACTGTCCTTTCCATATCCGTTGCCTTTGCGCAGACATTGCCGCCGCCGACAGTAGCCGCCAAATCGTGGCTGCTGCTCGATACCACCAGCAACCAGGTAGTGGCATCGCAAGATCCCGACATGCGCATCGAACCGGCCTCGCTGGCCAAGATCATGACCGCCTATGTGGTTTTCGATGCGCTCAAGGCCAAGAAAATCAGCCTCGACCAGATGGTCAATGTTTCGGTGCGCGCCTGGAAGGTCGATCCAAGCAGCTCGAAAATGTTCATCGATCCGGCGACGCCGGTGTCGATCAACGACCTGCTGTACGGCTTGATGGTGGTGTCGGGCAACGACGCCGCAGTGGCATTGGCGGAAGCGGTCGCGGGCACCGAAGATTCCTTCGTCGCGCTGATGAACCACGAAGCCGAGCGCATGGGCATGAAGAGCACGCATTTCGGCAATCCGCACGGCTTGCCGAGCGCCGATACCTACTCCACCGCGCGCGACCTGGCGACTTTGGCGGCCCACGTGATCGTCGATTTCCCCGAGTTCTACAAGATCGATTCGACCAAGAAATACACCTACAACAAGATCACCCAGCCTAACCGCAACCGCCTGCTGTGGCTGGATCCGACCGTCGACGGCATGAAGACCGGCCACACCAGCAGCGCCGGCTATTCCATCATCGCCAGCGCCAAGCGTCCGAACGCCGGCGGCGACCGCCGCCTGCTGGCGGTCGTGATCGGCACCAATTCCGACGGCACCCGTACCCAGGAAGCGCAAAAAATGCTGAACTGGGGTTTCCAGAACTTCGATGCCGTCAAGCTGTACGCCAAGGGCCAGGCGATCGATACGCCGCAAGTCTGGAAAGGCGCCAAGAACCAGATCAAGATCGGCTTCACGCATGACGTCTACGTCACCGTGCCGAAAGGCGTCGCAGAGAAGATCAAGCCAGTGCTGGAACGCACCGATCCGCTGATCGCGCCGATCCAGCAAAACGCCAAGGTCGGCACGGTCAAGATAAACGCCGACGGCAAGACCATTGCCGAGTTTCCGGTGGTGGCGCTGGAAGACGTGGCCCAGGCCACCATCTTCGGCCGCGCCTGGGATTCGATCCGTCTGCTGTTCAAATAAAGGCAGCGCACCCAGGGCTTGCCGCCCTGCCGGTCCCATCAAAAAAATGACAGCCGCGGCTGTCATTTTTTTTACCAATAATCATTCGCATGCAATGGCTGGACAACTGTATCACTCTGTATCATCTGGTTACAATTTTGTTTCCGCGTAACAATTAAATAGATTGTCCGAGAGCAAAATGTGGGGATACACTGCAGTCCCGTGACCAACCCTGGCCACGACAAAATGATGCGGCGCCCACCACAATGCGGCGCCAGCACATGGCTGTACAACAGGAGGAATGACATGATGCTCAGCTTCATCGGTTTCCAGCCGTACGCCTATCACGCCACCTCAAGGCCGCTCGCTCCGCCTCTTCGCTTCTAGCTTCTAGCTTCTAGCTTCTAGCTTCTAGCTTCTAGCTTCTAGCTTCTAGCTTCCAATTTTTCGCTATACCGAATTTCAATCCTGGCGCTCTGCACGCCCGGGTTGTCTTAGACGCAGCCGTCGTTCCGCCATGGCAGGTGGCGGCACGCCTGTGCGTCGACCTGCAGCGGGACGCAATCTCGCTGCAGATGCGGTAACCGGACGCTCCCGATCGGACGTCCGGCTATGTCAATTCACATCAACTATGGAGAGATGCAATGAAATTGAATCGCAAATTAGTCGTGCTGGCTTTGTCTTGTGCTTACGCCAGCGTTGCGCTTGCAGGCGCTGTCAAGGGATCCGGCGACTCGGTCTACAAGCCAACCGGCAAGGGCTGGGGCGAGCTGGACCTGGACGTGCAGACCCATGCGCAAAAGGCGGCAACCCTGAAAGCCCAGCGTACCGCCAACCTGACCAACCAGGGCGGTCCGGTGATGACCGCGCCAAAGAACGTTTACTACATCTGGTACGGCACCTGGGATAGCGCCTCGCAGAATGTATTGACCAACCTCGGCAACCACATCGGCGGCTCTCCATACTTCAACATCAACACCACATACACCAACAAGGCCGGCACGCATGTGCAAAACGTCGTCAACTATGCCGGCACCACTACCGACAGCGGCTCGCTCGGCACCAAGCTGTCCGACGCCAACATCGAAACCATCGTCGCCAACAAGATCAATTCCGGCGCGCTGCCGCTGGATGCGAACGGCGTCTACTTCGTGCTGACCGACAAGAACACCACTGCCACCTCGGGTTTCTGCACCCAGTATTGCGGCTGGCACACCAACGCCACGATCAACGGCCAGGATATCAAGTACGCCTTCATCGGCAATCCTGAAACCCAGTGCGCAAGCTCGTGCGGCGCCAATACGCCAAGCCCGAACAACACCCCAGGCGCCGATGCGATGGCCAGCATCATTTCGCATGAGCTTGAAGAAGCGACCACCGACCCGGACGGCAACGCCTGGTATGCGCTGTCCAACGGCATGGAAAACGGCGACAAATGCGCATGGAATTTCGGCGCCACGTCGACCGCCGCCAACGGTTCTGCCTACAACCAGACCTTCGGCACCATGAAGTACCTGATCCAGCAGAACTGGACACTGCTGCCAAGCCAGGCCTGCGCCCAGCACTATCCGTGATGGCACGATGGCTGTGATGTAACATGGAATTCCGCCGCGGAGCGCTCTGCGGCGGAGCTTCAGCTGATGCTCTTTCCGATTCAACCGCCCGAGTCCATGCCATGAAAAAATTTCCTCTCCTGCTGGCGCTGCTGCTGGCAAACCCGCTATCCGGCTTCGCACAGCAAGCCGCCGCTCCGCTCCAGAGAACCATACCGACCATCACCCGCACGGTGCAGATTTTCAGCACATTGGAAAACGAATTGAATGACGCTGTCCAGCAGCGCAACAGCGGCGTCATCGATAAACGCCTTGCCGACGATTATGAACTGCGCACCGCTGCCGCTCCCGCCCGGCCGACGCCGCGCGCGGAATGGATCGCCAGCGCCCTGAAGCAGGCGCCGTTTGCGTCGCAGGTGCAACAGATGGCAGTGCATGAATACGGCAATCTGATGGTCGTCAGCTTCCTGTGGTCGCTGGATGTTCCCGCCGCCAGCCCGCTGGCAAAGAACATATTTGTCGTCGATACCTGGAAACAGGTCGACGGCGACTGGAAACTGGCGGCCCGCTACGCGGCGCCGGCCGACGCGCAGCACAAGAAAGTGCCGGGGGCAGACCTGTCCGGCATCGACGCCAAGAAAAAAATCTGACACTGAACCCTGTCTCTTTCTTAGCAATGGAAACGCCATGATCCGCTTCAAGAATACCTTGCCCTTGCTGCTCGCCCTGGCGGCCGCCGGCGCCGCCGCCGAAACCGCGCAGGAAGCCCGCATCAAGCAACTGATCGAGCCGCGCATGGGCGTCGGCATCAAGGTCGATTCGATCACCAAGACGCCTTATGCCGGCCTGTATGAAGTGCGCACCAACGGCGATATCTTCTACACTGATGAAAACGCCGACTACATCGTAGTCGGCAAAGTCATCGATACCCGCACCTACAAGGACCTGACCAAAGAAAGGGTGGACCAGCTCGCAGCGATCAATTTCGCCGACCTGCCGCTCGACGCCGCGGTCAAGACTGTCAAAGGCAACGGCAAACGGGTGCTGGCGATATTCGAGGATCCGAACTGCCCTTACTGCAAGAACCTGCACAAGACCTTGCAGGGAATCGACAATGTGACGATCTATACTTTCCTGCTCAATATCCTGTCCGACGATTCGGTGGTGAAGTCGCGCGATATCTGGTGCTCGGCAGACCGCAGCAAGGCGTGGAACGACTGGATGGCAAACGGCAAAGCCGCAGCAGCGGCCGCGGCCGCCTGCTCGACGCCAAACGACAAAGTGCTGGCGCTGGGCAAGAAGCTGCGTATCGTCGGCACGCCCACGGTGTATTTTTCGGATGGCAGCCGCACCGGCAGCGCGCTTGACGCCAAGGCCCTGGAACAGAAACTGGCTTCCATGAAGTAGCCTGGGCAGCCTGCCGCAAACGCCGCAGGCTGGCGCCGGTCAGCGCCGGCGGCGGCTCCAGGCTTCCAGGAAGGCCAGCGTGACATTAGCCTCGTTGGTCTCCGCCAGGCCGCTGCCGAAGAAGGCGCCGACATCCTTGAAATCATTGCCGCCCGCCAGGTCCGACAAGCTGCGGAACGCAATGAAAGGCACACGGTTGGCATACGCCACCTGGGCAAAAGCACCGGTTTCCATATCCACCACCTGCGCCTGCAGGTTATCGAACAGATAGGCCCGGTAGCCGGGATTGGCCAGGAAAGCGCTGCCGGAAACACCACGCCCGCCAACCCGCAACTCCGGCTGGACGCTGACGCACAGGGATGGATTCTTCGGTCCGCATTTCGCCAGCCCTGGCTTCAAGGTACGGGCCAGCGCCAGCATCTCGGGATCGGCCTGGAACTCGAAACGGAATTCTCCTTGCGGCGCATTGCTTGCATTCATGACGAAATTGTCGCGCATGAACAGGCCGCTGCTGACCGGGCCATTGGGAGTATCGAACTTGAAATCCGGGCGCGGCTTGCCGTTGTCGGCCGCCAGCTTGACACCCAGGCAGCTGACATCGCCCGCCGCGCCGCAAGGCGAAGGCAAGCTGCCGTCGCCGTTCCAGTAGACTTCCATCGGCATCGCCCAGCTCTCCGGCACGGTAACGTCGCCGACATGGCTGGCCGGATTGACGCCGCCGGCGATGCCGCTCATCAGCAAGCGCTCGATATGGAAATGATCCATCATCAGCTGCGTCACCATGGTGGCGTTCACCACGCTGACGCCGCTCAGCACGATCACCACCTGGTTGCCGCGCAGTTCGCCGGTGGTGAAGCGATTGCCGTTGATCTTCCAGTCACGCTTCTTCTGCGTCTGTTCCAGCAGGATATCGGCTTCGGCGCCGAACGCCGAAACGATGCCGATGCGCGGTCTGCATTCGCTCAGACAATGACTCTTTGCCGGCGGCGCCGCGCCGGCGGTGGCCATCAAGGCGGCGCCGGCCAGCAAGGCGCAAGCTGCCTGGCGCAGCATTTTCAATACAGGGGCATGGGCGGGCAAGGGCTTTCCTTTCATTGGGTAAAAAGGGTTGGTGGTTCAGGTATTTTCCGGTCCCGAAAGCGGCACGCCAGCGCCCGGCTTGAGGCCATGGCGCCAGAGCAGCAGGCCGATCGCGTAGGTGACATAGTAAGCCGCCAGGATGCCGAAGATCAGCAAGGTCAGCGGACTGCCGGAAAACTGGCTCGGGGTCCAGACCTGCGGTCCCGGCGCCAGGTAGAACTGGGCCAGGCGATAGACGATGCGGCCGGCGAACAGCAGCGACAGCGCAATGCCCAGGTGGGCGCTGGGCGTATAGAATAGGCCGGCCGGCGTTTGTTCGAATTGCGTGAGGCGGTGGCCATAAACGCCCAGCCCGATGCCCAGGGCAATGCCGCCGGCGACTGCCGCCAGATGGTCCGGATGCGCCAGGGACGCCAGCGACAGCATGCCCATCAGCCAGGTAAACAGGCAAATGGTGATCCACGGCCTCACGGCCGACAGTTTCTGCCGGCCGACCATGCGCCGGATCCGCGAATACAAACGCCAGACCACCAGCGCGGCGATGCCGAGCGACACAAACAAGGAAGGATGAACGGGAATTGCCATGGATTTCTCCCCAATGCGGCTGATCGCGCCAGTCTAACCCAGTTTAATGCCAGGGCAATTACCCTCTGTTCACGCAGCCTGCTCGGCTGCCTCGAAATTGATCTGCGCCTGCTCCCGCACCTGGGCCCGCCGCAGTTCCCACAGTTCGCGCAGCTTGTCCGAGCGCAGTTCGCGTTCGTCCGACTCCGAGACAAACCCGACTTCGCCGTTGCCGTCCGCCACGGTGCGGCTGAAGCTCCATTCGCGCGAGAATTCCGGCTTGATCGCGCCGGCGTGCTTGGTCGGCATGGCGCAGATCAGTTGCATGCCAAGGTTGTCGCGCAGGAATTTCAAGACATCGCGCGCGCGCCCTTCATCCATCTTGGCGAACGATTCGTCGTTGACCAGCAGGTGCAGGCTGGCGCCCTTCTCGAAACGCTTGAGGCGGTTGGTGACGACGGCCGCGTGGATGATGTAAGCCGGCGTTTCCAGCTGGCCGCCGGAACCGGTGCCCCATTCCGACAAACGCACATGCGAACCGGTATCGGATTCCTTGTAGATTTCATAGCGGCGGTAGTTGCGGTAATCGGCAACCCGCTGCAGTTCCTTGACCGCCTTGTCTTCGTCGTCCGACAGCAGCAATTGCACCAGGCGATCGCGCACCTGGCAGTTTTCCGCGCTCAGGACAGGATCGGCAAACAGGTTGCCGGCTTCCTGCGTATCCGACATTTCCGAGGTGGCGCAAAAGAAATCATAGTAAGCCTTGAATTCCGGTATCCATTCCGACCAGTCGATGCGGAATTTATCGGTGCCGAACTTGAGCTTGTCGAGTTCGGTGTTGAGCGTCTTCAAGGTGCGCACGCCGGTATCGACCGCATTGCGGATTTCGTAGCAGAACTGCTTGGTGAATACATCGTTGAACGACGCTTCGGCCGTGCGCAGCTGCTCCAGGTTCTTGATCAGGCCGATATCTTTCTGCCGCGTCAGCTGGGCTCGGGTACGTTCCTGCAAGGTCACCATCAGCGCGTACAGCGGCGTGAAATCGCCATCGCGCAGATCGTCGCCCTGTGCCGTTTCAAACCGTTCGTCAATGCGCGCATGGGCGTGGTATTCGCCCAGGGCGTTGCGGGCGTCGCCATACAGCTGCCAGCTGAGGGCGGTCTGTTTGGCGACGCCGGCGGCGGCCTGCGATTGCGAATGGCTGCCTGCGTTTACCCACGCCGCCACTTCGTCCGTCAGCGCGGTGAAAGACAGGCTGCCGTTGACGATGCACAGGTCGCGCAGTTTTTCGGTATCGCTGTCGACCCGCGCCTGCTTGGCTCCGAGGCCGAAATGCAGGCGCGTCAGCGCGGCCTGGTGGCCCTGTATGGCCTTTTCATGGCCGCCGATATTCTTGCTGCAAGCGGTCTTGCGGGCTTCCAGGGCGGCGATTTCAATGCCCAGGGCTTCCGCCTCGTCTTCCAGCTTGCTGACCTGGGTCAGGTCAAGCCGGCCCAGGTCCTGGCGCGCGGCGTCGAGCTCGCGCACCAGGTTTTCCAGTTCGTCGATCGCGGCAAACGACGGACACTGGAGCTGCCCCATCAAGGCCAGCGCGCCCTGCAGCTCGCGCAGCTGGGCGCGTATCCGGGTCAGCTCCTGCTCTGCGTGCGCATGCTCTTGTTCGGCGCGCTGCTTGGCAAGGCGCTTGGCTTCCTGGCCGAACACCAGCAGGTCGGTATCGGCGGTGAACATGGTGCGCGAGCCGCTGCCCTTGCCGTCCCGGGTCAGGCCGCGCGAAGTATGGCGCAGGGCTTCGGTATCGGCTACCTTGACCACCTGGCCGAACTGGTCGTGCAGATAGGCATGGGCAATCGGATGCTCGGTGCTCAGTTCGTGCACGATCGAGTCGCTCGGGGTTCTTTCGATTTTCAGGTTTTTCAGGCAGAAGCTGCCCTGGATCACATTGGCGCGCAGTTTCTTCTGCCGCACGAAATCGATGGCCTTGCCCTCCCACGCCTGGTCCACCACCAGGTTGAAACGGGCGCCGCCGAGATACCCTTCGATCGCCGCCTGCCACTCGATCGACAAAGGCTCCACCAGGTCGCACAATACCTGCGCCCGCGCCGCGCCCAGCTCAGAGCGGAACTCCTTGAGCGCATGGCGGATATGCTGCGGATAGTCGGCGCCGCCTTCGGCCAGATTGGCTTTGCGCGAGGCGGCGTCTTTTTCGTGGCGCAAGGCGTCGTGCTCGGCCGTCCGCAGCTGCGCAATCTGCGTGTGCAAGGCTGAAACGAAACTGTGTTCCGTGCCGGCCAGCGCAGCGTGCAGTTTCCCCAAGGCGGCATCGACGCCTTCAAAGCCGCTGACCAGCATCAGCGATTTCAGCACGTCCACTTCGTCCGCCTTGGCCAGCTCGGCGATGCTGCGCAGGTGGGTCGCGAGGTCCAGCGTGCCGGCTGCCGACAACGCCAGCACTACCTGGCGCGCGGCGTTGGCGATTTCCTTCTGTTCCGGCGGAATCTGCATGCCGGCCACGCTGCGCGCCGCGGTTTCCAGCTGCTGGGCGGCCAGCGCGTTGTGCTGCAACGCGCTGAACACGGCCTTGATCTTGCCGTCGTTCTGCTCGATCTGGTTCTGGATCCGGCTCTTCTGTTCGGCCGCAGGGATGCCCATCATCTGCGCATGGATCTGCGTCAGGCTGCGGTTCTTGGCGCCGCGGTCCTGCTCCAGCTTGTCGGCGTTCTCGGTTTCATCGTCGATCAGCGCCTGCAATCCCTCGATGGCCGAGGTAGCGGCTTCCAGCTGGCGCTGGTCTTCGCGCAGGGCCAGCGACGACACCAGCAGCTGCGACTGGCTGGCGGATTGATGCGCGCGCGCCGTGTCGCCGACAGCCTTGCCGAGCAGCTCCAGGCGCTTGACGTTGTCGCTCAGGCGTTCGCCTTCCTTGCGCAGCTCGTTGACCTGGCGCATCAGCTTGCTGATCTGGCCGATGCGCTGCGACAGCTGGCTAGTGTCGAGTTCCAGGATCTGGTGCTTGACCAGGTCGTCGACGCTGCCGATCGGCTTGTGCGCGATCGACTGGCTCCAGGCCCGCGCCGCGCTTTCCGCTTCGGCGAAGGAGACGGTTTTCTGGCCACGGAAGCGGCCGTACAGCTGGCACAGGTACTCGCGCTTGCTGTCGCGGAAATTGGTGATGCCGCGGTATTTCCCGGCCAGGTGATGTTCGATTTTTTCCACCGCCACCACCGCCATGCCGCCGTCGATCTCGGTCGACGTCAGGTCGCCCAGCTGCAGCGCGACGCCGTCGATGATCAGCAGCGCCAGACGTTCCGACACCGCCTGGCGGCGCTCGCCGGCGCCGTCGACACGGGCGGAAGCCGCCACCAGCGCGGTGAATTCGCGCCCTTCCTCGCCCTCGCTCGGCTTGAACACCGCGGCGATGTAGCCGTGCGCGCCGTTGGGACGGGCGAACAGGTTATCCTCGGCGCCGACGATGTAAGACCACAGGGTGCGTTTTGTCTTGCCGTTGCGCGCGCCCTGGGTAGTCTCGTCCTGGCCCGGGTTGTAGCTGAAAATATTCTGGTAGACAGCCGTCATCACGGTTTGCAAGGCGTCCAGCATGGTCGATTTGCCGGAGCCGGTGGGGCCGGTCAGCAAAGTCATGTTGCCCATCGGGTATTCCTGCGAGCGCAGGGCGCCCCAGTTAACCAGGATCAGTTTATCCAGCTTCATTCCACGTTTCCTTCTATGCCTTGCGCTGTAAATTCGTCTTCCGCTTCGGCTTCGACTTGCAGGCTCACAGGTTCTGCCTCGCTGCCGGCGCCGGCCGGCAGCGGCTCCGATTCCAGCGCGGCTTCCAGCATGTCGTCGCTGATGATGCCGAGGATGGTCGGCCGGATCGCCAGCAGGGCGTCCTCATCGTCCATCGAAAAATTCGGCGCCAGCCGGATCAGGCGATGGCGCTTGAGATCGTTGAGCAGGCGTTGGCGCTCGATGCTGGTGGGCGGCAGCGCGCGCTTCAATTGCGTCTGCAGGGTCGCCGACAATTCCTCGAAGCGCGTCAGCACCTCGCCGGAATCCGTCAGGCGGTTGCCGCCTTCCGACAAACCCTGCTGGTACTGGAAGCGCAGCGCCAGCGCCGCCGCGACAAAATCCGGCGACAGCCGGGCGCGCAAACCGGGCACCGCTTCCAGTCCGTCTTCCGGCAAACCCGGCACTTCGGCGCCGGGCGCATACAGGCGAAAAAATTCGCCTTTCAGGTTGTGCTCAAGACGGAAGCCGCCGAGCTGGAAATAATCGCCCAGGCAGGTTTCGATGCGGCGCGCATCGTCGTACAGGCGCTGCTCGACGCCGTCTTCCTCGCGCAGCACGATGCCGGCGGCGAACAGGCGTCCGACGATTTCGCGGAAACGCTCCAGCGACAGGCTGTGCAGCGCCAGCTGCTGGTGCAGTGTTTCATTCAGGGTCATGTTTCATCTCGATCTGGTAATCGTCGCCGGCATAAAACTCGTTCCAGAGCTTGCTCGGCAATTTCTGCACGGTGAGCCGGCCGTCGCGCGCGCCGCGCACGGCTTCCACCACCTGCATGTTGTTGAGGACGTCGGTGGTGGTCGCCACCGGCAAGGTCGACAGCCGGATCGGCCGGTCGCGCAAGCGCAGCTCAGCGCGGATCCGGTGCACGATGTCGTCGTTGGAGAGGGCGAAGGCGTCGGCCTCGGCGCGGTACATGGCCGCCGCCAGCCGGGCGTCGCGCGTCACTTTCGGCTGTGCCGTCACGGTCAGCGCCTTGCGCCGCTGCGAAGCGCTGCGCAGCTTGAAGCCGGCCGGATCGAGCAGGCGGATTTCGGCCGGCGCGATGGCGGCGCCGATCCGTTCCAGCAAGGCGTCCTGCGCCGCGCCGCTGAGCTTGGCGGTCTTGCCGATCGCCACGCTGTAGGCTTGCCGGGTCTGGCCGCCGCGCAGCATCAGCGCCTGCTGCACGATGCTGGCGGCGCGCTGCATGTAGACGCTCATGGCCTTGATCAGTTCAGGATGCTTGGTGGTGCAAGCCGCTTCCACCATTTCTTCGATGCGGTCCAGCATCCATTCCAGCGTTGACGGCCCTTGCCGTTCCTGGCTGGCCCAGCGCGCGATATCGTTGAGCTGGTCTTCCAGCGCCTGCGACTTGTCATGCTCCAGGCTGTGCAAACGGGCGATCACGTCGCGGATCGCTTGTCGATGGCGTTCGATGCTGTCGGCCGTGAGCTGCTTCTTGAATTCCTTTTCGAAGCGGTCGAGGAATTCCATGAAACCGTCCCATGGCGTTTGCGATGCTTCCAGCATCAGGCGCCGCACCAGCTCCTGGAAATAATCGACGCCTTCCGACAAGTCGCTGATCACTTTTTCGGCGTAGTCGTAGGCGTCGATCAGGTCGTAGGCGTCGACATTGCGCAACGCGGCGTTGAGCGCATTGCGGCAGCTGCGCACGTTACGCTGGCGGGTACGCGCGCTGCGCCGGTCTATGGCCCAGAACGCTTCGGCAAACAGCTTGCCGGCGCGCGTGAAGCGGTAGGCGGTGACCAGGCCGGCGCGGTCGCCGAAGGTCTCCAGCCAGCCGTCCCTGAGCAGGGTGCGCAGCAATGCGCTGCTGCTTTGCTGGTCGTCAGCGCCGGCGGGAATCAGATCGTCGTCGGCCAGCCCTGCGTCCGCCGCTGCCTCTTCCTGCGCCAGCATGACCTGGCGCGACTCCTGCACCACCGGCAGCAGCAGGTCGCGCAAGCCGTCGCGCGTCAGGTTCTGGCCATAATCGGCGCTGGGACCGTGCAGCCGCTCATACAGCGCACGCACGCAAGCCACCACCACGCCGCGGTGCTTGCCGGCCAGCGGCCTGAAAAAATTAAGTCGGTCTGGTTCAAAAAACAATCGGGTTGCCTGCCTTAGCTACGGAAATGCGTTACAAAAATGCGTTGCAAAAACGAAAATATATCGGGTATTGGCGCCTGGCGATATTGCCGGCGGCGTAATTGTGTAAATTAAAGCCTAACCCGCCATTGTAAAGGGTCGCGCCGGCGCGCACCGGCTATATCGAGCCGGTATTTTATACAGTGGACAGAAAGCCGGGCCATCCGTAACATCCATTGCTAGAATGCCGCCAGACATTCCCCGCCTATCCGCCAGGAGACACCGTGCCATCGAGCCGCCCCACCAGCCATCCCAGCATGACGATCCAGCGCAAACCGGGCGCCAGCGGCCTGGCAGCCTTGGCAACACCGCTTGGCGCGCACTGATGCGCCGCCGCCGCCCATGATCCCCTTGTCCCTGCCCGCGGCTCCGGCCAATGTCATCGCTGCCGACGGCCAGCCATGCATGGGGCGCTATGCCGGCCAGACCGGGACCATCGACTGGTCGACCCTGGCTCCGCCCTATGCGCGCGGCAAGCTGTGGCGGCGCTTCCATCACAAACGCTGGCAATACGTGGCGCTGTCGACGCCGCGGCTGTTGTGCGGGATCGCGATTGTCGACGTCGGCTGGACCAATACCGCTTTCGCCTACGTCTTCGACCGCCAGCTGGGCAAGCAGATCGCCGGTTTTTCGCAAGACGGCATACCTGGCCTGAGCGCCAGGGTCAGCGACCGGCCGGACGGCGCCAGCCGTTTCCACTGTTTCGGCAACCGCATCGATTACCAGCCGCCGCTCGCCGGCGCCGAGGATGGCGGCAAATACCAGCTCAGCGTGCAATGCGAGCAGTTCGAGCTCGAGGCTCAATTCGACGCCAGCCAGGCCGCCCCCCTGTTCCTGGCAGTGGGCCCGATTGTGCACGGCTCGGTGCACGCCACCCAGAAATCGCCGGGCATGCCGCTGACCGGCGAAGTGCGCGCGGGCGACGAGCGTTATGAGCTGGACGGCGGCGTCGCCAGCTTCGACTATTCGAACGGCCTGCTGGCGCGCAATACAGAGTGGCGCTGGGCCTCCGCCCATGGCCTGGATATCGGCTTCAACCTGCAGGCCGGTTATTTCGGCAAGCAGGAAAACGTGCTGTGGCTGGACGGCCAGCTGCATGCGCTCGGCCACGTGCGGTTCGAGTACGACCTGGCGGCGCCGCTGGCGCCGTGGCATATCTATACCGACGACGGCCTGCTCGACTTGCAGTTCATGCCGGAAGGCGCGCGCCACGAAAACAAGAACCTGCTGGTCGCCGCCACCCGCTATATCCAGCCGATAGGGAGTTTCAGCGGCTGGGTCAAGCCGGAGCGCAACGCCGCGCCGCGTCCGGTGGAGCACCTGGTGGGCGTGACCGAGGAACACTTCTCGCGCTGGTGACGTTGCCGTGCACCAACATAGCGATTCGCAATTTTCCAACACCTGCCGCATTTCCCCTGCATCGCCAATATGTTTGGTATACCATTGCCGGCCAATTTTTCATTTGTGAGGCATGGCGATGTCAAATGCTTGCGGCGTGGATTTCGGCACGTCTAATTCCACCGTCGGCTGGAGCAGGCCCGGACAAAGCGCCTTGCTGCCGCTGGAAGACGGCAAGGTCACCTTGCCTTCGGTGGTGTTCTTCAACGCCGAGGATGACGCCTTCAGTTTCGGCCGCGCCGCGCTGAGCGCTTACCTGGCCGGCTACGAGGGGCGTTTGATGCGCTCCCTGAAGAGCCTGCTCGGCTCCAGCCTGATCGACGCCCAGACCGAGGTCGGCGGCCGCGCGCTGCCGTTCCGCGCCCTGCTGAGCCATTTCATCGCCGAACTGAAAACCCGCGCCGAACAGGCTGCCGGCAAGGATTTCCAGAGCGTGGTGCTGGGCCGCCCGGTGTTTTTTGTCGACGACAACCCGGCCGCCGACCAGCGCGCCGAAGATACGCTGGCGGAAATCGCCCGCGCCGTCGGTTTCCAGCACATCGCCTTCCAGTACGAACCTATCGCCGCCGCCTTCGACTATGAATCCAGCATTGAGCGCGAGGAACTGGTGCTGATCGCCGACATCGGCGGCGGCACCTCCGACTTTTCGCTGGTGCGCCTGTCGCCGCAGCGCGCCGGCAACAGCGAACGGCGCGACGACATCCTGGCTACCGGCGGCGTGCACATCGGCGGCACCGATTTCGATAAATACCTGAGCCTGTCCAGCGTGATGCCGATGCTGGGACTGGGCAGCCGCCTGGTGAACAACAGCGAAGTGCCGTCCAGCTATTACTTCAACCTGGCGACCTGGCACACCATCAACCAGATCTATACCCGCAAGGCGTGGCTGCAGCTGAAAGACGTGCAGCGCGAAACAGTCGAACGCGAGAAATTCAGCCGGCTGCTGGACCTGGTGGAACAACGCGCCGGGCACTGGCTGGCGCTGCAAGTGGAGCAAGGCAAGATCGGCTTGTCCGACGCCGAAACGGTGCAGCTCAGCCTGGACCGCATCGCTCCCGGCCAGGCCCTGAGCCTGACGCGCCAGCAGTTCAACGATAGCATCGCGCACCTGGTGGGCACGGTGGAAGACACCGTGGGCAACCTGCTGCGCGACGCCGGCGTGACGCCGGCGCAAGTCGATACGGTATTTTTTACCGGCGGCTCCAGCGGCGTACAGCTGCTGCGCCACAAGATCGCGGCCCTGGTGCCGGCGGCAAAAGCCGTCGAAGGCGACCTGTTCGGCAGCATCGGCGCCGGCCTGGCGCTGGATGCGGTGCGCAAGTTCGGCTGAACCTGGCAGCCTGTCGGACTTAGGATGATCGGCTGCTAGCCGGCGCTGTCGTCGGTTTTATCCGCCTTGCCGCCGCGCTTGCGCAAGCCGGCAAGCTCCGACAGGCGCATGCCTTCCGGGATCGCCAGGCGTTTGCCGTGGCCGATCCGCTGCGCGTGGTAAATCCCGGTATGGCCGGAAAACAGATAGCTGACGACGCAGGCAATGCCGGCCAGCACGCCGATCTCCGGTCCGAACAATTCGATCGCCATGATGGTCGACGCAATCGGCGTATTGGCGGCGCCGGCGAAGACCGCCACGAATCCCAAACCGGCCAGCACCGGAACCGGCATCGACAGCAGCTGCGCCAGGGCGTTGCCCAGCGTCGCACCGATATAGAACAGCGGCGTCACCTCGCCGCCCTTGAAGCCGGACGCCAGGGTCGTCACCGTAAACACGATCTTGCCGGCGAAGTCGTACAGCGGCAGCGGTTTCTCGAATGCCTCGACGATGGTCGGAATCCCCAGCCCCAGGTATTTGTCGGTGCCCGGCAGCAAAGCCAGCAGCAGCACGGCCACGCCGCCGGCGAACGGCCGCAGCGGCGGGAACTTGATGAGACGCTTGACCAGGCGCGACAAGCCGTGGGTCGCTTGCGCGAACAGCATGCCGACCAGGCCGAACACGATGCCGGCGGCCAGCGTCGCGGCGAAGATCGCGATGCTGAAATGCGGCACGAAAGGGATCGCATAGTGGGTGTGGTGCACCCCGAGCAATGCCGGCACCTGGTCGCTGACGATGGCGGCGATGAAGCACGGCAGGATGGCGTCGTAGCGCAAGCGGCCGATGGCCAGCACTTCCAGCCCGAACACCGCGCCGGCCAGCGGCGTGCCGAACACCGAAGCGAAACCGGCGCTGATGCCGGCCATCAGCAGGATGCGGCGCTCGTCCGGCCCTAGCCGGCCGATGCGGGTCACCATGTCGGCCAGGGCGCCGCCCATCTGCACCGCCGTTCCCTCGCGGCCGGCCGAGCCGCCGAACAGGTGGGTGATCACGGTGCCCAGCAAGATCAGCGGCGCCATGCGTTTCGGCACGATGCGCCGGGGATCGTGGATTTCGTCGATCAGCAGGTTGTTGCCGCCTTCCACCGACTTGCCCAGCAAGTGATACGCCAGGCCGACCGCAAACCCCGCCAGCGGCAACAGCCACAACAGCCAGCGATGCGCGTTGCGGGTATCCGTGGCCCACTCCAGCGACAGCAGCAGCGCTGCCGACGCCAGGCCGGCCAGCGCGCCGACCACCGACGCCAGCACCAGCCAGCGCGCGAGATACACCAGCATCAGCAGCTGTTCAGGATAATTTGTTTTTTTCATGGATAAAGGTGCGAGATTTGAAGGACTCAAACCTGGATGGCAAGGAAAGCGCGCACGCCTGCAGATCCCGTCCAGGAACTTGCAGGCATCATCAGCTGCGTTTGGCTGGAGAGTTTGCGAAGGCTCAAGTCAAAAGCGGCGGTTCAGGGAGGAATGCCATCTCCGAAATGCTACGCCAGCATTGTGCCGGACACCGATGTCCGGCGCAAGCCTCAAGCCGGGTCGAAGCTGGTCAGCTTCGCCAGTGCGTCCAGCCACCAGGCAAGCGCAGGCCCGACTTCGCGGTCCGGCCGGTACACGCATTGCATCGGCAGCGCCGCTCCCTCCGGCGGATGGCCGGCAGTCTGGATAAGCACCAGCCGGCCGCTCGCCAGGTCGTCCGCCACCACGTGCCGCGGCATGTAGCCCCAGCCCATGCCCGCCCGCAGCAAGGCGTGCTTGGTGCCAAGGTCGCTCATGCGCCAGGACAGCGAGGAATGCACCGAAAAATCCTGGTTGGCGGTGAGCGCGCTGCGGTCGCTCAGCACCAGCTGCACCTGCTGCTCCAGCACATGGCCGGGGATGCGGCCGCTGAACTGCGCCAGCGCATGGGCCGGCGCCACGACGCCGACCAGCAGCACCGTCGGCAAGCTGATGCGCAGCAGATTGGGGGGAACGATAGGCAAGGTGCCCAGCACGCCAAGCATCGCCACGCCGTCGAGCACGCGCTCGGCGACCGAACCCAGCGCTTCGATCTCCAGCCGCACTGTAACGCCGGGAAACGCCTGCCGGAAATCGCCCAGCAACATCACCAGCGCCGCGGTCGGGAAAAACACATCGAGCGCCAGGGTGATTTCCAGTTCCTGCCCGTGCGCATAGGCGGCCGCGCGCGCCTGCAGGGCATCGACCTGGTCCAGCACCTGGCGCGCATCGCGCAGCAGCTCGATGCCGGCGGCCGTCAGCTGCGGCCGGTAGCTGCTGCGGTCGAACAAGGGCAATCCAAGCTGGTTTTCCAGCGTGCCGATGGCATAGCTGACTGCCGACTGGGCGCGCTTCAGCGCCTTCGCCGCGGCCAGGAAACTGCCGCTGTCGGCCACTTGGGCGAACACCCGCAATTGATCCAGCGATAGCCGTTCGATATTCATGGCGATCCAACAATATCCAATAATTAGATATTGATTATCTCAAGATTATCAATATGCGGCCAGGAATAAGGGGCATAAGATGGTTTCGTCCGCTGCACCAGATACGCAATCATCACTCGATACAGCGGCTTGCAAACGCTTACTCACATCGAAACCCTTTAAAACCCTTTTATAGACTGGAACCATCATGCAAACTTCACCAACACTGTATCGTATCGGCCGGGTCCTGCTGGCCTCCCTGTTCGTCATTTCGGGCCTCCTGAAAATCACCGCGTTTTCCGGCATGGTCGGCTACATGAGCAGCCTCGGCATCCCATTCGCGACTTTCGCCGTGCTTGTCACCATCCTGGTCGAAGTCGGCGGCGGCCTGGCGATCA
Organism: Collimonas rhizosphaerae; assembly: GCF_038896935.1. Classification (NCBI taxonomy): domain Bacteria; kingdom Pseudomonadati; phylum Pseudomonadota; class Betaproteobacteria; order Burkholderiales; family Oxalobacteraceae; genus Collimonas; species Collimonas rhizosphaerae. The sequence goes on from NZ_JBANDC010000006.1 coordinate 237,469, forward strand.
TGACCGGCTGGAATGCGCGTCCCGCAGCGCTCGTGGTAGCGCTGTTCACGGTCGGCGCCACCCTGGCGGCGCATCGTTTCTGGCAGGCCGATCCAGCCGGCGTGCAAAACCAGCTGAATCATTTCCTGAAAAACATCTCGATCATCGGCGCCCTGCTCATGCTGGCGGCGGTCGATACGGATGCGAAAAAATAAGCGCGACCTGCCCGGAGAAATTTATGAACAAACCTCTTTTCAACCGCCAGCTCGAACGCCTGGTCACCGGCATCAACACCCAGGACGGCGCCGGCGTCAGCCTGGTGCGGGTCCTCACCAACGACCTACAGCGCCGGCTTGATCCGTTCCTGATGCTCGACAATTTCCATTCGGACAAACCGGAAGACTATCTCGCCGGTTTCCCCGACCATCCGCACCGCGGCTTTGAAACCGTCACCTACATGCTGGCCGGCCGCATGCGCCATCGCGACAATGCCGGCAACGAAGGCTTGCTGCAGGCCGGCGGCGTGCAGTGGATGACGGCCGGCAGCGGGCTGGTGCACTCGGAACTGCCGGAACAGGAAGACGGCCTGATGAGCGGATTCCAGCTGTGGCTCAACCTGGCGTCCGGCGACAAGATGGTCGCCCCCAGCTACCGCGACCTGCAGGCCGACCAGATTCCGCAGGTTTCGCCGCAGCCCGGCGTCAAGGTGAAGGTGATTGCCGGCGCCGCTTTCGGCACCGCCGGCGCGGTGCAAAGGCCGCACACCGAGCCGCTGTACCTGGACGTGCAGCTGGAGGGCGGCCAGCAGCTGGAATTGCCGATCCCGGCCAGGCACAACGCCTTCCTGTATGTGTTCGAGGGCGCGCTGCGCATCGGCGAAGACGGCCGCAGCGCACCGGCCGGCCGCATGGCGATCCTGAGCAACAGCGCCGATGCCGCCGGCGTCAGCCTGCAGGCGCAAGGCAACAGCCGCTTCCTGCTGATTGCCGGCAAGCCGCTCAACGAGCCGATTGCGCAGTGGGGGCCGTTCGTGATGAACACCCGCGAACAGGTAGAGCAGGCGATCCAGGATTTCCGCGACGGCAAGATCTGAGAGCCGGAAAAGAGAAAGGGGCGAGCAATCCACTCGCCCCTTTTGTTATGCTTACCGGACATTTCATCATTCCGGCCGGCCATGACACACAAGCTCTTCTGGCAAGATCCCTACCGCACCACGCTTGACACCAAGGTCGTGGCCGTCGACAGCGACCGCATCCGCCTCGCGGAAACCATTTTCTTCGCCTTTTCCGGCGGCCAGGAAAGCGACCACGGCACCGTGGCCGGGCATCCCGTGCTGTCCGCGGAAAAAGACGGCCTGGACATTCTCTACACGCTGGCTCCGGGACATGGCCTGCAGGCCGGCAGCGCCGTCGAGGTGGCGATCGACTGGGACCGCCGCTATCGCCTGATGCGGCTGCACTTCGCCGCCGAGATGGTGCTGCAGCTGGTGTACAAGCTGCGGCCCGGCATCGAACGCATCGGCGCCCATATCTCGGCCGACAAAGGGCGCATCGACTTTGCCCACGAAGGCAGCATCGCCGTGCTGCTGCCGCAGATCGAAAGCGAGGTGGCCGCCCTGCTCCAGGCCGACCTGCCTATCGTCACCGCCTTCACCGATGAAGCGGCGCAGCGGCGCTATTGGGAAGTCGCCGGATTCGCCAGGATGGCCTGCGGCGGCACCCATCCGCGCTCGACCGCCGAGGTCGGCGCGCTCAGGCTGAAACGCAAGAATATCGGCAAGGGCAAGGAGCGCATCGAAATCAGCTTGCTGGACGGCGCCGCCTGAATCAGGGCTTGAAGGCGCGCTCGTACTTGCCCGCGACCTGCTCCAGCAGCGCGCGCAGCTCGGGCTCAGGATGCCAGTTGCCGTTGGCCATGACGCCAAGCGGGGTCCGCAAGGTCGAGAGATCGTCCAGCGGATTTTTCGCGGAAAGCATCAAGTCGGCGCGGTTGCCCACTGCGATCGTGCCAAACGGTTCAGCGTCGGGCACGGAACGGCGAATCAGTTCACCCGGCGTGCGGGTGGCGGCGGAAAGGACCTGGTACCTGCTGAGGCCGGCCTGCTCCAGGGCGTGCAGGTCATCGTGCAAGGAAAAACCGGGCGCCAGGCCGGGAATGGCCGGCGCATCGGTGCCTGTCACCAGAGGCACGCCGGCCTGCGCCATCTCTTTGATGAAACGTTTCAGGAATGCGACCCGGGCGTCAAGACTGCCTTGGCGTTCCGCATAATCATCCTCCCGCCAGCGAATCCGCCGCGCCGGCGACACGTACCGGGTTTCGGGCGCGCGCAGATAACCCTCGACGACTTCCGGCTTGCCCCACTGCTGCGCAATCGTTGCATAGGTGATGAGGTCGGCCGTGACGAAAGCCTTGTTGCGCTTGATGAAAGCGATCGCCGCCGGAATCTCGGCAGGATCAGGCGCACTGTTCATTTGCCCCGATGCGTCCGCGTTTTTTTTCTCAGGATGGGAGAACGTCGTATAAAAAAATTCTTCGGCATGGGCCACCAGGACCTGCCCCGCGTCGAGCTGGCGTTCCAGCCCGACCCGGGTGACGCCGTGGCCGATGACTGCAATCTGCTGGTTCTTGCCTTCCTCGACGAGCGCCTGGAACACGGCCGGCGACAGGTTGTTGTAGACCTTGATGAATTCGTAGCCGTTGGTTTTGGCGAGGCCGACGATGGCGCGCGCCTGCTCCGGCGTCGCCACCACGAAGTGGCCGTACTGCGGTGTGCCGTCGACCAGGAAACCGGCATAAACATGCGGTCCGGCGAGCTTGCCGCGATTGATTTCAGGCCGCACTTCCGCCATGAAACCGTTAGACGCCTCGCCCATGTTCAGCATCGTGGTGACGCCGTTGGCCAGGTAGACCAGCATGTCGCCGGTGGTGTCCGAGTGGACGTGCATGTCGGCCAGCCCGGGTGAGAGGAACGCGCTGCCGTGGCCGTCGACGATGCGCGCGTCCTTTGGAATCGGCACCGCCGGCCCGATCGCGGCGATCTTGCCGTTCTCGACCAGCACGGTCTGGTTGCGCACGATACGGTCGGTGTCCATGGGCAGCAGGTTGACCGCGACGAATGCGGTAATTGCCGCGGGCTGCGGTTGCGGCGTTTGCACGAAGGCAGGCGGGCAAAGAAGGAGCGGCGCAGCCGCCGCGATCAAGGCGAGTAGTTTCAATTACGGTCTCCGTTGGCGTTGTAATTTGAATGAATCCACGAGATGAAACCGAGGAAGACGCCGCTACTTGCTTTCCATCGACAATGCCAGCGTTTCCTTGATTTCCTCCATTACAACATAGCTCTTGGACTGCGCCGCGCCCGGCAGCTGCAGCAGCATGTCGCCCAGCAGTTTGCGGTACTCCGCCATTTCGCGGATGCGGGCCTTGATCAGGTAATCGAAATCGCCGGACACCAGGTGGCATTCCAGCACCTCCGGGATGCGCAGCACTTCGCGCCGGAACTGCTCGAAGGCATGCGCCGATTTCTGATTCAGCGTAATCTCGACAAAAACCAGCAGCTTGGCGCCGACCGCGGCCGGGTTGACGCGGGCGTAATAACCGTCGATGACGCCGTCGCGTTCCATCCGCTTGACGCGCTCGATGCACGGCGTGATCGACAAGCCGACCTGCTCGCCCAGGTCCTTCATCGACATGCGGCCGTCCTGCTGCAGCAAACGCAAGATATGGCGGTCCAGCTTGTCCAGGGCGCGGCTTGATTCCTTGTAGATTCTCATGTCTCGAATTTGCTGGTATTTTTAGTGTTAAATCCTGAATATATCGATTTATACAGTAACAAATGCTGTAAATTAGCTATTAGCATAGCGCTTATTACTGTAAATAAAAACCAATTCAGGCGTTAGGGAGAATCAAGATGCGGGTGCTCATTCTTGGCAGCGGTGTGGTCGGCGTCACCAGCGCCTATTACCTGGCCCGCGCCGGCCACGAAGTAACGGTCATCGACCGCCTGCCGGGTCCGGCGCAAGACACCAGTTTTGCCAACGCCGGCCAGATTTCCCCCGGCTACGCCTCGCCCTGGGCTGCGCCCGGCATCCCGTTGAAAGCACTGAAGTGGATGCTGCAAGAGCACGCGCCGCTTTCGATCACCCCCGACGGCACCCTGTTCCAGCTGCGCTGGATGTGGCAGATGCTGCGCAACTGCAGCGCGGCCCGCTACGCCGTCAACAAGGAACGCATGGTGCGTCTGGCCGAATACAGCCGCGACTGCTTCAAGGTGTTGCGCGCCGATACCGGCATCGCTTACGAAGGCCGCCAGCTCGGCACCATGCAGGTGTTCCGCAGCCAGCAGCAGCTGGACGACGCCGCCAAGGATATCCAGGTCCTGCAAGACACCGGCGTGCCGTTCGAGTTGCTGACGCCGGACCAGCTGGCGCTGGCGGAACCGGCGCTGGAAGCGGTCAAGCACAAGCTGAGCGGCGCCCTGCGCCTGCCGAACGATGAAACCGGCGACTGCCAGATGTTCACTACCCGGCTGGCCAAGATGGCCGAAGAGCTGGGCGTGCGCTTCCGCTACAACCTGCAGATCGATGCGCTGACCCTGGCCAACGGCGAAATCGCCGGTGTCCAGTGCGGCCCCGAGCACCTGCAGGCCGACAGCTACGTGGTGGCGCTGGGCGCCTATTCGACCGGCTTCCTCGGCTCGCTGCTGGATATCCCGGTGTATCCGCTGAAAGGTTATTCGATCACGGTGCCGATCGTCGACGCCGAAGCGGCGCCGGTCTCGACCATCCTCGACGAAACCTACAAGATCGCCATCACCCGTTTCGACAACCGCATCCGGGTCGGCGGCATGGCCGAGATCGTCGGCTTCAACAAGACCCTCAAGCCGAAACGGCGCGCCACCCTGGAGATGGTGGTCAACGACCTGTTCCCGGGCGCCGGCAACACCGCCGCCGCCAGTTTCTGGACCGGCTTGCGGCCGATGACGCCGGACGGCACGCCGATCGTCGGCGCCACCCATATCCGCAACCTGTTCCTCAACACCGGCCACGGTACGCTCGGCTGGACCATGTCTTGCGGTTCGGCGCAGCTGCTCTCCGACCTGATCTCCGGCAAGCGGCCGGCGATTGCCGCGGATGACCTGGCGGTCGGCCGCTACAGCAGGCATGGCGCGCAAAGCGAGCACCCCGCTTACGCCTGACGCGGTTGCTGCCGCGGCAGATATCACTGTCACCACCGTTTTCTGAACGATATACATCATGCATCCACAAGCGGCACATGCAGGCGCGATCCTGACCGTCGATCTCGACGCCCTGCGCAGTAACTATCGCCTGCTCCGCAAGCAAGCCGGATCGGCTGCCTGCGGCGCCGCCGTCAAGGCCGACGCCTATGGCCTGGGCGCGGAACGGGTCGGGCCGGCGCTGGCGGCGGAAGGCTGCCGCCACTTCTTTGTCGCCCACCTCGACGAGGGCATTGCACTGCGACCGCATCTGCCGGCAACCGCGCAAGTATTCGTGCTGCATGGGCCGCCGCCCGGCACCGGGCAGGAATTCATCAGCCGCGGCCTGACGCCGGTGCTCAACAGCCTGCAGCAGATCCAGGACTGGCATGCGCTGGCGCAAGCGCTGCAGCGGCCGCTACCGGCCATCGTCCAGGTCGACAGCGGCATGTCGCGGATGGGCTTGCCGGCGGCCGAAGCCGAAGCCTGGCTGGCGGACCCGCTGTACCAGCAAACCATCCCGCCGCTGTTCCTGATGAGCCACCTGGCTTGCGCCGAACACCAGGACCATCCGATGAACGCCAGCCAGCTGGCGCGTTTCAAGGCGCTGCGGCAGCGCCTGCCGCAGGTGCCGGCCAGCCTGGCCAACTCTTCCGGGATTTTTCTTGGGGCCGATTATCAGTTCGACCTGGTCCGCCCCGGCGCCGCGCTGTACGGCATCGCGCCGGTGGCCGGCGCCGCCAATCCGCTGCAGCCGGTAGCCGCCCTGCATGGCCGTATCCTGCAAACCCGCACCATCGAACGCGGCGACCATGTCGGCTACGGCATCAGTTATAGCGCCACGGAACAGCGGCAGATCGCTACCGTCGGCGTCGGTTATGCCGACGGCTGGCTGCGCGGCATGAGCAACCGCGGCGTCGTGTTCATCGACGGCAAGGCCGCGCCGATGGTCGGCACCGTCTCCATGGATTCGATCACCATCGATGTCACCGGCATTGCCGCCGAACGGCTGCAGGCGGGCGCCCTGGTCGAACTGATCGGTCCCAGCCGCCCGGTCGACGACGTCGCGCGGCTGGCCGGCACCATCGGCTATGAAATCCTGACCGGCTTGGGAATGCGCTACTATCGGGAGTATGTCGGGCAGTGATGCCAGCTCTCGAACCCGCTCCTGCAATCATTTAATTTCACGCCATGTCCAATACAACCTTATCCGACCAGCTGCTCAACTGGATCGACGGCCACTTTGACGAAGAAGTCGGATTCCTGCAAAAGATCGTCCGCATTCCCACCGACACCCCGCCCGGCAACAACGCGCCACACGCCGACGCCGTGGCCGAGCTGGTCGCCGCCTGGGGCTGGCAGGCCGAGAAGCACCAGGTGCCGGCCGCCGCCGTCAAAGACTACGGCATGGAAAGCATCACCAACCTGATCATCCGCCGCCAGTATGCCGGCGCCGGCCCGGTGCTGGCGCTGAACGCCCACGGCGACGTGGTGCCGCCAGGCGAAGGCTGGACCAAACAGCCGTATGGCGGCGAAATCGAAAACGGCCGCATCTACGGCCGCGCCACCACGGTGTCCAAAGGCGATTTCGCCACCTATATTTTTGCCGTGCGCGCACTGGAAGCGCTCGGCGTGCCGCTCAAGGGCGCGCTCGAACTGCACTTCACTTATGACGAAGAATTCGGCGGCTTGCTGGGGCCGGCCTGGCTGCTGGAAAACCAGCTGACCAAACCGGACCTGGTGATCGGCCCCGGCTTCAGCTACAACGTCGTCACCGCGCACAACGCCTGCCTGCAATTCGAGGTGACGGTGCACGGCAAGGCGACCCACGGCTCGATGCCGGAAACCGGCCACGACGCATTGCAGGCAGCGACCAAGGTCCTGCAGGCGATCTACGCCAAGCTGCCCGACCTGAAAAAAATCAGTTCGGCCATTCCCGGCATCACCCATCCGACCATGATCGTCGGCCGCATCGACGGCGGCACCAACACCAATGTGGTGCCGGGCAAGGTGGTGCTAAAGATGGACCGCCGCATGATCCCGGAAGAAGACCCGGCGGCTGTCGAAGCCGACGTGCGGGCCATGATCGCTGCCGCTGTCGCCGATCTGCCGGGCATCCGCGTCGACATCAGGCGCCTGCTGCTGGCGCGCGCGCTGCGTCCGCTGCCGGGCCACGAAAAACTGCTGGCCAGCGTGCAAAAGAATGCTCAAGCCGTTTTAGGCGAAGCGATTCCGGCCATTGGCTCGGCGCTCTATACCGATGCCCGCTTGTACGGCGAACACGGCATTCCGGTGGTGCTGTACGGCGCCGGTCCGCGTACGCTGATGGAATCGAACGCCAAGCAGGCCGATGAAAACCTGGCGCTGGACGACCTGCGCAAAGCCACCAAAGTGGTGGCGCTGACTTTGCTCGATTTCCTCGCGCAATAGACCACGATTGCCGGGCGGCCCCGAGCACCTCCCGGCAGACATCCCGATGTTGGTGTAAGATTAGCCATCGCTCGAGCGCACAAGATCATGTCTGTGCCGCATCCCGGCAGTTCCTGCCAGCGCTTTCACCCGCCGTACATATTTAACCCAGCGCCAGCAACTGGCGCTACTCCAAGCATCCCATGACAAACACTTCTGCAACTTCAGCCCCGGAGAAACTGCTCCCGGGCTGGCTTCTTTTACTTGGCGCGCTGACCGCCATCGGCTCGCTGTCGATCGACATGTACCTGCCGAGCTTCCCGACCATCGCGCAGCAGTTCGGGGTCGGCAGCAACCTGGTGCAGCTGACCCTGGCCAGCTTCCTGGTCGGGCTCGCGGTCGGCCAGATATTCTACGGGCCGCTGAGCGACCGTTTCGGCCGCAAGCCGCCGCTGTATGTCGGCATGGCGCTGTACCTGCTGGGTTCGCTCGCCTGCATGGTGTCGCAAGACGTCATTGCGCTGATCGTGTTCCGCTTCCTGCAAGGCCTGGGCGGCTGCGCCGGCATGGTGATCGCGCGCGCCGTGGTCCGCGACCGGCTCGGCACCACCGGCGCCGCCAGGGCGTTTTCGCTGATGATGCTGGTGATGGGCCTGGCGCCTATCCTGGCGCCGCTGATCGGCGGCAGCGTGCTCAAGTTCTGGGGCTGGCGCGTGATTTTCGGCGGCCTGGCCGCCTTCGGCCTGTTTTGCCTGGTGGCGATCCACTACACCATGCAGGAAACGCTGGACCGCCGCCAGGCAGCGCCGTTGCACCTGGGCCGCACCCTGAAACAATACGGCCGGCTGCTGCTGGACCGCCAGTTCGTCGCCTACAGCCTGGTCGGCGGCCTGCTCCAGGGCGGCATGTTTGCCTACATTACCGGCTCCTCCTTTGTGCTGATCGAACTGCATGGCATCAAGCCTGAGCATTTCGGCTTCGTGTTCGGCGCCAATGCCTTCGGCCTGATCGCCGCCTCGCAGGTCAACGCCCGGCTGGTCGGCAGATATTCGCTCGACACCATCCTTGGCCGCGCCCTGTGGCTGCCGGCCCTGCTGAGCCTGTCGATAGCATTGCTGGTGGCTTGCGGCGTCAACAGCCTGCCGGTGCTGCTGGCCGGTTTCTTCGGCTACCTGGCCTGCTACGGTTTCATCAGCCCGAACGCATCGGCGATCGCCTTGTCGCAGCAAGGCAAGCAGGCCGGCACCGCGTCGGCGCTGATGGGCACCCTGCAGTTCACGCTCGGCATCACCTCCGGCGTCAGCATGAGCTTGTGGCATGACGGCACGGCATTGCCGCTGATGGTGGTGATGGCTAGCTGCGGCGTCGGCGGCCTGCTGCTGCACCGTTTCGTGGCGCGGCCTGAACACCGCCGCCTGCTGCAGGCTGCGGCGCAGCCATGAGCGCGCGGACGGCGGGCGCATTTCCAGGAATTAATGGCTGTCTGACTGGGCGCCCATATGCGCATCTTGCGCGTCGGGCGCGCCGCTTATGCGTAAAATGCTGGATGTTGTTTAAATGCGCCTGAAACAAGTGGCAGAAACATCACTGAAACCCGGCGCCGTTCCCTCACCTTTTTACAGACCCACACCATGCAAGCAGGAATGTTCTATGCGATCGCCTCCTACATCCTGTGGGGCTTGTTCCCGATTTACTTCAAGGCGCTGGAAGCCGAGATTCCGCCGGTCGACATCGTCATGCACCGGATGCTGTGGTCGTTCCTGTTCCTGGCGATCGTGCTGACCGTGCGCAAGCAGTGGGCCTGGGTCGGCCCAGTGCTGCGCCAGCCGCGCGTCATCGGCGGCTTCGCCGCCAGCGCGCTGCTGCTGACCGCCAACTGGACCACCTACATCTGGGCCGTCAACAACAACCACATCGTCGAAGCCAGCCTCGGCTATTTCATCAACCCGATGGTCAGCGTGGCGCTCGGTTTCATCTTCCTGCGCGAACGGCCGCGCCTGCTGCAATGGCTGGCGATCGCCCTGGCCGCCGCGGCCGTGCTGTGGCTGACCTGGCAAGCCGGCCACCCGCCATGGATCGCGCTGACCCTGGCCGTGACGTTCGGCAGTTACGGCCTGCTGCGCAAGACCGCCAGCCTCGGCGCGCTGCCCGGCCTGGCGCTGGAGACGGCGCTGGCGCTGCCTCTGGCCCTGGCTTACCTGGCGTATACTACGGCGCAGGACCACAATACCTTCGCCAGCGCCTCGATATCGACCAGGTGGCTGCTGGTCGCCGCCGGCCCGATCACCTCGATTCCGCTGCTGATGTTCGCCGCCGGCGCCCGCCGCATCCCGCTGTCGCTGGTCGGCGTGCTGCAATACATCACGCCGTCGCTGCAGCTGCTGCTGGGCGTGTGGCTGTATAACGAGGAGCTGGACGGCGCCAGGCTGACAGGATTCATCGTCATCTGGGTGGCTTTGGCCCTGTATTCGGTCGAAGGCCTGTGGCGGACATTTGCAGCGCGCCCCGCCGCTTCGACTTAAGCATCCACATCGGTTATTCTTGGCAGTCCAGGTAGCTCTTTACTGCTTGTCTATTCACTTAATCATCATTGCTCCCCATGGCCCAATACGTCTACACAATGAACAAGGTCGGCAAGATCGTGCCGCCCAAACGTCAAATCCTGAAAGATATCTCGCTGTCGTTTTTCCCCGGCGCCAAGATCGGCGTGCTCGGTCTGAACGGTTCCGGCAAATCGACCCTGCTGAAAATCATGGCTGGCATCGACAAGGATATCCAGGGCGAAGCGGTGCCCATGCCGGGCTTGAACATCGGCTACCTGCCGCAGGAACCGCAGCTCGACCCGGAACAGACCGTACGCCAGGCCGTCGAAGGCGGGCTGGGCGAAGCGTTTGAAGCGCAAGCCAAGCTGGATGCGGTGTACGCTGCCTATGCCGAAGAAGGCGCCGATTTCGACGCGCTGGCGGCGGAGCAGGCGCGGCTGGAAGATATCCTGGCCACCGCCGGCGACGGCAACCTCGACCTGCAGCTGGAAATGGCGGCCGACGCCTTGCGCCTGCCGCCCTGGGACGCCAAGATCGGCGTCCTGTCCGGCGGTGAAAAGCGCCGCGTGGCGCTGTGCCGCCTGCTGCTGTCGAAACCCGACATGCTGCTGCTGGACGAACCGACCAACCATCTGGACGCCGAATCGGTGGACTGGCTGGAACAATTCCTGCAACGCTTCCCCGGCACCGTGGTCGGCATCACCCATGACCGCTACTTCCTCGACAACGCCGCCGAATGGATCCTGGAGCTGGACCGCGGCCACGGCATCCCGTGGAAGGGCAACTACAGTTCGTGGCTGGAGCAAAAGGGCAACCGCCTGAAGCAGGAAGAAGCAACCGAATCGTCGCGCCAGAAAACCATCGCCAAGGAACTGGAATGGGTCCGGCAAAACCCGAAAGGCCGCCAGGCCAAGAGCAAGGCCCGCCTGGCGCGTTTCAATGAACTGAGCGAACACGAATACCAGAAGCGCAACGAGACCCAGGAAATCTTCATCCCGGTAGCCGAGCGCCTGGGCAATGAAGTGATCGAATTCAAGAACGTGTCGAAATCGTTCGGCGACCGCATGCTGATCGACAACCTCAGCTTCCGCATCCCGGCCGGCGCCATCGTCGGCATCATCGGCCCCAACGGCGCCGGTAAATCAACCCTGTTCAAGATGATCACCGGCAAGGAACAGCCGGACAGCGGCGAAGTGGTGATTGGGACTACCGCCCGGGTATCGATCGTCGACCAGTCGCGCGATTCCCTGTCGGACCAGAAGACCGTATTTGAAGACGTCTCGGGCGGCGCCGACATCCTCACCGTCGGCCGTTTTGAAATGCCTTCGCGCGCTTACCTGGGCCGCTTCAACTTCAAGGGCGGCGACCAGCAAAAGATCGTCGGCAACCTGTCCGGCGGCGAACGCGGCCGGCTGCACCTGGCCAAGACCCTACTGCAAGGCGGCAACGTGCTGCTGCTCGATGAACCGTCCAACGACCTCGACGTCGAAACCTTGCGCGCGCTGGAAGACGCCTTGCTGGAATTCGCCGGCAGCGTGATGGTGATCAGCCATGACCGCTGGTTCCTGGACCGCATCGCCACCCACATCCTGGCGTTTGAAGGCGAATCGCAGGTGTCGTTCTTCGACGGCAATTACCAGGAATATGAAGCCGACAAGCGCAAGCGCCTGGGCGAAGAAGGCGCCAAGCCTAAGCGGATCCGCTACAAGCCGGTGACGCGCTGATTGATTTGATGTGACGGAACAGAAGGCGCGCTGCGCTTTCTGTTTTTCTGACGTGGATGGCTTAAGCCATTTCCTCGACCATTTTTTTGATCTTTACCGCTTTTTCAAAATGGTCCAGCTGATGTGTCATGATCCACCATTCGGCAGCTTCCATGAGTAACGCTGGATTATCATTCTTGTTCGCGAAGAATGCATAAAACGACAATCCTGCATCCAAGCCCTTGTCATTGATTTTCTTGTTGCATATATCAATTATTTTCTCTTTTAAGCTTGCCCTCATCGGATTTCCTTCTTTACCCAACCGCAGTTAAATATGCAGCCAGGCCAGCGTGCCCAGCACCACGCTGAGCGCTCCGGCGCCGTACGCCATCTTTTTCAGCCACTCCTTGCGCGTCAGCAAAGTAATCGCCGCCAGTGAAATAGCAATCTGGATCGCCGTCATCGCCTGCGCCCAGCGGTGATGCTGGTGCAGCGCCAGCTCCGATTTTTCATCCCACTCGCTGGCCTCGGCTTCGAGCGCTTCCGCCTTTTTCTGCACGACTTCTTTTTCGCTCTTGTAGCGCGCTGCTTCAGCGCTGTAGTGCGCGGCGTCGACGCCCGGAATATGGGTCGCCAGCTCAGCCAGGTTCTGGCGGCTGGACTTGGCCTGGTAGTAATTCCACTGGTTGGCCGCTTCGGTTTTCTTGATGGCAGCGTTGTTCTTGTTCATCGCCGCCGCACTCTCGGTGGAACCGGCCTGGTAGCTGAACAAGGCGCCGACGGTCGCCATGATTGCCGTCATCACCGCGATCTTGCCGGCGAAATTGTCGCCGCTGCCGTGGGCGTGCTCGGTGACGTGCTCGATATGGTGTTCATGCGGACTGGGAACTTCGAATTCTTCGGACATGGCTGTGGTCTCGGCAAACAGGTTAAACGGCAATTGTAAATGCAATGATCGTGGCCGGAGCCGAAATCAGCGGACCACCATCGATATGGCCCCCAGGCCGAGGCCCCGCATGTCCTTGTTTTCCATCACCTGCAACGGCGAAACCGTTTCCGCCACGGTGAACAAGAGCAGCAGCCTGCCATGGTTTTTCTCAAGCAGCCCCGCCGGAATCCGCAGGCTTTGCTTGCCGCGGTTGATTTTTGTAGTGTAATGCAGCTCGCCCAGGGCCTGGCCGTTGGCGGAAACCTGGATGGTCTGCTGCGGGTGCTTGGCCATGACGTAGGCTTGGCCGAGCACTTCCAGCGTCAGGTCGGCGGCAATCGCTTGCCCTGGCACGCCAGGTACGTTCAGCCACACCGCTGCTGCATTGCTGTTGGTCCAGGTGCCCCAGGTTTCCGCTGCCGACCAGCCGCCGGTGAGATAGGGGCCGGCATTGCCGCCAGTACGGAAATCGATGGCCGTACCGAGCGTGTAGTCAGCCGGCGGCGCTGGCGCCGCCGCGGCATAGGCCGGATTCGAACGCTGGCACTCGCTGCAGCGTTTCCAGCCTGGCGCCAGTATCCGGTAGCCGTCAAGTTCCGCAACCAGGTCATCCGGGCCGGCGGTGAGTTTCGCCTGCTCCCAGAGCGAGAGAGAAAGCGCATCGCCGAGGAACACATACAAGGTTTGCGGATCGTAGCGGCCCGTAAATACGGTTTCGGTAGCCTTGCGCTGCTCTGTCACCAGACGGCTCTGGTCGATCCGGGCGAAATAGCCGTGGTTGATGGTCAGGCGCTGCTCCGAAGCAAACAGGGCGATCGGGAAATAGTCGGGCGAATACACTGCCGGCATGGTGATTGCAATCCGCCGGTAGCCTGGCGGGAGCTGTTTCCAGAAAGCGGACTGCAGAGGCGAAGTCCATCGGTATTCGCGCATGCTTTTGCGGATATTCAGCGCGGCGTCATTGCTGTCGGCCAGCTGCAGCACCAGCAGCGCGCCCAGCAGATATGGCAGCCAGCGCTTGTCGAGCAGCTTGAAGGCAGCGTAAAACACGCCAACGTAGATCATGTAAAACACCGGCCAGAACATGCGGCCCGACGCCCTGAATATGCCCAGGATCTTTTGCAGGAAAGCCGGCAGCGGGTATACCAGCACATCATGGTTGGCCCAGCCGATATAAGAACTCAGCGCCTGCAAGGTCAACCCCGAGGCGACGATGAGCAGCGGCAGCAATGTCGCCCAGCGCCAGGCCGGCGCCGGACGCTGGGCGGCATTGCTGCGCACCGACCGCGACACCGATAAAACGACCACAACGGCCAGCAAGGCCAGCATCCCCACTCCCAGGAAACTGAAGCCGTCGAACTCGCCGCCGCCGCGAGGCTGGTCCGGCAACACTGTCGACCACCAGGCGATGGGGTCGATCAGTCCCAGCAGGCTCATGCGGTAATAACTCAAGCCGACCGGCTGGCTCAGGCCATCGCGCAGCATGAAGTAGCCGGTGCTCCACATGAGCAACCCCAGGCAAACGGCGGTCGACAGGGCAAGGCCTGCCAGCGCCCACGGCGAAACCTGCTTTTTCAGCCAGCGCTGCAAAAGGTCGGCGATCCAGATCGCCAGCACCATGGCCAGCAGGTAGGCGTGCGCCAGCGATGCCGCGCCGAGCAAGAGCAGCCAGCCGCGCCAGCGAAATCTTGCGCCGAAATACAGGTATAGGCCGGCCAGGATAAGCCAGTGCGCCGACAAGGATTCCGCTTCAAGGTAAATGCGCCACCATAACGGCGGCGCGATGACGAAAAACGCGGTCGCCAGAAACAGCGTCAGGCGCTCGGCGGAAAACAGGGACAGCAGCTTGTAGGCAAAAACCGCTTGCAGCACGACGGTCAGGGCAAGCCAGATGCCGATATATTGGAACGGTTGCGGCAGGAGCGCCGCGAAGGGCTTGAAAAGGAATGCGAACAACGGCGTCGAATCCGTAAACACGATCGAACTGCCGAGCAGTTCGCCGTAGGCCAGGTTGGCGCCAAGGGGAAATTGCAGCATCGGCGTATTCCGGAAGAAATTCCAGCCGAGGAAATGCTGGCCGAAATCGCCGCGCATCAGCCACTCGGTGGAAGTCGGCCAGACGATGGCGCCGCCGGTATAGAACACAAAAGCGGCAAGGCCGATCAGCGCCGCCAGCAGTATGGGAGGAAATTTTCTAGTCATCATGTCGGGAACGATGGGAGACGTCCTTGTCGCGCGGACGTTTCGATCCGAAGGTCCAAAGCGTATTGGCGGAATAAGTCAGCACCAGCACGGCCGCTGAAGAGAATATCTGCGCCAGCAGGTAATTGAGCGCCAGCTGCACGGTCAGCAGGTGCATCAGGCCGGTATTCAGGGCGATGCCGGCGGCGGCGATCAGGCCGAAGCGGCTGGCGGTTTGCAGGTGGCCGGCCTGGCTCTTGAAGGTGACCCAGTAATTCAGCCCGTAGTTGACGATCGCGCCGGCCAGGGCGCCCGCCGCCGAAGCCGGCACCGGTCCCGACAGGCCGCCCTGCACCAGCAGGATCAGGACGGCGTACTGGCATGCCGTGCCCACGCCGCCGGCGGCGGCATAGATCAGGAACCGCCTGAAGCGATGCATAACCATCCTGCTGCTAGTCTTCGGTTTTCTGGTAGCGGCGGCGAATCAGGTAAATCGGGCGGCCTTTTGATTCCAGGTAGGTCCTGCCCATATATTCACCGAGGACGCCGATGCCGATCAGCTGGATCCCGCCGAGGAACAGCACCACCGTCAGGATGGATGCATAACCCGGCATGTCGATGCCGTGGATCAGCGTCTTGAAAATGATCACCAGGCCGTAGATAAAGGCGAACAGTGAAATCGCCGAACCGAAATAAGTCCACCAGCGCAAAGGCACGGTACTGAAACTGGTGATGCCTTCCAGCGCAAAATTCCACAGGCGCCAGCCGGAAAATTTCGACTCTCCGGCGCTGCGCGCTTCGCGCGCGTATTCCACCGTGACGGTCTTGAAGCCGACCCAGGCAAACAGCCCTTTCATGAAGCGCCGGTTTTCCGGCAGCTGCTTGAGCGCATCCAGCACTTGCCGGTCGACCAGGCGGAAATCCCCAACGTTCTCAGGCAGCTTGATGTCCGAGACCGCATTGTACAAACGGTAAAACATGCCGGCGGTCTTGCGCTTCATGTAGGAATCGCTATCGCGGTTGGCGCGTTTGGCCAGCACCACTTCGTAGCCGTTGCGCCATTGTTCGACCAGCAGCGGAATCACTTCGGGCGGATCCTGCAGGTCCGCATCGATGGGAATCACGGCGTCGCCCAATGCTTCGTTCAAGCCTGCGGTCAGGGCAGCTTCCTTGCCGAAATTGCGCGACAGGTCGATCACCCGTACCCGGCGGTCGCGGTCGGCGATGGCGATCAGCTGCGCCAAGGTATCGTCGGCGCTGCCGTCGTTGATGCAGACGATCTCGTAATCGAGCGTGTCGAGGACGGCCAGTATGGGCGTTATCCGCTGGAAGAAACAGGCAACGGCAGCGCTCTCGTTGTAAAAGGGGACCACCAGCGATAACAGTGGCTTGTGTGGCGCTTGGTCTGGGGAGTTAACGTGCATTGCCTGGTCTGGGATTATCACTTGTACGTCTGCTCATATTAGCATCATTCTGCCCGGAAACAGCGCAAAACCCTTGCTGCAAGCGCTGTTGCAGGCGAGCAGCGCGGTAAACGCAAAAGCCGGCCAAATCGTCAATCCGATTCAGCCGGCTTTTACTTGCCTGGGCCTGCAGCCGGGACGGCCAGCGCCGCCTCGGCTTGCAACACGACAATCAGTAAGTGTAGAACATGCGCTGGATTTCTTTGGTGTTGCTGGTCTTGGTCAGCGCCAGCATCAGCAGGATGCGTGCTTTTTGCGCATTCAGCGTGTCAGCCACTACAAAATCGAGTTCATCATCGTTGGCTTCGCCGTTGCGCGCCACGATGCCCTGGCCGACGCGGCTGGCGCGGACAATGATCACACCCTTCTTGCGTGCTTCAACCAGCGGCGTTTTCATTTGCGCGGCAATGCTGCCGTCGCCGACGCCGGCCTGGATGATGCCCTTGGCGCCGGAGGCGACCTGGGCGTCGAGCGCGGCGCGGGTCATGTTGGCGTAGCCGTAGATGATGTCAACCTGCGGCAGCACGTCCAGCTTGCTGACGTCGAACTCGGTGTCGACCGTGTTCTTGCGGGTCGATTGCCGGTAGAAATACGCCTTGTTGCCCTGGATATAACCCAGCATGCCGAGTTCGGTCGACTTGAACGTGTCGGTCGTCGACGTGTTGGTCTTGCTCACTTCGCGCGCGGAGTTGATCTGGTCGTTGAGCGAAACCAGCACGCCCTTGCCGATGGCATCCTTGCTGCCAGCCAGCAGCACGGCGTTGTACAGGTTGATCGGGCCGTCGGCGGAAATCGCGGTCGATGGACGCATGGCGCCGACCACCACTACCGGCTTGCGGCTCTTGACGGTGAGGTCGAGGAAATAAGCGGTTTCTTCGATCGTGTCAGTGCCGTGGGTGATGACGATGCCGTCCACGTCCGGTTGCGCCAGCAAGGTGTTGACGCGCTTGGCCAGCTTCAGCCAGTGGTCGTTGGTCATGCTTTCGCTGGCGATCTGGAATACCTGCTCGCCTTTGACATTGGCGACTTTCTTCAGCTCAGGAACCGCTGCGATCAGTTTCTCAACGCCGACGGTGGCCGAGGTATAGCCGACCGTGGTGGTGCTGTCGGCGCCGGTGCCGGCAATGGTGCCGCCGGTAGCCAGGATCATCACGTTAGGCAGTTTGGCCTGGCTGTCCTGCGCATGCGCCACGGAAGTGGACAGCAACAAGGCGCCGAACATCATCAATGCGTAGGAATTGAGGGTACGCAGTGTAAGTTTGCGGGTAGACATAAATCTCCTGATCTGTTGATTGTTGTGGACCGCCGGCTGAGCCGAAAGCGGTCACGCGGCATTTCAACGTTCTGCAACGCGCTGCCGCGCCGCGGAACTGTAGCTAAAGTCGGCAAAGCGATCTAATGCCATTTATGCATAGGATTATGCATAATTATTATATGCAATCACTTCAATAAGAAAAGGCTTAACCGGATCGGTTTCCTGCCAAAAAATCAACTAGCAATCAACGAGCAATCCATGAGCAAGAAGCACGCCCGTCACGCGGCAAGCTTGGCTTCCGCTTCACGCGTGATATGCAGCTCGCGCATCGGGAACGGGATCGTGCAGTTCACCGCCGCCAGCGCGGCCTGGACTTTTTGGGCGATCGACCAGCGTACATCCCAATATTGGGAAGTCGTGGTCCATGCCCGCAGATTGAGCATGACCGCACTGTCGGCGTGGTCGGTGACCACCACGAACGGCGCCGGCGCCGCCAGGATGCGCTCGTCCGCCAGCAGCAGTTCCTTCAGGGCCTGGATCGCGACCGCCGGATTGTCCTTGTAGCTGATGCCGACCGGCATGTCGATGCGGCGCGTATTGTTGCGGCTGAAGTTGGTCAGCGCGCTGTTCCACAGCTGGTTGTTCGGCGCGAACAGGCAGATGCCGTCGGCCTTGGTCAGCTTGGTGGCAAACAGGCCGATTTCATCGACGGTGCCTTCGATGCTGCCGTTGGAGATGTATTCGCCGACCTGGAACGGCCGCAGCAACAGCAGCATCATGCCGGCCGCGATGTTTTGCAAAGTCCCCTGCAAAGCCAGGCCGATCGCCAAGCTGGCGGCGCCCAGGACGGCGACGATGCTGGCGGTCTGCACGCCGAACTGGCCGAGCACGGCAACCAGCGTGACCAGGCGCACCAGCCACAGCAGCAGGCTGCGCAGCACCGGACGCAGGGTGGCGTCCAGGCTGGCGCGCAGCATGACCCGGTCGAGCGCATTGGCGAAACGCGACGACAGCCACCAGCCGACTGCCAGCGTGAAGATTGCCAGCACCGCATTGAGGCCGTAGTGCAAGGACGATTCGAGCAGGAAATTCCAGATCGAAGAGAGTTGGTTGACGGCTAATATGTTCAAGGGCAGCTCCTGTTGCTTGTATGAAATAGCGCAGGCCAGTGGGCTGTTGCAGCCCACTAGATCCGCGTATCGAGCCCTGTATGTTACCAGTTGCTCCCGGCACAACCCGCGAATCCCAGCCAGACCGCGCCGGGTTTGCTACCATATGGCTGATTCGCCAACCCGCGCAGCAGCAGCCCTTACCTTCTTTAGCGACACAATGAGCAAATTCTGGAGTCCCATCGTCAGCCGCCTGACGCCTTACACCCCCGGCGAACAACCGAAGCTGAGCAAGCTGGTCAAGCTCAACACCAATGAAAACCCGTATGGTCCGTCGCCGCTGGCGCTGGAAGCCATGCGCGCCGAACTGGGCGACAACCTGCGGCTGTATCCGAACCCGGACGCCGAGCCGCTCAAGCTGGCGCTGGCCGAGCAGAACGCCGCGCACGGCATCACGCCGGCCCACGTGTTCGTCGGCAACGGTTCCGACGAAGTGCTGGCGCATGCCTTCCAGGCTTTGCTGCAGCATGAACAGGCGATCCTGTTCCCGGACATCAGCTACAGTTTTTATCCAACCTACTGCGGCCTGTACCAGGTGGCTTACCGCACCGTGCCGCTGGCCGAAGATTTTTCGTTGCGGGTCGACGACTACCTGGACACCGCCGCCGGCGGCGTCATCTTCCCCAACCCGAATGCGCCTACCGGCTGCCTGCTGCCGCTGGACGAAGTGGAAAGGCTGGTCGCCGGCCAGCCCGACTGCGTGGTGATCGTGGATGAAGCCTATGTCGATTTCGGCGGCGACAGCGCTATCCCGCTGGTGGCGCGCTACCCCAACCTGCTGGTGGTGCAGACCTTGTCCAAGTCGCGTTCGCTGGCCGGCTTGCGGGTCGGCTTTGCGATCGGCCACCCGGACCTGATCACGGCGCTGGAGCGGGTCAAGAACAGTTTCAACTCCTATCCGCTGGACCGCATGGCGATCGTCGGCGCCACGGCGGCGATCAAGGACCAGGCGCATTTCGACAAAACCCGGCAAGCCGTCATCGCCAGCCGCGAGCGCCTGGTCGGCGGCCTGGCCGCGCTCGGCTTCGACGTGCTGCCGTCGGCCGCCAACTTCGTGTTCGCCCGCCATCCGCGCCACGACGGCGCCAAGCTTGCCGCCCGCCTGCGCGCCGACGGCATCATCGTGCGTCATTTCGGCAGTGCCCGCATCGCGCAGTTCCTGCGCATCACCGTGGGCACGGATGAAGCTTGCCAGGCGCTGCTGGACGCCTTGCAGGCGCACCTGGAAGACATGCCGGCCGATTTCTGATCCTCGCCGTGGATGGCGGTGCGCCGCCATCCATCGCCATTTCGCTGTTATTTCGCTGTTTCCACCGGCTTCCAACTCCTTCCGCAATGTCCATCCCAATAGCGCCGCCCGCCGTCGACACCCGCATGCGCCAGGCCGCCCTGCCGCTGCTGTTCCTGTTGCTGGGCGTGATCTACGCCAGCTGGGTGTCGCGCATCCCGGCGCTGCGCGACAACCTGCAGCTCGATCCCGCCAGCCTCAGCCTGTTCCTGCTGGGCGGCGGCATCGGCGCAGTCGGCTCTTTTCCGCTGGCGGCCTGGCTGGTAGGCCATTACGGCGCGCGCCGCGCCTGCTGGTACGCCGGCCTGGCGCTGCTGGCGACCATTCCTTGCCTGGCGCTGGCGCCGTCGCTGCCATGGCTGATGCTGGCGATGCTGTGCCTGGGGGTCTGTTCCAGCTGCTTCAATGTGGCCATCAATGCGCTCGGCGCCGAAGCGGAAAGGCTTGCCGGACGCTCGATCATGTCGCAGCTGCATGCCTGGTTTTGCGTCGGCACGCTGTCCGGCGCCCTGCTCGGCAGCGCCATCGCCGGCATGGAAATCAGGCCGCTGCTGCACTTCGGCCTGGTTGCTCTGTGTGTGCTGGTTCCGCTGCGCCTGTGCTATCGCGCCTTGCCGAATGACCGGCCGCAATTCATCGCCGGCAAAAAACACTTCGCGCTGCCGCACGGCCCGCTGATTGCGCTCGGCGTGGTCGCCTTCGGCGGCGCGATCGTCGAAGGTTCGGTGGCCGACTGGAGCGGGGTCTACATGAAAGACCGCCTGTCTGCCAGCGACGGCGTGGCGCCGCTGGCGTTTGCCTGCTTCGCCGCCATGATGCTGCTGACGCGCATAATCGGCGACAAGCTGAAGGAATCGTTCGGCGCCCGCCGCGTGGTGGCCGGCGGCGCCTTGACGGCGGGCCTCGGCATGCTGGTCGCCCTGCTCGCCAGCCAGGCGCCGCTCGCCATCGCCGGTTTTGCCCTGACCGGCGCTGGCGTTGCCACCATCTTCCCTTTCATCTTCAGCGCCGCCGGCCGCCACGGCCCGACCGCGCTGGCCGGCGTCACCACCATGGGCTATACCGGCGGCCTGATCGGGCCGCCGATCATCGGCTTCCTGGCGCATGGCTTCGGCCTGCCCGCGGCCTTGTCGCTGGTAGGCGTGCTCTGCATTGCGGTGGCGCTGGCGGCCGGCCGCGCCAGATGGCTCGAATGATGTCGTTACGCTAAAATATCCGCTCGCGTTTGTACGCCAACCTACTGCATGGAGTCCACATGACGCTTGCCTCGTTTCCCCGTTCCCTGGTCCGCTGCCTGGCGCTTGGCGCCGCTGCCGGCCTTGCCCTGGCGGCCTGCGCCAGCACCCAGTCCACGGCCGCCAGCGATGCAGCGCTGGCAGCGTCGCGCTGGGAACTGACCAACTGGACCGGGCATGCCGTGCCGCACGGCGACAACGGCGAGCCGGTGATCCTGAATTTCAGCCAGGAAAACGGCAAGGGACGCGTCAGCGGCCGCGCCGGCTGCAACCAGTTCTCAGCACCCTACTCGGTGCGCGGCCCAGGCCAGCTGACGATCGTCGAGGCAGTCACCACCCGCATGGCTTGCCCTGAACCGGCGATGCAGTTCGAGGCCGATTTCCTCGACAAGCTGCAGGCAGTCAATCAATACGCAATAACCGGCCAGCAGATGGAAATGAAAACCCTGGATGGCCAGGTCATGCGTTTCCATGCGCGCGAAAAACCGGGCGCCGCGGCCAAGATCAAGTTCGTTTACATCGCATCGCAGAAGGTCCCTTGCAGCGCCGACGTCATGCGCACCACCTGCCTGCAGGTCCGCGAACGCAAGGAAGATCCATGGCAGCTCTGGTACGGCAATATCCAGGGCTTCAATTTTGAACCCGGCATCGCTTACCGCCTGCGCATCCTCGAAGAGCAGGTCGCCAATCCGCCGGCCGACGCCAGCTCCGTCAAGTGGACCCTCGACATGGTAGTGGAACAGGAAGTGGTCAAGAAATAATGGCGCTGCCTGATAACCACGACCACGGCTTGCCGCAGCTGTTGCTGCTGCCCGGCTTCATGCTGGACCAGACCCTGTGGGACGACATGCGCGACGGCCTGGCGCAGCTGGGCCAGCTGCATTTCGGCGATCTCGGCCAGGATGATTCGATCAGCGCCATGGCGGCGCGCGTCTTGCAAAACGCGCCGCCGCGTTTCGTGCTGGTCGGTTTTTCGATGGGCGGCTACGTGGCGCAGGCCATCATGCAGCAGGCGCCGCAACGGGTGATCGCGCTGGCCTTGCTGAATACTTCGGCGCGCCAGCAGGATCCGCGTGAAATCGCCGGCAACCGGATGCAGCTGGAACTGGCCAGGCAAGTGCCGTTCAAGGGCTTGACCAGCCGCGCGCTGGCATCGTCGCTGCACCCGGACCGGGCGCATGACCGGGTATTGCTGGACCGCCTGCAGGCGATGGCTCTGCGCAACGGCAAGGAAGTCTTCATCCGCCAGTTGTCGGCGCTGCGCAGCGATGGTTACGCCGAACTGGAGAACATCCGCTGCCCGACGCTGGTTGTCGCCAGCAGCAACGACCAGCTCAGCAGCATCGCCGAAGCAGAGCTGATGGCGGCCCGGATTCCCGCCGCCGGCATGGTAGTGATCGAGGACTGCGGCCATATGACGCCGCTGGAGAAACCCGGGGAATTGCTGCAGATCCTGTCCGGCTGGCTGTCGCAGTCAGTCAATCGCTGATATCCCGCTACAGGACCGGTCAGATCATGTTGTCGCCATAAGTTGCCATAACGCAATATTGGATTTTAAAAAAAGATGATCTTTCGATAATATAAATATCCCAAGATAGTAAAAAGACCACTTTTTGATGGTAGGGTATCAACCTTGTTTTTTTAATAATCAAGGAGACCGTCATGAAGTTGGCCCACACTCTCATTTTTGCCGCATGCCTCGGCGTTCCTGCCACGGCAGCCCATGCGCAGCAGCAATTCGTCAATGTTTTGACCGGCGGTTCCAGCGGTGTCTATTACCCGCTCGGTGTCGCCATGTCGCAGCTATATGGCAAAGCCCTGCCCGAGGCCAAAATCCAGGTGCAAGCCACCAAGGCATCGGTGGAAAATCTGAATTTGCTCGAACGCGGCCGCGGTGAAATCGGCTTTGCCTTGGCCGACAGCGTCAACGATGCCTGGACCGGCGTGGCCGAAGCCGGCTTTCCCAAGCCATTGAAGAAAATCCGCGCGATTGGCGCAATTTATCCCAACTACATCCACATCGTTGCCCGCGCCGACAGCGGCATCCGCACCTTGGCCGACTTGAAAGGCAAACGCATTTCCGTCGGAGCGCCGAAATCGGGTACCGAACTCAATGCCCGCGCGGTGTTTGCCGCTGCCGGCCTGAAATACGCAGATTTTGCAAAGACTGAATTCCTGCCGTATTCCGAATCGGTCGAGCTGATGAAGAATCGCCAACTGGACGCCACGCTGCAATCATCCGGCCTGGGCATGGCTGCTTTCCGCGACCTGTCGACCACAATTCCCGTGGTCTTCATCCCCGTGCCGGCAGATGTCGTCGCCAAGATCGGCAATCCGGCCTACCAGGCATCCAGCCTGCCGGCAAAAACCTACACCGGCCAGGATGCGGCCGTGCCAACCGTGGCGATCAACAATATTCTGGTAACGCATGACAAGGTGACGGCAGCTACGGCGTATGAAATGACCAGGCAGCTTTACGACAATATCGATCAGTTGGGCAATGCGCATAACGCAGCGAAAACGATCGCCTTGGCCAATGCAGCCAGCGGCTTGCCGATTCCTTTTCATCCTGGCGCGGAACGCTATTTCCGTGAAAAAGGCTTGATCGATTAAAACAATTCGCGGCTGCACGACAAAGCCGCAAGCCAAGGCTGCCACAGCGGAGCCTGCCGGGCGCATGCGATCTGCTTTTCCCTTACGCCCGGCGCGAAAACAATTCAGGAGTCTCGCATGGAACAATCCCCGTCACGCCTATTCTGGCTGCTGTTTTACGGCGCTTTGGCGTTTTCCGCATTTCAGCTTGTCACGGCAGCGTTCAGCCCCGTTTCCACAACCGTGGTGCGCGCACTGCATGTCGGCTTTTTATTTCTGCTGATTTACTGCCAATACGATTTGCGCGGCGTGAAACAGGAACGCCCCGGCTGGCTGGGCATCGCGCTTGGCCTGTGCGGCCTGGGCCTGGCGTTTTACCACTGGATATACGAAGGCGAGTTGATTTTGCGGGCCGGCGAGCTCAATCAATGGGACTGGATCATCGGCATCGCCACGCTGATACTGGTATTCGATGCTTCGCGCCGCATGATGGGCTGGGCATTGCCGGGCATCTGCCTGGCATTTCTAGCCTATGCCTTGTTTGGCGAATATCTGCCCGGCAGCTTCCAGCATCGCGGCTACAGCCTGGAACAAGTGATTTCGCAGCTGGCCTTTGGTACAGAAGGTTTGTATGGCACGCCGACCTATGTGTCGTCAGGCTATATCTTCTTGTTCATTTTATTCGGCGCTTTCCTGGAACAGGCAGGCATGCTGAAATTGTTCAACGATCTGGCGCTTGGCCTGGTCGGCAGCTCGCGCGGCGGGCCGGGAAAAGTGTCGGTGATTTCCTCCGGCTTGATGGGCACCATCAACGGCTCCGGCGTTGCAAACGTGGTCAGCACCGGCCAGTTCACGATTCCGCTGATGAAACGCTTCGGCTATCGCAGCGAGTTTGCCGGCGCAGTGGAAGCCACCAGTTCGATGGGCGGGCAGATCATGCCGCCAGTCATGGGAGCGGTGGCTTTCATCATGGCGGAAACGATCAATGTCCCCTACCTGGATATCACCAAGGCAGCCCTGATCCCTGCCTTGCTGTATTTCTTCACTGTATTCTGGATGGTGCACCTGGAAGCCGGCCGCGCAGGCTTGAAGGGACTGGCAAAGGAAGATTGCCCCAATCCCCTGGCCGCATTGCGCGCACGCTGGTATTTATTGCTGCCGCTTGCGGTCTTGGTCGCGCTCCTGTTCTCAGGCTTCACGCCGCTGTTTTCCGGCATGGTGGGCCTGGCTTTGACAGTGGTGCTGATCCTCGGCAGCGGCCTGGCGTCGCGGATCAGCGCAACGCTATGGCGCGTGATGTTCTGGCTCGCTTTGGGTGCGGCTTGCGCGACGTTCAATCAATACGGGGTTACAGCGATTTTTGCCGTGGTGACCGTGCTGGCCGTGCTGATTTTCCTGGGACGCGACCGCGGCGTCCTCAAAACCGCGGTAGATGCCTTGTATCACGGCGCTTTGCATGCTTTGCCTGTCGGCATCGCTTGCGCCCTGGTCGGCGTGATCATCGGCGTCATTTCCCTGACCGGCGTCGCCACCACGGTTGCCGGCCACATCATCGACCTCGGCGAGCATAGCTTGATGCTGTCGCTGCTGCTGACGATGCTGACATGCCTGGTGCTGGGCATGGGGATCCCCACCATTCCCAACTACATCATCACCAGCTCCATTGCCGCACCTGCATTGCTGGATTTGGGTGTGCCTTTGATCGTATCCCACATGTTTGTCTTTTACTTCGGCATCATGGCAGACCTGACGCCGCCGGTCGCGCTCGCCGCTTTTGCCGCATCGCCCATCGCGCGCGCTTCCGGCATGGCGATCGGCATGAAGGCGTTGCAAATTGCGATTGCCGGGTTCCTGGTGCCTTTCATGGCCGTATACGACCCGGCGTTGATGCTGCAAGGCGATCCGACCTGGGGCGCGATTGCTTACATCAGTGTCAAGGCCTTGCTGGCAGTGACTTTATGGGGCATGGGAACGATTGGTTTTTGGCGCGGACGCCTGGCCTGGTGGGAACGCATCGCAATGATTGCCGCCGCCTGCGTGCTGGTGGTGAAGCTGCCGTTTAGCGATGAATCGGGTTTTGCCGTCGCCCTGGTTTTATTGGTGCAGCATTGGTGGCGTTGGCGCAATGCTGCCGCTGTCCCCATGTCTGCGCAAAGCCGGTCATGAATCATGCTCTGCCTGGCCAGCGGCAGCGCTAAAGCCGTGCTCGCCATTGCCAGCTTTACGCTGGCTTGGCAGCACTCGGTGGAAAAAATCCGCTGGGAAGAGAGTTATCGCGTGGAAGCCGGTGCACTGGTGCTGGAAGAAGCTCGCGTGCAAGGCAGCGGCGCGGGCATGGAGCCGCCGCTTGCGAGCGTATTGAAAGACGGGTTCTGGCGTTGGCAACCCCGGCAAGCCATGCCGGAATTGCTGCTGACGCGTTCAGAATTCACGCCTGACTATCAATTCTGCACCCGGGATCGCTGCCAGTCATTGACTGGGATCGTACCGCCGACGGCGGCAGTTACGAGATTATGGGCCTGCGATAAAAACATGCAGGCGAACTGATTACAGCGCCAAGCGCTGGCGCGCAGCCTGGTATTCGGTCTGCAAACGATCCACCATCTGCGCCACGCTGGGCACATCGTCCATCAGGCCCACGCCCTGGCCGGCGCCCCAGATATCGCGCCAGGCTTTGGCGCCGGTGCCGCCCGAGCCGAAATTCATCTTCGATTTATCCGCTTCCGGCAGGTTGTCAGGATCGAGGCCGGCGTTGACGATCGACTTTTTCAGGTAGTTGCCGTGGACCCCGGTGAACAGGTTGGTGTACACCACGTCGGCTGCTGTCGATTCCACGATCGCCTGGCGATAGGCGTCGTCGACATGGGCTTCCTTGGTCGCCAGCCAGCGCGAGCCGATGTAGGCGAAATCGGCGCCCATCGCCTGCGCTGCCAGGATCGCATCGCCGGTGGCGATGGCGCCCGACAGAGCGATCGGTCCCTTGAAGAATTTACGCACTTCGCCCACCAGCGCAAACGGCGACAACGGCCCGGCATGGCCGCCGGCGCCGGCCGCCACCAGGATCAGGCCGTCGACGCCGGCTTCCAGCGCCTTTTGCGCGTGGCGGATCGAAATCACGTCATGCAGCACGATGCCGCCGTAGCCGTGGATCGCATCCATCATTTCCGGCGGCGGCGCGCGCAGGCTGGAGATGATGATCGGCACCCGGTGCTTGACGCAGACGGCGACGTCATGCGCCAGGCGGTCGTTCGATTGATGGACGATCTGGTTGACCGCGATCGGCCCCACTTTTGCATTCGGATGTTCAGCCTGGTAGGCCGCCATTTCAGCCTGCAGGTCGGTCAGCCAGGTATCGAGCAACTCCGCCGGCCGGGCGTTCAGCGCCGGGAACGAGCCGACAATGCCCGCCTTGCATTGGGCGGCCACCAGGGCCGGGCCGCTGGCGATGAACATCGGCGAGCCGATGACGGGTAAGCTCAGGTTTTGCAACGCTGCTGGCAATGCCATGACGACCTCTGGTAGTAGATATCAAGAGTTTTTATTATAGGGAGAAAACGCGGACAAAAAGTACGATCGTGCTAGATTTTGTCCTCTAAAACCCAGGCCCGGCCTGCCCTCCCGGTTACCGCTGCAAGGCGGTTCAATGTCGATTGCACAAAAAACCGTCGCGTATTTCAGCCGCGCCGGCGCGCACCAGCTGCGCCACCGTCCATGCGCCCAGGTCGGCTTCATTGAGCTGCAGGTAACGCCGGTTGGCGGCCGCCACCAGCGGCAAGGCCGTCAGCATCGGCTGGACCTCGGCCAATTTGATCTGCTGCCGCTCCAGCAGCAGGAATTTCAGCAAGACCTTGATAGCGTTCTGCGCATTGCGCTGCGGATCCGCGGCCAGGTAGTCCAGGCGCGAAAACGCCGTATCCAGCGCGGCGGCAACGCCGCTGAACGGACTGCCATGGCCGGGAATCACCAGCTTCACGTCCAGGGTGGCGATCAACTCCAGCGTCGCCCGCTCTTCAGCAAAACCCGATTCGCCGTCCAGTTCCGGGAAAATCACGCCGAAACCGTTTTCCCACAAGGCGTCGGCGGAAATCAGGACGCCATGCTCCTGGCAATAAAAAATCAGGGAATGCGGATCATGCCCGGCTGCCGCCAGCACCTGCCATTGCAGATCGCCCAGCGTCAGCAGGTCGCCCGCCTGCAGGGTGGCGTCGAAACTGAAACGCGCGCACTGCTGGCCGGTGCCGCTGTAGCTCAGCGCGTCCTGGTCCCAGCTGCGCACCTGCTCGGCTTGCCCGGCCGGGATCGCGGTGTGGCAGCGGTAAGCCAGTTGCAAGGCGGCATTGCCGCCGCAATGGTCGGAATGCAGATGGGTGTTCAGCAAACGGTCCAGCGGCCGCCCCTGCAAGCCGTGCGCCACCAGCGCCACGGTTTGCGCCGCATGGCTCAGGTAACCGCTGTCGACCAGCGCCGTCTGTTCAAGTCCCAGGAACAGGATGTTATTGGAGGACAGCCAGCCGCGCTCCAGCACGCGCATGGTCGGCGGCAATTGCAGCACCGTCATGCCGCCGCCCGCCGCTGCCTGATCTGCAGCCAGATGCGGCGTTTCTGTTCATCGCTGGCGCAGCTCCAGGCGGCAATTTCATCCAGGGTGCGCAGGCAGCCGTCGCACAAGCCGCTGGCCGCGTTCATCACGCACACGTTGATGCAGGGCGATGCGCTGTAATCCGGGCCGTGATCCTGGCTGAGTGCGCCGCCGGCCGGCTTGATTTGCTTGTTTTCCACGCTGTCTCGAAATATCCTGATGGTTGTCCGTTGCTTATTCCTATAATACGCGACACCACAGCTCTCCATGGCGACCACCTGCATGCTCAATATTCTACTGGCTGAAGACGAAAGCGCGATTGCCGACACGGTGATCTATGCCCTCAGCAGCGAAGGTTTCCAGGTGCAGCACTGCCTGCTCGGCAGCGCCGCCCTGCAACAGGCGCGCAGCGGCCGCTTCGACCTGGCGGTGCTGGACGTCGGCCTGCCCGACATGAGCGGCTTCGACGTCTGCCGCGAGCTGCGCAAGTTTTCTTCGCTGCCGGTGATTTTCCTTACCGCGCGCGGCAGTGAAATCGACCGTTTGATCGGCCTCGAAATCGGCGCCGACGATTACATGGTCAAGCCATTCTCGCCGCGCGAACTGGCGGCCCGCATCCGGGTCGTGCTGCGCCGCCTGAATCCCGCGCCGGCCGCGGACGCAAGCGCATCGCCGCCAGCCGTGCTGGGCGAATTCGAGCTTGACCAGGCCGGCATGCGCATCCGCTACGGCGGCCACGCCTTGCAGCTGACGCGCTACGAATACCTGCTGCTGAACATGCTGCTGAGCCGGCCGGGCGGCATCTTTACCCGCCAGCAGCTGATGGACTCGATCTGGCGCGATGCCCCCGACAGCACCGACCGCACCGTCGACACCCACGTCAAGACCTTGCGCATCAAACTGAAAGCCGTGGCGCCGGCCGCGGATCCTATCCACACCCATCGCGGCCTCGGTTATTCGATAGAACTGGCGCCGAACGGCAAGCAGGCGAGCACGTGAAACTCGGCATCCGCATCCTGCTCGGCTATTTCCTGATCGTCGGGCTGGCCGGCGTGTTCATCCAGCGCGTGTTCCTGGCCGAGGTCAAGCCGGCGGTGCGGCAGGCGATGGAAGACACGCTGGTGGACACTGCCAACATCCTGGCCGAGCTGGCCGCCGACGACATGAAGCAGAACCGCATCGCCGACGGCAACTTCGCCAGCCGGGTGCGCGAATACGCCCATCGCGACATCAACGCCAAGATCTGGAGCTTCCGCAAGACCACACTGGATTACCGCATCTACGTTACCGACCTGAAAGGGATCGTGCAGTTCGATTCGACCGGACGCGCCATCGGCCAGGACTACTCGCGCCGCAACGACGTCTACCTGACCCTGCGCGGCAATTACGGCGTGCGCTCGACGCGCGATGTCGACAACGACGACAGCAGCACCGTCATGCACGTGGCCGCGCCCATCATCGACCAAGGCAAGATGATCGGCGTGCTCACCGTCGCCAAGCCGAACAACACCTTGCAGCCGGCGATCTCGCAAAGCGAACGGACCATCCTGCGCTGGGGCGCCCTGCTGCTGGTGCTGTCGCTGGCGGTGGGATTGGCGGTCACCTTGTGGATCAGCCGCTCGCTGGGCGCCTTGCAGCGCTACGCCCGCGCCGTCACTGCCGGCGAACGGGCGCAGCCGCCGGCCAGGGGCGCCAGCGAAATCGTCGAACTGGGACGGGCGCTGGAGTCGATGCGGCAAAGGCTGGAGGGCAAGCAATACGTCGAACACTACATCCACAGCCTGACGCATGAGATGAAAAGCCCGCTGGCGGCGATCCGCGGCGCGGCGGAGCTGCTGGATGAAGACCTGCCCGCTGCAGAACAGCGGCGCTTTGCCCACAATATTCGCGGCCAGTCGCAACGGCTGTCGGAGCTGATCGAAAAGATGCTGGCATTGGCGGCGATCGAACACCGGCAGGCGCTGGAAAACATCGTCGCCGTCAATCTCGGGCAATTGCTGGCAGATGTCATTGCGCTGCTGGAGCCGCGCTTGCAGCAGGCCAAAGTGACGGTGCAGGTCGCCAATACGGCCGGACTGCCGCAAATCCGCGGCGAGCTATTCCTGCTGCGCCAGGCCCTGCTCAATCTGCTTGAGAACGCCATCGATTTTTCACCGCCAGGCAGCGTCATCACCGTACAAGCCGACACCGGCGTTGCCGGCGTGGTCACGCTGGCCGTAATGGACAGCGGTCCCGGCATCCCGGACTATGCGCTGGAGCGTGTATTCGAACGTTTTTATTCTTTGCCCCGCCCCGCCAGCAATGAAAAAAGCACCGGCCTCGGGCTCTGCTTCGTGCAGCAGGTGGCGCAGCTGCATCACGGCCAGATCACCTTGCGCAACCGCAGCACGGGCGGCGCCGAGGCGCGGCTGACGTTGCCGTTCCAGGCGGCCTAGACCAACTTCACGCTCGCTTCACAATACCCTCCGATTGACGCCGCACAGCCGCCGTCATCGATTCACACGCTCTGCTTACACTCGGATTTACCGTGACGCCCTGTCACTTTGCCCAGACCGAGAGAGACCATGAACCGACCCCTGATATTCAAACTGCTGGCCATTGCTTTCCTGACCTTGCTGATCCTGATCCCGCTCGGCCTGATCCACGATACCGTGCAGGACCGGCTGCGCTATCGCCAGGAAGCGGTGGCGTCAATTGCCGCCAGCTATGCCGGCAACCAGACCGTCACCGGACCGGTCCTGGTGGTGCCATACAAAATCAAGATTGATGAATTGACCGGCCAGGATGGCAATGGGAAAAAAACCTATAGCAGCCGTATCGAGGACCGGGAATACCTGTTTTTCCCGAAAGATCTGCAGATGCAAGGCAAGCTGCTGCCGACTGAACGCTATCGCGGTTTGCACAAGGTGCTTGTGTACGAATTGCAAGGCCATTTCGGCGGCCGCATCGATTATCAGCTGCCGTCGGCCGAACAGCTGGTTTCCGACAAGATAACCCTGTTGCAGCCCTACCTGGCAATCGGCATCAGCGATGTGCGCGGGCTGATCGGTTCGCCGTCAATAAAAATGGGAACACAGCAGCTGGCGCTGGAACAGGGCGCCGGCAGCTTCGGCAAGGGCATGCATGCGGCTTTGTCGCCAACCAGCCTTGCCGGGAGCGACGGCCTGGATTTTTCACTCGACCTGACCCTGGCCGGCACCGAAAGCCTGGCGGTCACGCCAGTTGGCGATAACAACCGCATCGAACTGACATCCAGCTGGCCGCATCCACAATTCGGCGGCAGTTTTTTGCCACGTGTCCGCAATATCTCTGAAAAGGGATTTCACGCTATCTGGGAAGTCTCATCGCTAGCCTCCAACGCACAACGTGAGCTGCGTACCGGCCGCGACGGCAAAACCGCGATAGAAAGCCTGCAGATCCAGCTGGCCGAACCGGTGAATATCTATTCCCAGGCGGATCGGGCGACCAAATACGGGCTGCTGTTCGTGCTGCTGACCTTTGTCGGTTTCTTCATTTTTGAAACGATAAAGCAACTGCCGATCCATCCGATCCAGTACCTGCTGGTCGGCTTGGGACTGGCGATATTCTTCCTGCTGCTGGTCAGCCTGTCCGAGCACATTGCCTTTTGGATCGCTTACCTGGTCGCCAGCGCCGCCTGTATCGGCCTGCTAGGATTTTATCTGGCCCAGGTCCTGCGCAGCTTCCGCCGCGGCCTCGGTTTCGGCGCCATGCTGACGCTGCTGTACGGCACGCTGTATGGCCTGCTGATCTCGGAAGACAATGCGCTGTTGCTGGGCAGCCTGATGCTGTTCGCAATCCTGGCGATCATCATGATCGTGACGCGCAAGATCGACTGGTATCAGACATCCGCGCTGAAAATCGCGCAAGGCAGCTAAGTACGCCCGTGCCTGTCCGATCAGGCCCGCAACGCCACATCCGCCACCGGCGCCGCAGTCATCGTCACCAGTTGCTGCGGCGTCAGATTGAACACCGCGTGCGGATGCCCCGCCGCCGCCCAGACGCTGTTCAATTCCAGCAAGTCCTGATCGATCAGCATCACCGTCTTGCCGACATGGCCGATAGGACAGACGCCGCCGATGGCGTAGCCGATACGCTCCTTGACGAAACGCGCATCGGCCTTTCCCAGCGGGCCGACCAGCGCCGCCACCTTGGCTTCATCGACGCGGTTGCTGCCGCTGGCCACCACCATCACGGCAGCATCATCGGTTAGTCGCCGGAACACGATCGACTTGGCGATCTCGGCGACGCTGCAGCCCAATCCCGCGGCGGCCTCGGCTGAAGTCTTGCCGGTTTCCGGCAGCATCACGACTTGCTTGTCATGTCCGATTGCCGCCAGCAGGTCGGCTACGCGCTGCGCGCTGTCGGGAAGTGTAGTCATTCGCTTTTCATTTCATTGAAAATTTTCAGGCTGATAAATCGCCGCTGCGGCCAGCTTATTTGGATTTGGCGGTGTCGAAATATTGCGCGTGCAGCTTGTCGTAGGTGCCGTCAGCCTTGATCGCGGCCAGGCCCTGGTTGATTTTCGCCAGCAACGCCGCGTCGCCCTTTTTCACCGCGATGCCGAAAAACTCTTTCGGGAAATTCTCGTCCATCACCATGCGGATGCCCTTTACCTGGTTGTTGGCCAGGTAATGCACTACCGCGCCCTTGTCGGCGATGACGGCGCTGACGCCGCCGGTTTCAAGTTCTTTCAAGGCCAGCGGGCTGGACTCAAAACGCTTGATATTGGCATTGTTGTCGCCTGACAGCTTCTGCATCATTTCGTCGCCGGTCGAACCTTG
The DNA here is from genome assembly GCF_038896935.1 of Collimonas rhizosphaerae. NCBI lineage: Bacteria > Pseudomonadati > Pseudomonadota > Betaproteobacteria > Burkholderiales > Oxalobacteraceae > Collimonas > Collimonas rhizosphaerae. Next base: position 270,807 of record NZ_JBANDC010000006.1, read on the forward strand.
CAGGACGCCGACCGTCAGCGGCTTGAGATCGGTGATCTTCTGGATTTTCGAATCGAGCGGCACGACGATGACCTGGCCCGCTTCAAAATACGGATCTGAAAAATCGACCGTCAGCTTGCGCTTCTCGGTAATCGTCAGGCCGGACATGATGATGTCGCGGTCGCCCTGCGCCAGCGCGGTGAAAATGCCGTCGAACGGCGTATTGATGAACTTGACCTTCATGCCTTCTTTTGCCGCCAGCGCCTTCATGACGTCGATATCGAAGCCAACCAGCTCCTTGTTCTCGTTTTCATATTCGAAAGGCGCGTAAGTAGCGCCGGTGCCGACCACATATTCCTTCACCGCCGCGCCGGCCGCCGGCTTGTCTTCATGCTTGCCGCATGCGCTTAGTCCGCTCAGGGCCAGTACGGCGAGCATGAGGGAGGCTGTCTTGATTACGGTGCGTTTCATAAAATTTCCATTTCCTGTTGATGAGTCGACGATATTTTTCAAGCGATGCGCTTGGCCGCGATGGCGTTGCCGGCGCGGCTGACCGCCTTGCGGCCCAGGTGCGCCGAAATGAACTGGCCGGCGTCGACTACCGCATCGAGATCGATGCCGGTCTCGATGCCGAGTCCCTGCATCAGGTACAGCACGTCTTCCGACGACACGTTGCCGGTCGCCCCCTTGGCATACGGGCAGCCGCCCAGGCCGGCGACGGACGAGTGATAGATCGAAATGCCGACTTCCAGGCTGGCGTAGATATTCGCCAGCGCCTGGCCGTAGGTATCGTGGAAATGGCCGGACAGGCGTTCGATCGGAAATTCCTGCACCAGCCTTTGCATCACCGCATGGACCTTGTTCGGGGTAGCAACGCCGATGGTGTCGGCAATATCGATCTCGTCGCAACCGAGGTCGCGCAAGCGATGCAGCACGTCGACCACCGAATCGATGCCGACTTCGCCCTGGTACGGACAACCGAAAGCGCAGCTGATGCTGCCACGCAGGCGCTTGCCTTCCTGCTTGGCGACTTGCGCCACGTCGCGGAAGCGCTCTATCGATTCGGCGATGGAGCAATTGATGTTCTTTTGCGAGAACGCTTCCGAAGCCGCGCCGAAGATCACCATTTCGTCGGCGCCGGCCGCCAGCGCGGCTTCCAGGCCCTTCATGTTCGGCACCAGGGCCGAATAGATGACGCCCGGCTTGCGCTGGATGGCGGCCATCACTTCGCTCGATGTCGCCATTTGCGGCACCCATTTCGGCGAGACGAAGGACGCGGCTTCGATGTTGACGAAACCGGCTTTGGTGAGCTGGTCGACCAGTGCGATCTTGACGTCGGCCGGGATGGTTTCCTTTTCGTTCTGCAAGCCGTCGCGCGGGCCGACTTCAACGATCTTTACCTTGCTGGGGAATGTCATGTCATCACCTCTCAATAACCTTTGCTGCGGTCAACTACGCCGTTCACGCTGTTGCCCTGTTCCAGTGCATGGATCTTGTCGCGGACCTGCAGGATGGTGTCCTGGTGCAGCGACAATGCCGAGATATGCGGCGTGATGCTGATGCGCGGTTCTTGCCAGAACGGATGGTCCGGCGCCAGCGGCTCATGGTCGAACACATCCAGCGTTGCTCCCGCGACCTGCCCTTCCCGCACCGCCGCCAGCAGGTCGGCTTCGACCACGTGGCCGCCGCGGGCAACGTTGACCAGGTAAGCGCCGTCCTTGCCCGTTTGCAGTTTCTGCAGGTTCTGGCGATTGACGATGCCGCGCGTCGAATCTGTCAGAGGCAAGATGCATACCAGCACCCGCGATGCACGCAGGAAAGCATCGAGGCCGTCATCGCCGGCGTAGCAAGAGATTCCAGGCAAGTCTTTTGGACTGCGGCTCCAGCCGTTCAGGGGAAAGCCGAAATGCGCCAGCGATTCTGCAATGCGCGAGCCGAGCACGCCCAGGCCGAGGATGCCGACGCTGAAATCGCGCTTGTCGGGAGCCGGCAGCTGCGTCCATTCACCGCGTGCGGCTTGTTCCCGGTATTTATCGAAGCGGCGGAAATAGCCCAGGACTGCATGCGTCACGTATTCGGCCATCTGGATCGCCATGCCGCCGTCGTCGATGCGGATCAGCGGCACGCTGGCCGGGATGGCGTCGCCTAGCTGCAGGATGGCGTCGACGCCGGCGCCGAGGTTGAAGATGGCTTTCAGGTCGCTGCGGCCGCGTAGCATGGCTGCCGGCGGGCGCCAGACCAGGGCGTAGTCGGCCGGGGCGTCGTCGCCTTCCTGCCAGAAACGGATTTCGGCTTGCGGCAGGGCGGTGCTGAAGTCGGCCATCCAGCTTTCCAGGCCGCTGCCGGGGGGGACGTAGAACAGGAGTTTCACTATTTGGTCCTCAAACTATCTTGATGCTTGTGCAAAACGAATGCGACGGTTTGTACTCCGTGGGCCGTTAAATGGGGTCAGAGTAATTTACGACGATGAGGCTGTCGTAAAAAAACTCTGACCCCATTTAACTCTGCTTGCGCATAGTCAAGCTGCCTTGAATACCAGCAGCTGGGCGGATTCGCTTACCTGGTCGCCTACCGCGTACAGCAGTTCTTCCACCTGACCGTCGGCCGGGGCGGCGATGGTGTGTTCCATTTTCATCGCTTCCATGATCAGCAATGGTGCGCCTTTTTTTACCTGTTCGCCTTGCGTCACCAGCAGGGCGACGATCTTGCCTGGCATCGGCGCGGTCAGGCGGCCGCCTTCGGCTTCGCTGTCGCCGGCGTGCAGCAGCGGATCGACATACGCCAGCGTGTATTGGCTGCCGGCGTAAAACACGTGGAACTGCTCGCCTTCCCGCACCACGGTGCCGGCTACGGTCCTGTCGCCCAGGCTGATTTCAATCGCGTTGCCGTCCTCCTGCAGCACCGTCATTTGCTTGAAGGTCTGTGCCTCGAACTGCTCATGGCGCAGCAGCCAGCGTCCTGTTTCGTAGGTGACGTCGAGCGGGCTGGGCTGGCCGTCGTCGACAAAGGCGAGCCGGCGCTGCAGGCTGCCGTTCAGGCGCCAGCCGTCGGTGCTGGTCCACGGATCGCTGCCGGCATTGTTGGCGGCGTTGCGCTCCGACAGCAGCAGCGATGCCGCCGCCAGCGCCAGGACCTCGATCGCCACCGGGACGGCGGCGGGAAACAAGGTAGCGTGATGGCGTTCGATCAGGCCGGTATCCAGGTCCGCTTCCGAGAACGCCTGGCCGGCGACCAGGCGCTGCAGGAACTTGACGTTGCTGGCGAGGCCGACGATCTGGTATTGCGCCAGCGCAGTCGACATCGCGGCCAATGCCTGCCGGCGGTCCTGGCCCCAGACAATCAGCTTGGCGATCATCGGATCGTAGAACGGCGAAATGGCGTCGCCCTGGCGCACGCCGGAATCGATGCGCACGATGCTGGCGCTGGATTGGCTGACTTCAAATTCGGTCGCCGCAGGCGTGCGCAGGTGGCGCAACGTGCCTATCGACGGCAGGAAACCCTTGTCCGGGTTTTCGGCGTAGATCCGCGCTTCCAGCGCATGGCCGCTGAGTGTCAGCTGATCCTGCCGGAGCGGCAGCGGTTCGCCCGAAGCCACCCGCAATTGCCACTCGACCAGGTCGAGGCCGGTGATCATTTCCGTCACCGGATGTTCCACCTGCAGGCGGGTGTTCATTTCCATGAAATAGAAAGAACCGTCCTGGTTGGCGATGAACTCCACGGTGCCGGCGCCGACGTAGCCGACCGCCTTGGCTGCCGCCACCGCCGCTTCGCCCATGGCGCGCCGGCGTTCCGGCGTCATGCCCGGCGCCGGCGCCTCTTCCAGCACTTTCTGGTGGCGCCGCTGCACCGAGCAATCGCGTTCGAACAGGTAAACGCAATCGCCCTGGCTGTCGGCAAACACCTGGATCTCGATATGGCGCGGACGGGTCAGGTAACGTTCGACCAGCACCTTGTCGTCGCCGAAGCTGTTGATCGCTTCACGTTTGCAGGACGCCAGCGCAGCCTTGAAATCGGCGCTTTGCTCGACGATGCGCATGCCCTTGCCGCCGCCGCCGGCGCTGGCCTTGAGCAGCACCGGATAGGTGATCTTGTCGGCTTGCTGCTGCAGGAAATCGGCATCCTGGGTTTCACCGTGATAACCGGGCACCAGCGGCACCTTGGCCTTTTCCATCAGCTCCTTGGCGGCCGACTTCGATCCCATCGCCGAAATGGCGCTAGCCGGCGGGCCAATGAATACCAGGCCGGCCTTGGCGCAGGCTTGGGCAAACTGCGCATTTTCGGACAGGAAACCGTAGCCCGGATGGATGGCTTGCGCGCCGGTAGCCAAAGCCACTTCGATGATCTTGTCGGCGCGCAGGTAACTTTCCTTGGCCGCGGCCGGTCCGATCAGCACCGCCTCGTCGCATACCGCAACGTGCTTGGCGCCGGCGTCGGCATCCGAATACACAGCCACGGTCTTGATGCCCATGCGCCGTGCGGTGGCTGCCACGCGGCAGGCGATTTCGCCGCGGTTGGCAATCAGGATCTTGGTAAACATGCTGTCTCCCCCTTTTTTTATTTATTGCGGTTGGGTGTTGCTGTCGGCGGTCACTTCGCAACGTGCATCGAATGTCGACGAACGCGAATGCATGCCGAGTTTTTCCAGCAAGGCGCGGTCTTCTTCAACTTCCGGATTGCCGGTAGTGAGCAGCTTGTCGCCGTAGAAAATCGAGTTGGCGCCGGCCAGGAAACACAGCGACTGGATCGCCTCGCCCATTTGCCGGCGGCCGGCGGACAGGCGCACGCGCGCCTTCGGCATGGTGATGCGGGCCACGGCCACGGTGCGCACGAATTCGAACAGGTCGATCGGATCGATGCCGTGCAGCGGCGTGCCTTCGACCTGCACCAGGTTATTCACCGGCACCGATTCCGGATACGGCTCCAGGTTGGCCAGCTGCGCCACCAGGCCGGCGCGCTGCAGGCGCGATTCGCCCATGCCGACGATGCCGCCGCAGCACACCTTGATGCCGGCGCCGCGCACGCTGTCGAGCGTATCGAGGCGGTTCTGGTAATCGCGGGTGGTGATGATGTCGCCATAGATTTCCGGCGCGGTGTCGAGATTGTGGTTGTAGTAGTCAAGCCCGGCGCCCTTCAGGCGTTCCGCCTGGCCTTCGCCCAGCATGCCCAGCGTAGCGCAGGTTTCCAGGCCGAGCGCCTTGACTTCGCGCACCATTTCTTCGACCTTTTCCAGGTCGCGGTCTTTCGGCTCGCGCCATGCCGCGCCCATGCAGAAACGGGTTGCGCCGTGCGCCTTGGCCTGGCGCGCAGCTTCCAGCACGGTATCGAGCGGCAGGATCTTTTGCGCGGTGACGCCGGTGTCGTAGCGCGCCGCCTGCGGGCAGTAGCCGCAATCTTCCGGGCAGCCGCCGGTCTTGATCGACAGCAGCGTCGCCAGTTCGACCTCGTTAGGGTCGAAGTTTTCGCGGTGGATTTGCTGCGCCCTGAACAGCAGTTCGTTGAACGGCAGGTTGAACAGGTCGAGCACGGTTTGCACCGGCCATTTGGCGTCTGCCGGCAGCACCATCGGTTTGGCGGCTGGCTGGAATGTGATTGGTTGCGATGACATGATCTGACTTCCTTTGTGTTGAGGGAATACGGTTAAATCGGGTGAGTGCCGGATGGCGCAGGCCAACCCGGCAAACATGAAAAATCCAGGTGGCTGACGGCGGCCTCGACCAGCGCCCTGGCCGGCAGTTCGCCCATGCGCGGCACGTGGCCTAGAAACGGTGCATCGATGCGGCTCTTCAATGCCGCGATATTGGCGTCGGCATTGAGCATCGCCGGGTCGACCGTGTTGGCGACCCAGCCGGCCAATTGCAAGCCGCGCGCGGCAATCGCCTCGGCCGTCAGCAACGCGTGGCTGATGCAGCCCAGCCGCAAACCCACCACCAGCACCACCGGCAAGCCGAGCTGCTGCGCCAGGTCGGCGGTGTCGTGCGTATCGTTGAGCGGCACGCGGAAGCCGCCGACGCCTTCGACGATCACCGCATCGGCCAGCGCGGAGATCTGCTGATAACAAGAGAGGATATGCGCCAGTTCTATCTTCCGTTCCTCCTGCGCCGCAGCGATATGCGGTGCGGTCGGCTGGCGCAGCAGGAACGGCGTGCTCAGTTCCTGCGGCAACGCCACGCTGGCTTCCGCCGCCAGGACATCGGCATCGTCGTTGCGCCAGGCGCCGTCGCGCAGTTCGGCGCCGGCGGCGACCGGCTTCATGCCGGCGCTGCGCACGCCGGTTTTTGTCAGCCCGTGCAGCAGCGCGCCGGCGATCAGCGTCTTGCCGATTTCGGTATCGGTGCCGGCAATGAACCAGGCTACCTGTTGCGGATTGGCGATCAATTTAGCCATGGCCGATCACGCTTTCAAAAACCGCGGCAGTACGGATTGCCAGCAGATCGATTTCCTGGTCGTCCAGGATATACGGCGGCATCAGGTACACCGTCTTGCCGATCGGCCGCAGCAGCAATTCATGTTCTACCGCGCTGGCGAAAAAACGACGCGAGAAAGTCGCCGCCATGGCTTTGTTGTCGATAACCGCGTCAAACGCCCAGATCATGCCGCGCTGGCGGAAATGACGCACCTGCGGATGCTGCGCCAGCGGCGCCAGCGCCTCGGTGATGCGCTGGGCGCGCCGGCGGTTGGCGTTGATCACGTCGTCTTCCTCGAAAATCGCCAGCGTCGCCAGCGCCGCGCGGCAAGCCAGCGGATTGCCTGTGTAGGAATGGGAATGGAGGAAACCGCGCGCCAGGTCGTTATCGTAGAACGCCCGGTAGATTTCATCGCGCGTCATCACCAGCGACAACGGCAAGTAGCCGCCGCTGATGCCCTTCGACAGGCACAGGAAGTCCGGCCAGACCGGTGGCTCACCGGGAGCCGCCGCCTGCTCGGAGGCAAAGAAGGTGCCGGTGCGGCCGCAGCCGACGGCGATTTCATCAAAGATCAGGTGGACTTTGTAGCGGTCGCACAAAGCCCGCAGTTCGCGCAGATAGGCCGGATCGTGCATCGCCATGCCGGCAGCGCATTGCACCAGCGGTTCGATGATGATGGCGGCGATATGGCTGGAACGCTGCTGCAGCAGTTTTTCCAGCGTGGCGGCAGCGCGCAGGGCGACATCCTCGGCGCTTTCGCCATCGCGTGCGCCGCGCGCATCGGGCGAGGCCACCACATGCGCCTGGCGCAGCAAGGGGCCATAAGCGTCGCGGAACAGGGGCACGTCGGTAACCGCCAGAGCGCCTATGGTTTCGCCGTGATAGCTGCCTTTCAGGCAAACGAATTCCTGCTTGTCGGCATAGCCGGCGTTGCGCCAGGCGTGGAAACTCATCTTCAGGGCGATTTCAACCGCCGAGGCGCCGTCCGACGCGTAGAAACAGTGGCCCAGCACATTGCCGGTGCGCGCCGCCAGCTGCTCCGACAACTGCACCACCGGTTCATGCGTAAAGCCGGCCAGCATCGCATGTTCGAGCTGGTCGAGCTGGTCCTTGAGCGCGGCATTGATGCGCGGATTGGCGTGGCCGAACAGGTTGACCCACCAGGAACTGATCCCGTCCAGGTATCGTTTGCCGTCGGTGTCGTACAGCCAGGCGCCGCGGCCGCGGCTGACCGCGATCAGCGGCACCGATTCGTGGTGCTGCATCTGGGTGCACGGATGCCAGACGCTGTCCAGGCTGCGCTGGACCAGGCTCGGCTGTGCTGCCTTATTTGTTACAGTTACTTTATCCAACGGTGCTCCTCGATATGCGTCGCGAATCCGCGCCGGCATGATTTGCAGCCAGCGCCTGCAAAGCGCCGGCCAATTGATCCACCTGTTCAATGCTGTGCGCCGCCGATAGCGATATGCGCAGGCGCGCCGTACCCTTGGGCACGGTCGGCGGCCGGATGGCCGGCACCCAGATGCCTTGCTCGCGCAACCCGGCCATCAGGTCCAGCGCCAGCTGGTTGTCTTCGACGATCAGCGCCTGCACCGGCGTCTCGGATGGCAGCAGCGGCCATGGCAAGCTGGCCAGCCCGCTGCGCAAGCGCGCAATCAGTTCACGCAAATGCTGCTGCCGCCAGTCTTCCTCTTGCATCAGCCTGACAGACGCCAGCAAGGCGCTCGCCAGCATCGGCGGGCTGGCGGTGGTAAACACATAGGTGCGCGCCCGCTGCAGCAGCCATTCGATCAGCAGCGCATCGCCGGCGACAAAAGCGCCGGCCACGCCCGCGGCCTTGCCCAGGGTTCCCATGTACAGGATGCGCTGCGACTGCAAACCGAAATGCGCCAGGCTGCCGCGCCCTTGCGGACCCAGCACGCCAAAACCGTGGGCGTCGTCGACCAGCAGCCAGGCATCGTATTTTTCACACAGCGCCAGCAGCTCCGGCAAGGGGGCGATATCGCCGTCCATGCTGAATACCGCATCGGTGACGACCAGCTTGCGCGGGTGCTCACTCTTGGCCAGCAATTGTTCCAGCCTCTCCACATCGGCATGCGGATAGACGCGGAACTGCGCGCCGGACAAGCGGGCGCCGTCTATCAGGCAAGCGTGGTTCAGCCGGTCCGAGAAGACGATATCGCCGGGACCGGCCAACGCCGGGATCGTCCCCATGTTGGCCATGTAACCGGTCGAAAAATGCAGGGCGCGCGGCATGCCGACAAATTCCGCCAGCGCCAGCTCCAGCTCCTCGACTGCGCTGGTGTGGCCGCTGATCAGGGCCGACGCGCTGGCGCCGACCCCGTATCGGTCGAGCCCGGCCTGCGCGGCGGCGCGCAGCGCCGGATGGTTCGCCAGGCCGAGATAATCGTTGCTGCAAAACGCCAGGTATTGCCGGCCTTCGACCTCCAGCAACGGCCCCTGCGGCCCGTCGACGATACGCCGCTTGCGCAACAGCTTCTGCTCTTGCAGCGCCGCCAGCTGGTCGCGGATCTGGGTCAGCAGCTCAGGCATATTGGGCTTCCGCCTGGGATGCGCGCACGGCTGCCGGCGGCCGCGCAAACAACAGCGGCAGCCGGTTCAGGCTGCGGTACACCGCATTGCCGCCCCAGGATTGGACGACGCCGGCCAGCTGCAGCTGCGGCAAGCGTTGCATCACGCTGCGGATGGCGATTTCCGCCTCCAGGTAAGTCAGCGTGGCGCCGATGCAGACATGCGGACCGTAGCCGAAGGACAGGTGGGCGCCCTGGTTGCGCTGGATATCGAGCCGGTCAGGGTCCGTGAATTTTTCCGGGTCGCGATTGGCGGCGCCGATCAGCGGGATCACCAGGTCGCCTTTTTTCATCAGCTGGCCATGCATCTCGACATCGACCTTGAGACGGCGTCCGGTGTACTGCACCGGGCTGTCGAAACGCAGCAGTTCCTTCAAGGCGGACGGCAGCAGCGCCGGCGTGTCTTGCAAAGACTGCCATTGCTCCGGATGCTGCAGCAGCGCCAGCATGCCGTTACCCAGCAGGTTGCGCGTGGTTTCATGGCCCGCGAACAGCAGCGTGCAGCACTGCGCCAGCAATTCCTTGGTGGTGATGATGCCGCCCGTGGCTTCGGCGCGTATCAGCTGGCTCATCAGGTCGCCACTGTCCCTAGGCGCTGCGCGGCGCTGCGGCAGCAGCTGGCGGAAATATTCGTTCATGGCGACCAGGCTGGCCTGGGCCGCGCGGGCGATCTCCAGGGTCGGCGTCGGGCTGCCGATGAAAGCGGCGATATCGTCGGACCATGCCACGAATTCGCTGCGGTCTTCAGCGGCGATGCCGAGCATGCCGGCAATCACCAGCGCCGGCAGGGGACGGGCAAAATCGCTCATGAAGTCAAACTGAGCAAACTCAGCAAACTGGCCGGATGCGCTATCGGCAGCCTTGACGGTTATCTGGTCCAGCAGGCGGTCGACGATCTCCTGGATCTGCGGCGCCAGTTCTTGCAACGCCGATGGCTTGAAACCGGCGTTCATCACCTGGCGCAGGCGGGTGTGCTGGGGCGCGTCCACGAACAGCAGCGAACGCGAAAAAATGCGCTTGAACTCGCGCAGCTCGGTCAAGGCTTCCGGACCGCTGCTGTTGGCCCAGCCGCCGGCGCGCCGCACCGAGAAGCGCGGATCGCGCAGCACGCTGGCGACATCGGCGTGGCCCGTCAGCAGCCAGGCGCCGCCGCAGAATTCCGGGCTCCAGTGCAGCGCGCCCGCGGCACGCAGGGCGTGATAGGCGGGGTACGGGTCGTTCAAGAAATCTTCATTAATCATTTAACATCTTTTCCAGCATTTACTTTGGCAAAATCGTCTTTGCAAGGACGAGATTGTATGTGATCACGCCAACCAGGATGGTTTGCGCTTCTCCAGGAAGGCGCGTACGCCCTCGCGCCCCTCGGCGGAAGCGCGGATTTTGGCGATCTCTTCCACGGTGTCGGCGATCAGCACTGCCGTCAGCGGCTGGCCGGCAACCGCGCGCACCAGGCGCTTGGCCTCGGTCACGGCGTTGGGGCTGGCCGCCAGCAGGGCCTTGAGCAGCAAAGCCACGCTTTCATCCAGTTTTTCCGCCGTCGTCACTTCGTGCACCAGCCCCAGCTTTTGGCCGGTTTCGGCGGAAAAGCGCTCGGCGGTAATGAAATAGCGCCGCGCAGCCGATTCGCCGATAGCCTTGATGACGTAAGGCGAGATGGTAGCCGGGATCAGCCCTATCTTGACTTCCGACAGGCAGAACTGCGCCGTCTCCACCGCCGCCACGATATCGCAGGCAGCCACCAGGCCAAGTCCGCCGGCATAACAGTCGCCCTGCACCTTGGCGATCACCGGCTTCGGGCATTGATAAATGGTGCGCAGCATGGTCGCCAGCAGCGCGGCATCGGCGCGGTTCTGCTCCGGCGTATAGTCGGCCATCGCCTTCATCCAGTTGAGGTCGCCGCCGGCGCAGAACGCCGCGCCGCTGGCGGCCAGCACGATCGCCCTCACCTCGGCCATGCTGCCCAGTTCGGCAAAGGCGTGGGTGATTTCGGCAATCATGGTTTCATTGAAAGCATTGCGCACCTCGGGCCGGTTGAGGACGATGGTCGCTACCTGAGGCGCATGCTGTATTGCTAAAGTCTGATAAGTCACTTGTTCATCTCCGCTTGTGGCAACGGGCCAGCGTCGCAAAATATTGCTGCATCATTGTTTCAACGGCTCCGCAGGAAATCCGTTTCGTCCCAGGAATTCCGCCACCAGCGGCTCCCAGATGTTCAAGCCGGCCACAAACAGCGTATGGCCGTTCTTGGCAAACGGCGGCAGCAGCTTGAATTCCGCCTGGCCGCCTGCCTGGTTAAACGCCGCGTGCCAGGCCTGGCTGTATTGCGGTCCGAAATACAGGTCGTTTTCGGTATATATCCATAGCATCGGCACCTTGGCGGTCTTGCCGAATTCGGCGTACATGCTTTCCAGCTTGCCGCCCTGGCAGGGTACGCCTGGGTGCGTCTCGGGATCGCCGCCGGAGCCGCCGGCAAAATTGATCGCGGCCACCAGGCCCTGGGGCATCTTGGCGGCGGCAGCGGTAGTGGTGTAGCCGCCCACCGACTGGCCGATCAGCAGCACCCGCTCGGGATTGACGTAGGGCTGCTGCTTGGCATACGCCAGCACCGCCAGCACTTCCGTGCTGGCAGCCTCGGCCATCGGCGCGTAATCTTTATCGCGGCAGCCGCCGCTGTCCTCAGGATCCGGATCGACGCCGGTATCGCCGTAGCCTAGCCGGGTCGGCACGAACACGGCAAAACCGCGCTCGGTGAAGAAACGCGCCTGCTGGGTGTAGCGGAAACGCCCGGGCTTGGAGCGGTCGTTGCCGCGGCCGTGATTGATGATGACGATCGGAAACGGTCCGGCGCCGGCCGGCTTGAATTGCGTCACGATGACCTTGCCGGTGAACGTGCGGCCGTACAGGTTCTTGACCGTCACAGGCACGCTGGCGACAACTTCATTCAAGTCCTGCGCCAGCGCCTGCCCTGCCGCATGCGCCGACCAGATGCACAGGCATGCGCACGCCAAGGCATGGCGCGCCGCCCGTGTCACCGTTATCCCTGCCAATCTGCTCATGGTTTTTCCGTTATCTGGTTTTACATCCGGAACACGCCGAACCTGGTGTCCGCAATCGGCGCGTTCAAGGCTGCGCTCAAACCCAGCCCCAGCACCTTGCGGGTATCGGCCGGATCGATCACGCCGTCGTCCCACAAGCGGGCGGAGGCGTAATACGGATGGCCCTGGTGTTCATACTGGTCGCGGATCGGTTTCTTGAAAGCTTCCTCTTCCTCTGCGCTCCAGCTGCCGCCCTTGCCTTCGATGCCGTCGCGCTTGACGGTCGCCAGCACGCCGGCAGCCTGTTCGCCGCCCATCACCGAGATGCGCGCATTCGGCCACATCCACAGGAAGCGCGGCGAATAGGCGCGGCCGCACATGCCGTAGTTGCCGGCGCCGAAGCTGCCGCCGATGATGACGGTCAGCTTGGGCACCGCGGTGGTCGCCACCGCCGTCACCATCTTGGCGCCGTTGCGGGCGATGCCTTCGTTTTCGTAGCGGCGGCCGACCATGAAGCCGGTGATGTTTTGCAGGAACACCAGCGGGATCTTGCGCTGCGAGCACAGCTCGATGAAATGCGTGCCCTTCAGGGCCGCCTCCGAAAACAGGATGCCGTTGTTGGCGACGATGCCGACCGGCATGCCGTAAATATGGGCGAAGCCGCAGATCAGCGTGGTGCCGTAGCGCGCCTTGAATTCGTCGAATTCACTGCCGTCGACGATGCGCGCGATCACTTCGCGCACGTCGAAAGGCTTGCGGGTATCGAGCGGAATCACGCCGTACAGTTCCTGGGCCGGGTACTTCGGTTCGACCACGGGGCGCAGCAGCGGGCCCGGCGGTTTCTGGCGGTTCAGGTTGGAGACGACGGTGCGCGCCAGCGACAGCGCGTGCATGTCGTTTTGCGCCAGGTGGTCAGCCACGCCGGACAAGCGGGTGTGGACATCGCCGCCGCCCAGGTCTTCCGCGCTCACCACCTCGCCGGTCGCGGCTTTCACCAGCGGCGGTCCGGCCAGGAAAATCGTGCCCTGATTCTTGACGATGATGGACTCGTCGCTCATCGCCGGGACGTAGGCGCCGCCGGCGGTGCACGAGCCCATCACCACGGCGATCTGCGGAATGCCCTTGGCCGACAGGTTGGCCTGGTTGTAGAAGATGCGGCCGAAATGGTCGCGGTCGGGAAACACTTCGTCCTGGTTCGGCAGGTTGGCGCCGCCGCTGTCGACCAGGTAGATGCAGGGCAGGTTGTTCTGTTCGGCGATTTCCTGCGCGCGCAGATGTTTCTTGACGCTGAGCGGATAGTAAGTTCCGCCTTTCACGGTAGCGTCATTGCAGACCACCACGCATTCCTGGCCGGCGATGCGGCCGATGCCGGTAATCACGCCGGCGGCGGGCGCCGCGTCGCTGCCATCCTTGTCCTTGTAGACGTGGTAGGCCGCCAGCTGGGAAAATTCCATGAACGGCGTGCCGGGATCGAGCAGCATCTGCACCCGTTCGCGCGGCAGCAGCTTGCCGCGCGCCACATGCTTGTGGCGCGCGGCTTCGCCGCCGCCCTCGGCGATCTGCGCGACTTTCTGGCGCAGGTCGTCGACCAGCAGGTTAAGCGCGTTGGCGTTTTGCTGGAATTCTTCGCTGCGTGGATTCAGCTTGCTTTCTAACTGGGGCATTGCGATGTCCTTTGTCTCTTGTTTTTGGAACCATTCTTTTGGAACGTTTTTTACGCGGTGTGGATGTCGTTGAGCTTCAACTCATCCTTCATCGCTTCACGGATCTTGAATTTCTGGATCTTGCCGGTCACCGTCATCGGGAATGCATCGACAAACCGGATATAACGCGGCACCTTATAGTGGGCGATCTGACCCTGGCAAAAATCGCGCACGGCTTGTTCGTCCGCGGCGTGGCCGGGGCGCAGGATAATCCAGGCGCACAACTCCTCGCCGTATTTCGGATCCGGCACGCCGACCACCTGCACATCCTGGATCGCCGGATGGCGGTACAAGAATTCTTCGATCTCGCGCGGGTAGATATTCTCGCCGCCGCGGATCACCATGTCCTTCATGCGGCCGACGATATTGACGTAGCCTTCGCTGTCCATGGTCGCCAGGTCGCCGGTATGCATCCAGCCTTCGCTGTCGATCGCTTCGCGCGTCTTTGCTTCATCACCCCAATAGCCGTGCATCACCGAATAACCGTGGGTGCACAGTTCGCCGGAACTGCCGATCGGCATCACCGCGCCGGATTCGGGATCGACGATTTTCACCTGCAGGTGCGGCTGAACCTGGCCGACCGTGGAAACGCGTTTCTCCAGCGGCGTATCGGTCATGCTCTGGCAGCTGACCGGGCTGGTTTCGGTCATGCCGTAGGCGATCGTGATCTGTTCCAGGTGCATGTCGCGCACCACCCGTTTCATCACTTCGATCGGACACGGCGAGCCGGCCATGATGCCGGTGCGCAGCGTCGACAAGTCAAATTCGGCAAAGCGCGGATGGTCCAGCTCGGAGATGAACATGGTGGGCACGCCGTGCAAGCCGGTACAGCGTTCTTCCTGCACCGCCTGCAGCACCGCCAGCGGCTCGAAGCCATCGTTGGGATAGACGATGGTGGCGCCATGCGTGAGGCAGGCCAGGTTGCCGAGCACCATGCCGAAGCAGTGATACAGCGGCACCGGGATGCAGAGCCGGTCTTGCGCGGTCAGCTTCATCGCTTCACCGATGAAAAAGCCGTTGTTCAGAATATTGCGGTGGGTCAGCGTCGCACCTTTCGGGAAGCCGGTGGTGCCGCTGGTGAACTGGATGTTGATCGGATCGCCGGCTTGCAGGCGGGCGCCGATCTCGGCCAGCCGCGGGTCGGCCGCATCGCCGCCGGCGATCAGGTCGGCAAAACGCAACATGCCCGGCTCCTCGCCGCCGCCAAGCTGGATCACGGTCTTCAGGGACGGCAAGCGCGCTGCCTGCAGTTGTCCCGGGATAGCGTGCTGCAGTTCCGGCGCCAGCGTGCGTATCATTTCCAGGTAATCGCTGGTCTTGAAACTGGTCATCGAAATCAGCGCCTTGCAGCCGACGTTGTTGAGCGCGTACTCCAGCTCGCTGACCCGATAGGCCGGATTGATGTTGACCAGGACGATGCCGGCATAGGCCGTGGCCAGCTGCGTCAGCAGCCACTCGGCATTGTTGTGCGACCAGATGCCGATGCGGTCGCCCGGCTGCAGGCCGAGCTTGAGCATGGCGCTGGCCAGCTGCCGCGCCTGGCCTTGCAGTTGCCGGTAGCTGAGGCGGATCTGCTGGTGGCGCGACACCAGTGCGTCGTTGCCGGCTACCCGCTCCACCATTTCATCGAAGAAAACGCCGATCGTCTGTTCGATCAGCGGCATATCCTGGCTGCCGCGATCGATGCTGGAATTCAGTTGTCTCATAATCTTGTCTCCTGTTATGGCCGCCGCCGCTTCCCGTGACGATTTTTATTTTTCCGGGAAACTGCCATCGACATAGAACCAGCATGGCTGGCTTTCTGTTCCCGCTTCGCGCTCGCGCACAAAGCGGCTGATCTCATGCAAGCGCTGCGCACGGCCGTCGATCTTGTAGCGCGCCACGAATTCCACCGTGGCGCTGTCGCCTTCCGCCTGGTGCTTGCGCACCTCCAGGCCCAGCCACTTCAGCCCCGCTTCGGCGGCGACAGGCTCGGGCGGCCGGGTGCTGCCATGCCATGTCGCCCGCAGGTAAGCATCCTTGCCCATCACATACGCGCTATAGCGCGAGCGCATCAGCGCCAGTGCTGTAGGCGCGGCTTCCGCGCCGCTGTGATAACGGCCGCAGCACTGTGCATAACTGCCGCCGCCGCAGGGACAATCCATCGCCTTCTCTTTCAAATCTTGCCATCCCTCAGGAATGCTTCGAGCTGGTCGAAGCGGTCGAAACCCCAGAACGACTCGCCGTCGACAATCACGAACGGTGAACCGAACACGCCGCGCGCCATCGCCAGGTCGACTTCCGCCTTCAGCTGGTTCTTGATCGGCAGGCTGTTGATGCCGTCGCTCAGGCCGTTGGTATCGATACCGCTGTGGTGGCCAATTTCCAGCAAATGCATCGGTTCGCCGATATTGGTTCCGTCGACGAAATAAGCCTTGTAAATCTGCTTGGCGAACTTGATGGCCTTGTCTTCGCCTTGCTTGCCGCGCACCCACAGCACGGCGCGCGCCGCCGCCTGCGTCGAGATCGGGAATGCGCCGGGACGCTTGTAGGGAATGCCGTGAAAACGCGCGCTGCGCTCGAAATCGTGGAACGAATAGTCGCCCTTGATCGGCACCTGGGCCAGCGGCGCCGAGCCGGTGGTCTTGAATACCGGGCCTAGCAGGATCGGATGCCATTCGACATCGCGCTGGTACTTTGCGGCCAGCTCATCGATATGGGTGGCGGCGAAATAACCATACGGAGAGGAAAAATCGAAGTAGAAATCAATTGCGGCAGCCATCTTCTTATACCTTGTCTGAAATGGTAAGGACCAATGCGAATTGCGCTGTAGGTAAAACCCGCCCTACTTGTTTAAATCATAATTCACCAAGACCAATAACAAAGATCAGCGCCGATCCGCGGAAATCCCACGGAAAAACGCTGATCCATTTACTGCTTGCTACCGTGTTGCGCTAACGATGGCTTGCTGTCGTCCCTCAGACCAGTTCGACGGCAATCGCGGTGCCTTCGCCGCCGCCGATGCACAGCGACGCCACGCCGCGCTTGCCGCCTTTTGCCTTCAAGGCGCCCAGCAGCGTGACGATGATGCGCGCACCGGAAGCGCCGATAGGATGGCCGAGTGAGCATGCGCCGCCGTGGACGTTGATCTTGCTGTGCGGGATGTCGTGTTCTTTCATGACCGCCATCGGCACCACGGCGAACGCTTCGTTGACTTCGAACAGGTCGACATCGCTGTTCTTCCAGCCGACTTTCTTGTACAGCTTTTCAATCGCGCCTACCGGCGCGGTAGTGAACCATTCCGGTTCCTGCGAATGGCTGGCGTGGCCGAGAATGCGGGCAATCGGCGTGCAGCCGAGTTTCTTGGCAGTCGATTCGCGCATCAGCACCAGCGCCGCGGCGCCGTCGTTGATCGACGACGACGAAGCGGCGGTGATGGTGCCGTCTTTCTTGAACGCAGGGCGCAGCGACGGGATCTTTTCCACCTTGGCTTTTTGCGGACCTTCATCCTTGTCGATCACGGCTTCGCCGGCGCGGCTGGTGACGGTCACCGGCGCGATTTCCCACTTGAAGGAGCCATCGGCAGTCGCCGCCTGCGCGCGCTGCGCCGACGCGATCGCGAATGCATCCTGGTCAGCGCGGCTGAAATGGTATTTGGCGGCGCACTCTTCGCCGAAGGTGCCCATGGAACGGCCGCCGCCATTCTCCAGCTTGGAATAAGCGTCTTCCAGGCCGTCCAGCATCATATGGTCGAGGACGGTGCCGTGGCCGACGCGGTAGCCGCTGCGTCCCTTCGGCAGCAGGTACGGCGCATTGGTCATCGATTCCATGCCGCCGGCGACCACCACTTCATTGGTCCCGGCCAGCAAGGCGTCGAAAGCGAACATGGTGGCTTGCATCGCCGAGCCGCATACCTTGGAAATGGTGGCGGCATTGGCCGACACCGGCAAACCGGCCTTGATGGCGGCCTGCCGTGCCGGCGCCTGGCCCTGGCCGGCTTGCAGCACGTTGCCGAACAACACGGCGTCGACTTGCTCCGGTTTCAGGCCGGCGCGCTCCACGGCGGCCTTGATCGCCACGGCGCCCAGGTCGCTGGCGGTCAATGACGAAAAATCACCCTGAAACGCACCCATTGGAGTACGCGCTGCACCGACGATAACGATTGGGTCATTCATGTTGTTTCTCCAGATTACGACAACTTGTAAGCAACTTCGGGATCGCTTGTATCCGCTGGCGATTCCCGTGAGCGGCTTTGCTGCCTGGTTGGTTAAAAATAAAACGGTCCGGTTTTGTTGCTGGTCAACTAACTTTGCACATGGGTAAAACGACACTCTTGCGGATATGGAAACACGTCGTCGAAATGGCCCTCAAGGATGTGTTGCTTGTGTTGTTGCCAATATTGCTGGGTCAACAGATCCGCATGATGCTTGATAAAGTATTTTTTCACGTTTTGATTTCCGAGAAGAAATACACCGAATTGTTCCGGAAAGACATCGTTCTTGGCGATGGAATACCAGGGCTCGGCCGACATCTCGTCTTCCTCGTTACGCGGCTGCGGGATAGTCCTGAAATTGCAGTCGGTAATGTATTCAATCTCATCATAGTCGTAAAACACGACCCGGTTATGGCGTGTCACGCCAAAATTTTTATACAGCATGTCGCCGGGAAAAATATTCGCGGCGACCAGTTCCTTGATGGCGTTGCCGTATTCGGTAATGCCGTGTTCCAGCGCTGCCTGGTCGCCGTTTTTTTCGGCATTGTTCAGGTAGATATTCAGCGGCATCATGCGGCGCTCGATATACAGGTGCTTGATGATGATTTCGTCGCCGTCTTCTTCGACCACCGACGGCGCCACCTGTTTCAGCTCAGCCAGCAGCTCGTCGGCAAACCGCGCGCGCGGAAAGGCCACGCTGGAATACTCCAGGGTATCGGCCATGCGGCCGACGCGGTCGTGGTGCTTGACCAGCAGGTATTTTTCCTTGACCAGCGCGTTGGTGGTTTCCTTGGGCGCCGGGAAATAATCCTTGATCACCTTGAACACGTAGGGAAACGACGGCAAGGCGAACACCACCATCACCAGCCCGCGGATCCCCGGGGCGATTTCAAAATGGTCCGACGAATGCCGCAGGTGGCGCAGGAAATCGCGGTAGAACAGCGCTTTTCCCAGCTTTTGCAAACCCAGGATCGTGTAGATTTCGCTGCGCGGCTTGTTCGGCAGCAGGCTGCGCAAGAACTGCACGTAGGCTGACGGCACCTCCATGTCGACCATGAAGTAGGCGCGGGTAAAGGAAAACAGGATGGTCAGTATCTTGTTGTCGAACAGCACCGCATCCAGCACCAGCTTGCCGTCCTTGTCGTGCAGGATAGGCACCACGAACGGATATTCGCGCGGGCCGTTGATCATCTTGCCGACCACGTACGCGCCCTTGTTGCGGTAGAACAGGTTGGACAGCACCTGGATCTGGTGATTCGGTTCCAGCGCGGCGGCGCCGAACGCCTGCGCGATGCGCTCTTCGGCCAGCGCGACATCGCGGTCCAGGTCGGCGAACGGGCGCTGCAGCTGGAAGTTGGTGATCAGGCGCTTGAGCGTGTAATGCAGGCCGTCCTTGGCCGGGTAATACACGCGGTAGGTGGGCAGGGCCTCGTCGGTGTCGATGTATTCGGTCGATACCGCCGGCCGCACGAAGATGAAATCGTTATGGAAATAGGTGCGGTGCAGGATGTTGCAGCAGACCGAGTTGAAGAAAGTCTCGGCCAGTTCCGGCTGCTTGTGGTCGGTCAGCATGCCGATGTAATGCAGTTTCACTTCGCGCCAGACCTGGTCGGTCAAGTCGTTGGGATCGTACTCGTCTTCCAGCGCCTGCACGCATTCGTGCACGCGCGCGTCATAGAAACCAATCCGTTCGCGTGCGGCGAGCTGCGCGGTTTTCCAGTCGGCGCTTTCAAAATGCTGCTTGGCCAGCGTGCTGGCTTCGCGGAACAGCCGGTAATGCTTGTCGAAACCGTCCAGTATCATGCGCGCAGTATCGAAAGCGATCTGCGACGACAGTAATTTCGGAAAGTTGGCCGACGTAATCACAATTCAAACCGCTCCTTCCAGCCGGCCAGCATCGCCAGGCTGACGCCGATGCCGCCGCACACCACGATCAGCGGCCGCTGGTATGGCGCCAGCACCGGCAGTTTTTCGTAGGCCACGGCCAGGGCCGCGCCGCAGGCCGGTTCCACCAGGGTCCGCATCTGGTCGGCAAACGCCAGCGTGGCGCTGACCGCCTGTTTGTCGGTGACCACCACGCTGTGCACCTCATGGCGCTGGGTCCAGGCGAAACATTCCGCCGCCACGCGCTTGGCGGCCAAGGTAGTGGCGATCGAGGTGATTGCCGGCAGCGTCACCAGTCCGCCGGCCGACATGGCGGCGTTCAGCGACGCGGCGCCTTCGGTTTCGGCGACGATCAGCGGGATATGCGGCAAGCCGTTGCGATGCAGGCCGCTCAGCACGCCGCTCATCAGGCCGCCGCCGCCGACCGAGCAGATGACGACATCGAAATCGACGCCCAGCTCGCGCGCCTGCAGCACCGCTTCATCGATCATGGTGGCGTTGCCGTCCCAGATATCGGGGTGGTCGAAAGGCGGGATGTAAATGCTGCCGGGCTGTTCGCACAGCTGCAGCGCCAGCTGGTTGGCTTCATCCCAGCCGCTGCCGTGGACGATCACTTCGGCGCCGATATCGCGGATGCGCCGGCAGACTTCGGCGGCGGTGGTTTGCGGCACCACGATGGTGGTCTTGACGTCCAGCGCCGCGCCGGCAAACGCCGC
Organism: Collimonas rhizosphaerae; assembly: GCF_038896935.1. NCBI lineage: Bacteria > Pseudomonadati > Pseudomonadota > Betaproteobacteria > Burkholderiales > Oxalobacteraceae > Collimonas > Collimonas rhizosphaerae. The sequence goes on from NZ_JBANDC010000006.1 coordinate 291,311, forward strand.
CGCGAAGCCGGCATTGCCGCCCGACGGACACACCAGGTGGCTGGCGCCGCCGGCCACCGCGCGCTGGCACAGCAAGCCGATGCCGCGCAGCTTGAACGAGCCGGCCGGCTGGGTGTTTTCCATCTTCAGCAAAACTTGCTTGTCGAGTGCGACGGAAAGTTGCGGGTGTCGCAGTAACGCGGTGTGGATATGCAGTGAAGTCATGTTCTCGACGCTATTGCCTTTATATCAATTGTGCCACTAGTCAGAGGGATTGCAAAATCGTTTGCAGCGGCCGCAATCCCCTTGCCAGGCGGTCAGCAGGTTTCCGCAAACAATTCGCGGCCGATCAGCATGCGGCGGATTTCACTGGTGCCGGCGCCGATTTCGTACAGCTTGGCGTCGCGCCACAGGCGTCCCACCGGATATTCATTGATGTAGCCGTTGCCGCCCAGCGCCTGGATCGCTTCGCCCGCCATCCAGGTGGCTTTTTCCGCCGAATACAGGATCGCCCCGGCGGCGTCCTTGCGCAGGGCCCTGGCCGCGGCCGGCGTCTTGGCGCGGTCGCAAGCCTGGCCGACGGCGTACACGTATGCCTTGCAAGCCATCATGGTCGAATACATGTCGGCCAGCTTGCCCTGCATCAGCTGGAATTCGCCGATCGACTGGCCGAACTGCTTGCGGTCATGCACATACGGCACCACGACATCCATGCATGCCTGCATGATACCAAGCGGGCCGCCCGACAGGACGCTGCGCTCGTAATCGAGGCCCGACATCAGCACGTTGACGCCCTGGCCCAGGCCGCCCAGCACGTTTTCCGCCGGCACTTCGCAATCCTGGAACACCAGTTCGCCGGTGTGGGAACCGCGCATGCCGAGCTTGTCCAGCTTTTGCGCCACGCTGAAGCCCTTGAAGCCCTTTTCGATCAGGAACGCGGTCATGCCGCGCGCACCGGCGTCCAGGTCGGTCTTGGCGTATACCACCAGCACGTCCGCATCGGGACCGTTGGTGATCCACATCTTGGTGCCGTTGAGCACCCAGCGGTCGCCCTTGAGTTCGGCGCGCAGCTTCATGCTGACCACGTCGGAGCCGGCGTTCGGCTCCGACATCGCCAGGGCGCCGATATGGTCGCCGGAGATCAGTTTCGGCAGATACTTGGCTTTTTGCCCGGCATTGCCGTTGCGCTTGATCTGGTTGACGCACAGGTTGGAGTGGGCGCCGTAGGACAGGCCGACCGAGGCGGATGCGCGCGAGATTTCTTCCATGGCGATGATGTGCGCCAGATAGCCCATGCCGCTGCCGCCGTATTCCTCTTCAGCGGTGATGCCGAGCAGGCCGAGGTCGCCCATTTTTTTCCAGAGGTCCATCGGAAACTGGTCGTTGCGGTCGATTTCGGCGGCGCGCGGGGTGATCTCCGCGGCGGCGAATTCCTGGATCGCACTGCGCAGCGCGGCGATGTCTTCGCCGTGGTCGAACGTCAAGCCTGGTAAATGGATCATGTTGTCTCCTTCGTTATTCTTGCCGGTTGTTGAATGTTGTTTGAGGGGAAATTCAGGGTGCGGCGTGGTCGCTCAGCTCGCCGCTGCTCAGCAGGCGCCGGCATTCGTCTTCGTGCGCGGTAATTTCCGCCAGGGTCACTTCGATGTCCTCGCGCTGCTGCTCCAGGTGTTCCCGATGACGCGCCAGCACTTCCAGGAACAGTTCCAGCTGGGGCGCCGAATCCTTGGGCGAGTCGTACATGTCGACCAGGCTCTTGATTTCCGACAAGGTCAGGCCCAGCCGCTTGCCGCGCAGGGTCAGCTTGAGGCGGGTGCGCTCGCGGCCGGCATACACCCGGTTGCGGCCGCCGGCGCCATCCCGCTTCGGGCTGAGCAAGCCCTGGTCCTCATAGAAGCGGATCGCCCTGGGGGTAATGTCGAATTCACGGGCAAGTTCAGTGATGGTGTAGGTCGGCATGGTTGGGTGGGCAGAACAAAAAATGCTGGTTTAGGTACAATGGCAGTTAACGTTAACGTAAAGCATATTGTAGGCGCGCTGGCGGAAAATGAAAACACCGAAAAACTACTGGCGTTACCAAAAAAGAAAGAATTCCCGATGAATCCACTCGAAGCCCAGCTCAGCTACGCATTCGGCGATACCTTGCCCGCCGGTGGCGCCACCCTTGAAGTCGCGCCGGGCGTGCGCTGGCTGCGCATGGGTTTGCCGTTTGCGCTGGACCATATCAATCTATGGTTGCTGGAAGACAGCATGGAAACGGAGGACGGCGTCCGCCATGGCTGGACCATCGTCGATTGCGGCATCGCCAACGACGCCACCCGCGCGGCCTGGGATGCCATTTTTGCAAGCGAACTGCGCGGCCTGCCGGTATTGCGGGTGCTGGTCACCCATTGCCATCCAGACCACGTCGGCCTGGCCGATTGGCTATGCACACGCTGGCAAGCGCCGCTGTGGATGAGCGGCGGCGAATATTTCTCGGCGCGCATCATGTCGGCGGCGCTGCCCGGCGCCGACGGCAGCGCGGCGTTGCCGCACTTCCAGCAGCACGGCATGCGCGACCCCGAAGTCGTCGCCAAGGTGGCGCAGCGCAAATCCTACTATCCGGCCATGGTGCCGGCGGTGCCGCAGGCTTACCATCGGCTGGCCGACCGGCAGCAGCTGCGCATCGGCAAGCATCAATGGCAGGTCATCACCGGCTTCGGCCATGCGCCGGAACACGTGGCGCTGCATTGCGCCGGGCTGGACCTGCTGATTTCGGGGGACATGGTGTTGCCGCGGATTTCCACCAATGTCTCGGTATTTGCGATCGAGCCGGAATCGAACCCGGTCCAGCAATACATGGACTCGCTGGAAAAATACCGCGCGTTGCCGGCCTCCACGCTGGTACTGCCGTCGCATGGCAAGCCGTTCCGCGGCTTGCAGATCCGCATCGATCAGCTGCAGCAACATCATCGCGACCGGCTGGTGGAAGTGGTGCAAGCCTGCACCGCGGCGCCGCAGTCCGCCAGCGACATCGTGCCGGTCATGTTCCGGCGGCCGCTGGATGCGCACCAGATGACTTTCGCACTGGGCGAAGCGCTGGCGCATTTGCACAAGCTGTGGTTTGACGGCGTGCTGAAACGGCGGCTGGACGACGACCAGGTCTACCGTTTCAGCCTTGCCTGACGATGCCCGTATTTACTGCGGTATTTACTGCCGTATCGCCGCCACGATCATCGCCACCGCCAGCATCAGCGAGCCGGCGACGCGGTCGGTAAGCCGGGCAAAACTCGGGCGGGTGGCGATGGTCTGCATTTTTCCGGCCAGTACCGCGTAGCCGACCAGGATAAAGAACTCCGGGATAATCGAACCCGCCGCCAGCCAGATCATTTGCAGCGGCACGTTGGCGGCCGGGTTAAGGAACTGCGGCAGGATGGCGATAAAGAAAATCAGCGCCTTGGGATTGGCCAGCTGCAGGGTCAAGCCGCTGAACCAGATCTTCCAGCCGGAGGCATTACGGCTGTCCAGCCTGGAGGCGGTGATCGGCGAAGGCCGGCCGAATATCGCCGACAGGCCGAGATACGCCAGGTAAGCCACGCCCAGCCATTTGACCACGCTGAACAAGCTATGCGAGGCGACGATCAGGGCCCCCAGCCCGGTCGCCGAAATGGTGAAATAGATCGCGTTGGCGGCGAGTATCCCCAGGATGGCGAAAATCGACTTCTTCCAGCCGACCGTGATGCCGTAGGCGACCACCAGCATGACTGCCGGCCCGGGCGACGCCGACAGCGCAAATTCTGTCAGCACGAACAAGAAAAAATTGTGAAAGTCCATGTGTCCTGGTCAGCCTTTGGTTTTGCGCGCCTTGTGCGGCGCCTTGGAAAATGCCAGGTCGTACAGCCAGTTCGGCAACAGGCGCAGCAACTTGGCGACTACGCCCATCTGCCACGGGATCACCTGGTAGCTGCTGCCGCGCGCGACCGCGGCGCCGGCCTTGGCGGCGAACCGCGGCGCCGGCATCAGGAACGGCATCTTGTAGTGGTTGACCTGGGTCATCGGCGTATCGATATAACCGGGCACGATGGTGACCACCTTGATGCCGCTGGCCCGCAATTCCACCCGCAGCGATTCGCAATAGCTGATCACGGCTGCCTTGGAGCCGCTGTAAGCGCCCGCTCCGGGCAAGCCGCGAATACCTGCCACGCTGGCGACGCCAACCAGGCGCAAATCTCTCTGCCCGGCCTGGGCCTGGCGTTTCATGGTGGCGATGAACGGTGTAAAGGTGGCGACCGTCGCCAGCACGTTGGTGGCGAATACCTGTTCGAACACTTGCTGGTCTTCGGCATGCTCGGTCAGCGTCCCTTGCGAAATCCCGGCGCTGGCGACCACCACGTCGGCGCCGCCGCCGGCGGCGATGAAATCTTCCGCCGCTGCCGTCAATGCAGCGTGGTCATTGACATCCAGTGCATACAGGCGATGCCGCTCCGGGTGCGACAAGCCGGCGCGCAGCTGTTCCAGCACGTCCTGGCGCCTGGCAACCAGCCCCAGCGCTGCGCCCTGGCCCGCATAATATTGCGCCAGCGCGGCGCCGATGCCGCTGGAAGCGCCGGTGATGAATACACGTTGCATGCTTTACCTCGATAAAAAAGCCCGCCCTCTTGCGAGTGGCGGACTTTTCAACACTACCGGACCGGCCGTCGCGGCCAGCCTGCTTATTCAGCTGCTTGTTACTTCTTGCCGGCGGCAGCCTTGGCCACCAGGCTGTCCATCACTTGCAGGGTGGACTTGAACAGGGCCGGCTCGCTGTCGCCGGCGCCAGGCGTCGCGCCGACGATCGATGGCGAGGTGACATAACGGCCGTCGACTATCAGCGTCGGCACGCCGTCTATCTTATAGGCGTTTTGCAGCTGGACCGCGCGCGTCACCTTGGTCTGCACGGCGAAGGAGTTGTACACATCCAGGAACTTGGCTTTGTCCAGGCCTTGCTTGGCCGCGAAATCGGCGATGGACGCCTCTGTATCGAGACGCTGGCGCTGGACGTGGATCGCGCTGAAGACCTTCTTGTGCATTTCAGGCAGCTTGCCCATGGCTTCCAGCGTGTAGTACAGCTTTTTCTGCGCTACGTACGGCGATTTCTTTGGATCGCCATTCGGATCGCCGAAGTCGACCGGCACCCGCTTGAGGGAAATCTTGTCGCCCTGCTTGGCGATCCACTCTTCCAGCGTCGGCTCGAGCGCGTTGCAATGCGGGCAGAAGTAACCGAAGAACTCCGTCACTTCCACTTTCTTGCCAAGGCCGGTATCGGTCGGCTGCGGGTTATCGAGAACCTTGTATTCCTTACCTGCGACCGGAGCGGCCGGCGATGCGCCGGCACTGGCGGCCAACAGGCCAAAACTCAGACTAAGACCGGCGATAGCCAGGGCTTTTTGAAAAAAACGCATGAATTATCCTTTTTTTAAAATTGTGAAAGCCAACAACGGAACAGGGAGAGAGCCATAGTCCTGTTCCTCATCAATCAAAAACACGCCTGGTCCTGCATCCCTTATTTCGCCGCGCGCACCACTGCGGCATTGACGCCGTTATCTGACAACTTTCCGCGTATCCGGTTCATTGTTTCCAGCTGGTTAAACGGACCCACCCGCACCCGGTACAAGGAGCCGGTATCGGCCTGGCGTTCGCTGATCTTGGCTTCGAAACCCATCAAGGCCAGCCGCGCCTTGGCGCTTTCCGCTTCGCTCTGCTCGCGGAAGGCGCCTACCTGCAGGAAATAGATCCAGTTGTCGTCAGCCGCCGTGGCTTTGCTCTTGGCTTCGGCGATGTCGCCGGCGACTTTCTTGGTCTTGTCGGCGGTGGATTTGTCGACAATGGGAGCCGACTTGTCCTGCGCCTTGGCGACCAGGGCATCCAGCTTCTTCTCGGCCGCCACGTTAGGCGGCACGCCGTCGGCGCCCGGCGGCGGCGGTGTGAACGCCTTGGCGGCTTCCTTGGCCGCATCCTTGTTACCGTATAGCGACTTGTTCGGATCCGGCAGCTGGTCCGGGTTCGACGGCGCCGGCGCGGGCGTAGCCGCTGGCGCGGTGATGGCCTCCGGCGCTTTTTCGGTTTTTGCTGTCTTGTTGGTGAACGGCGTCGGCGTCTTGGTGATCATGATCGCCACCACCACGGCTATCGCCAATCCGATGATCAGGCCGAAGATCAGGCCCAGTAAGGTACCGCCAGCTTGTTTCTTGTTAAGTTTGCTCATACTTCCCCAATGACATCCTGGTTACTGACCGTCTCCGGCAACTGCTGCCGGAGATCGCCGATTGTAGATTCACATGCGGGCTGGTGCCGATACGCCGATCAGCGCCAAGCCGTTGCGCAACACCTGCCGGGTTGCGTACATCAAGGCCAGGCGCGCCATCTTCAGCGCCTCGTCGTCCACCAGGACCCGCTCAGCATTGTAGTAGCTATGCAGCTCGCCCGCCAAATCGCGCAGGTAAAACGCCACCTGGTGCGGCCCCAGCTCTTCCAGCGCGTGCTGCAGCATGTCCGGATATTCCGCCAGCTTGGCCAGCAGGCTGGCTTCGCGCGGCGCGGTCAGCGGGCTCAGGTCGACCGAACCCAGGCCGGCCTCGTCGCCGGTCCACTGCGCCAGCACCGAACAGATGCGGGCGTGGGCGTACTGCACGTAGTAGACCGGGTTTTCGTCGGACTTGGCCAGCGCCAGGTCGACATCGAACACGAATTCGGTATCCGCCTTGCGCGAAATCAGGAAGAAACGCACCGCGTCGCGGCCGCGCGTCAGGTCGCGCGGGCTGTCTTGCGCACCGTCCACGGCAGCGCTGTCTTCGCCCGCCGACCATTCGATCAGGTCGCGCAGGGTGACGTAGGAACCGGCGCGCTTGGAAATCTTCACTTCCTCGCCGTTCTTCATGACCGTCACCATCTTGTGCAGCACATAGTCCGGATAACCTTGCGGGATGCCGAGGTTGACCGCCTGCAAGCCGGCGCGCACGCGGGCGATGGTGCCGTGGTGGTCGCTGCCCTGGATATTGATGACCTTGCCGAAACCGCGCTGCCATTTGACCACGTGGTAGGCGACGTCGGGCACGAAGTAGGTATACGTGCCGTCGGTCTTCTTCATGACGCGGTCTTTGTCGTCGCCATAGTCGGTGGTGCGCAGCCACAGGGCGCCATCCAGCTCATAGGTGACGCCGGCGGCGTTCAGCGCATGGACCGTGGCGTTGACCTTGCCATCCTTGTACAGCGAGGTTTCCAGGTAATAGTTGTCGAACTTGACGCCGAAGGCCTGCAAATCCAGGTCCTGCTCGCGGCGCAGGTAGGCGACGGCGAATTTGCGCACCGATTCGATGTCGCTGATGTCGCCGCTGGCGGTGACCGGCTCGCCATCGCTGGCAGCGACCGTCTTCCCGGCCAGGAAATCCTTTGCGATATCGGCAATGTAGTCGCCGTTGTAGGCGCTTTCAGGCCATTCCGCATCGCCCGGCTTGAAACCGTTGGCGCGCGCCTGCACCGAAGTCGCCAGCGTGGCGATCTGGACCCCGGCGTCGTTATAGTAGAACTCGCGGGTGACGTCGAAACCTTGCACCTCGAACAGCGCCGACAAGGCATCGCCCAGCGCCCCTTGGCGGCCATGGCCGACGTGCAAAGGGCCGGTCGGATTGGCCGAAACAAACTCGACCAGCACTTTCTTGCCGGCGCCAAGCTGGCTCTTGCCGTATTCAGCCGCCTCTTGAAGAACGGTCTTGACCACTTGCTGCTTGGCCGCCGCCGTCAGGCGCAGGTTGATGAAACCCGGACCGGCGATTTCGGCGCTTTCGATCAGCTTGCCTTCTCCGGCGCCGGCCATCACGGCCGCCACCAGGGCTTGCGCCAGTTCACGCGGATTCTTTTTCAGCGGCTTGGCCAGTTGCATGGCGATATTGCAGGCGACATCGCCGTGCGACGGATCGCGTGGGCGCTCCAGCGTCACCGTCGGCTGCAGCTCGCTGCCGGCGATAATGGGCTGCAAGGCAGCGTTGAAAAGGTCGATGATCTGTTGTTTCTGTGGTGCAAGCATAGGATAGGTAGTCAGTAATACTGGATTAATGCGAAAAATCTGTGGGGTTATCCGATCTCTCGGGCAACTTCCAGGCAATCTTGATTATTCCCGATTATACCGGCTTGGCATAGCAATCTTCACCCGGCTTGCCCGGGCAGGCTAGGGAATTCCCTAAATCCTGCTGTCCGCTGCAATCATCAAAAACTGCTGCTAAGATGCAGCGTCTCGGCCGGGGCGCTTTTTTGAGCATGTTTCCGGCTGCATCGATTTTGCCTTGCTTATTTATATACAGGAATTTTCATGACCCAATCCACACCACGCGTAGCCGATCATCCAGCCCACCCGCAATTCCTCAGCCGCTGGTCGCCGCGCGCTTACGCCAATGACGAGATTTCCGAACAAGAACTGCTGACCATCCTGGAAGCAGCCCGCTGGGCGCCGTCGTCCTACAACTCCCAACCTTGGCGCTTCGTCTTCGCCCGCCGCGGCACGCCGCACTGGACCAAGCTGCTGGGCCTGCTCAACGAATTCAACCGCAGCTGGGCGGAAAATGCATCGGCGCTGGTGATCGTCTTGTCGAAAACCACGTTTGCGCCACCGGGCAGCACTGAAGAAGTGGCCATGCCGACCCATTCTTTCGACGCCGGCTCGGCCTGGGGCTACCTGGCGCTGCAAGCCAGTTTGTCCGGCTGGCATGCGCATGGCATGGCTGGTTTCGACAAGGAAAAGACACGTACTGAGCTGGGTGTACCGGCCAATTTCGCGATTGAAGCGGCGGTAGCCATCGGCAAGATCGGCGACAAGGCCATGCTGCCGGAAGGTTTGCGCGCCAAGGAAGAGCCTAGCCCGCGGTTGCCTTTGCAGGCTTTGGTTTCTGAAGGGACTTTCAAAGCCTAAAAAGCTTTGTGCATCTGCCTCCGTTTTTTGCGGGGAGCAAGATTCGATGCGGGTTAGCGGCCGGAGCTGCTAACCCGTATTTTATTTGTGGTGCTGAATTTTCAAGGCTAAGCCCGTCTGTTCGTTTGCTTGCAGAATTGACCCGGTCAGTTTGACCCGCCCGCCATACCTTCGCGAACGCCACAACTCCGTCATAAGATCCCTCAAAACCCAATTCCTTCAGATCTTCATGGATCTGCTTCAATGTGCGCCGTTGCTTGCGTGATTTGGCCGCCTCGGTCTTTAACAAAGCCGATAACTGGAACGCATATTTGTCGATTGCACTGGGCGAACGCCGCTCCGCGTAGGACGGCTCTGTGATTTCCGTACGCAGATAGCGCCGGGCGGTGTTTCTGGAGATGCCAAGGCGCCTGGCGAACTCTCCTAGAGGGACCTGGTCGCGAATGTGCCAGCGTCGAATAATGCCTAGTAATACCACGTCGATCACTCCAATCCCCCTACTCAATGTTGTGAGCAGAATTGTGTCTTAAACGTGGGGCAGTTTCGTGTGCAAATTATGCGGCAAAGTGGGCCAATTTTGGATGCAAATCAACACACAGTGAACTAGTAAGCAAACGGTCCTTGAACATCTTTGTATGTAGTGTATAGGTATGTGATTTCCCCTGTTAAATTAATATAAGATTTATTTTTCCCCCATTCGGCGCTTTTGTAGCCGTTAGCCCAATGATCATTTTTGCCAAATCTTTCAGATATAAACGGTTCTTTGCCAGTCAAATCCACAATTCTGTAAAAAACCGGATTTTGAGATCTACCGACCAAAACAAGTCGATAGACCTGCCTACCAAAATATTTTCTGCCGCCGTGTGATTGAGTCTCCACTGCCGGAGAATTTTTATTCACTTGAAAATCTACAACAGAATAATCAATCGTCGTACCAAAATCATCTTTTTCAGAATTTCCTTGAAGTAAAATTTTCCCATTCAAAATAACGCTACCATCGTCGGTACGTTGAATCATCCCAAATTTCGATGGGTAGACATCCCTGAACGAATTGTTCTTCGTAGTTGAACTCTTAGCATCTTCTGCAAAACCAATGTGCGCCAGAGAAGAAGCGAGTATAAAAATAAATATTCTTATCAATTTCATGCTTTCTCTCTTATAGCAACCGTGATGTCCAATAATTCCCTAACAGTGGGAGCTTTGGTTGCGTCACACATATATTTAATAACGGTTATTCTGTCGTTGATAAAACCATTAAGCCAAGTTCTATGGGCGGTCAAATAATTGCTTTTATTTTCTTCCGCTCTTTCTGCAGCATTAACCTTGCCTACCTGCGCCTTTAATAAATATTCAGCGTGTTCTGCCGTCATGGTGTCGTTGATAAATTCTTTGACATCTCCCGGCCCTAGATGGTGCGCCAGATATGCAACTTTGGCCTTCTCTCCATCGTTGAGAGTATCGATCTTGAATTTTGCCTTTGTCAACATCGCCAGATTTTGCATGGCATAGTCTACTGCAGTATGAATTGCGTACTCAGCTTGGAGCCGTAAATCAAGCAATTTTTGTAGATTGCCATCACTGGCGGTGGCTCGCCCCGTCAAATGCGGCTTGGAAGATAATTGTCGTGCTATGGAGATTTTTCCTGGCGTGACAAAGGTGCCATTCTCAAGTTTGAATGCCGGAACCTCTTTAGTTTCCTCGCTTTTTTTATGCTTGATCGTGACAGTGGTCCTCGTCAACCATCCTTCTTTTTTAGCGCGTGCATTCAAAAATGTATCGTCGGTCAGGGCCATTTCTATCCAGGTTGCGTCCAGGAATTGAGTCATACCGCGAGCAGATGAATTTGGCGATGCCGAGTTGGGATCCCAAACAAAGGTGTTTATTTTCTTTTTCTTGACAACGGGCTTCCCTTTTTTATCAAGTACGGGCTCTTTTGTTTTTTTATTGATTACCGGAATTTCTTCTATCGTGAAAATAGTCGCGGCCTCGGCATTCATGATTGCCGCAATAGCCTGAGGAATCATTGCAGCTCGAGTGGCTGCAGCGACAATGTAGTCGTGATAAGCGAAATTTTGTATCAACTTCAAATTCAGCTTGTTCGGACATTCCATCGTGACTTCCTGCACTGGATGGCCTGCAGGCGAACGAGTGTCTGTGACAGCCCCCGGGGGCACGGTAGTTTTTGGCTTTGATGTTGAGCCGTCGGCAGCTGTGACTGGGGACGCTGATGCGGTAGCTCCCGGAAGTACTGGTGTCGGAGCCGCAGATGGCGTCCCTTCGTGCGTACGCAGTTGCGACTGCACAGCCAGCTTTGGACTATGCAATCGCACATAGGTATTGACGCCTCTGGGACTGACCGTGGCGATATGCTTGGATTTGCCACTGACAGTCTCAACCTCGACCTTCACAGTGCTGGACTTATTTTTTACATCAACGGGTGGTACTTCACCTTTGCTGTCGGTGACATGTTCGGCGGTTTCTCCATCCAAATGCAGCTTTACCTTCAGGTCTTTGATCGGCTTATTGAGCACATCCACAAACTGCATGAATAGAGTGCGCTCCTGGAATGCTTGTTCCTGATTGTGCGGCGCGGGTCTGAATTCGGGAACTGGGGCAGACGCGCCCGGAACCTGCAGGCGTTGTCCGATGTGAATCAAATTAATGTCGGATAGCTGATTCAACTCCGCAATGGCCTGCGGTGTAGAGTCGTGTAGCTTGGCGATTTTTGTAAGCGTATCGCCTCGTTGAACGGTATAGCTGCTGGTCATTATGCGTCCTCATTCGGGTCCACGGCTTCTTGGTTATGCCAATCTGCCCTTTCTAGTTGCTGCGGGTCGTCTTCAAGGCTGGTATGTACTACCCATTCACCACTGCCCAACAGGGCTGTGTACACCGTCGGCGTTTCTTCGTCTTTATGTCGGTCATTCCTACCGTCACCGCCAGTCTTGGTTTCAACTATAGCGCCGGTTTCTCCATGCTCTCGTGCGACGACATCGACACTGTGGCCGGGTTCGCCGTCCACAGCGCTGAGAACCTTCCAACGCAAGCTGTAGGGCGGTCCTCCTTTCGAGAAATCAGGTATCACGGCTGGTAAATTCTTAGGCCCAGGCAGGCTGTGCGAGGCTGCATGAGCTACGAAAGTGCCATTCGTTCCGTGTTCGATCCCAGCAGCGTTGTACTTGACGTAGCTGCCGCCGCCATTGATCAGCACTTCTTCCTTGGCGGTGATAGTGATGCGATTGGCGGTGTGGGTGATGTTGAGTTTGGATAGCAGGTTGATGCTGTCGGACAGCGCCTGCATATCAATGTCGCCAGTCCCGGCAGTCAACTTTATATTGGCTTTCTGGACGAACAGCCGGAACGTGTTTTTGATGCTTGCAAACAGACTGTCTCCGCTGGCAATGGACAGGCTCTCGCCGGTAGTGATGGCAGTATGCTCATCGCTGGCAATGTGCGTCGATTGCGCGGTGGTGGTTTCTATGCCGGCAGGACTGGCCAGCACCAGATGTGGTTGGGCCAGTTCCGGGAAACTGCCTTCCTGCGCAGCACCGCCCTTGATCGCCTCGTTCTGCGCCTTGAGGATCTG